>DASTVO010000278.1:0-6279 GCA_035759075.1 Actinomycetes bacterium
GTTCGGGGTCAGCACGGCGCGGCCGCCCAGGTGGTGCAGGCAGCCCACGTCCTCGGTGACCGCGGCCAGCGCCAGCGCGTCGAGGATCAGCGGCGTCCGGAGCCCGGGCAACAGCCCCCGCACCAGGGCCGCGCTCTCCGCGGGGTCGACGAGTCCTGGCCCTACCAGCAGGCAGTCGGCTTCGCCGGCCAGCTCACCGATCTCTTCGGCCGCACTTCCTCGGACGGCGCCACTGGTCGTCTCGGGCAGGCCGCGGACCAGTGCCTCCGGAAGAGCCACCGCCACCGCGTGCGCCACGGACCGGGCGGTCGCGACCTGCAGCTTGCCGGCGCCGCATCGCAGCGCCGCCTCGGCCGCGAGCAGCACCGCACCAGGGGTCTCGGCCGAGCCACCGACGATGAGGGTGCGGCCCCGGCCCTCCTTCCCGCCCTCGGCCTCGGGCAGCGGCCACTCCCGCAGGTAGGACGGGGTGACCGCGACCGGGTCACTGCTCGGCGGAGGCGACATCGGGCTCCCTCGTGACAGGCTCGCGCAGGTCGTCCAGGTGGCGTGTGTCGTTGAAGGCCTCGAGCCGGGGGGCGGTGCCGTCGTACCGGTAGCGGAGCAGCCCGACGTTGGCGATGCGGTGCTCTGCGTCGATGTCGAGGACCTGCTGCTCGGTGAGGCCCTCCAGCACGTAACGGAAGAGCATCAGCACGGCCTGGTGGCTCGCGATGACGACGCGCTCCCCGGCGTACCTGCGCTCGACCGTGTCGACGACGGCCCGCACCCGTCCGGCGACGTCCGCCCAGCTCTCACCGCCCGGGGGACGGTAGTAGAACTTGCCGAGCCACTTCCGCCGCGCCGCCTCGTCCGGGAACTGCTGCTCGATGCCGTGCTTGGTGAAGCCGTCGAGGACCCCCAGGTCGCGCTCCCGCAGCCGCTCGTCGCGAAAGACCTCGAGGTCCCAACCCGCGGCCATGACCGCGAGCTCGGCCGTGCGCATGGCCCGCTCGTACGGCGAGGACAGGACCACGGTCGGCCGTTCGTCGGGCGGGAGCGCCTGCCAGGCCCGGCCGAGGGCAGCAGCCTGCCGTCGGCCCGTCTCGGACAGCGGCATGTCGGCGTCCCGCGCGACCAGGTCGAGCCGCTCGGCTCCGGCGTCCTGGGCTCGCGAGTCGGCGACGTTACCCTCGGACTCTGCGTGACGCAGCAGCCAGAGCGTCCGCGGTGCGCTGTCGTGGCTGGACACGCAGCCGTGATGACCGCGGAGGGGCATGGCGAAACGCCTGCATCTCTCCCGCCTGCCGAGATCCGTGGGGCGGGGTTGTGTCCAACCCTCTTCGTAGGTTGCGGTCATGAGCTCTCCGGCGCCGGCACCGACCGCGGGTCCGCGGCCGGTCGACCCGCGCCTGGCGCCGCTGCTGGTCAGGTCCGTCCTGGAGCGCGAGCCCAGCCCGGAGTCGTTGGCCGTGCTGCTGGCGATCGACCCCGCGTCGCTGGACGGAGAGTCTCGGGTGGAGCTCATCGAGGCGATCGAGCGGATCAAGGCGATGGTCGACGGGCTGCAGCAGCGAGCGCTCTCGGCCGTGGTCGACGCGACCGAGGACGCCGGCGTCGAGGGTGATCTGGCGCGGCACGAGGTCGGCGCCGCGTTGCGGTTGGCGCCTGTGACCGCGGCGCACCGGACCCGGGTCGCGCACGACATGGTCCACCTGCGCCCGGCGACCCAGCGGGCGCTGGAGACGGGCCGGATCAGCTACCAGCAGGCAGCGCACCTGACCGACAGCGTGCGCGACCTGGAGCCCCAGGTGTCCGAAGCTGTGGAGGCGCGGGTGCTGGCGAAGGCCCCGGAGCAGACCCTTGCCGAGATGAAGCGCGCGACGGCCCGCGCGATCGTGTCGGTCGACCCCCCTGCGGCGCTGCGCCGGCACCGGCAGGCCGCAGCCTGCGCGCACGATCGACCGGAGCCCGCTTCCGGACGCGATGGAGGGCTGGTGGGTAACCCTGCCCGCCGACGTGGCCGCCCCCGCCTGGACGGCGCTGAGCCAGCTGGCGTCCGCCGACCAGGCTGCGCGCAGGTCTGTCGGGGCCGAGGACCCGGGAATGGACGCGCTGCGCGTCGACAACCTCGTCGCCGCGATCGTGTCGGCCCGGCCCCCATCCAGCGTGGATGCTGCTCCGGCTGAGGCTCCGGCTCCCTCGTTGTGCGGGGACCTGCCGCGATGCCGGTGCGGGGGAGCGCAGACGGTGGCCGTCGTGCTCGACCTGCCGACCGCGCTGGGGCTCGCCGACAACCCGGCCGAGCTGCCCGGCTACGGCCCGGTCCCGGGCCCGCTCGCTCGACGGCTCGCAGCCGAACGCGACTGGGTGCGCTGGACCACCGACCCCGGGACCCGGCAGCTGGTCGACCGCGGAGCCGACACGTACCGCCCGTCCGCGGCCATGCGGGCCTTCGTCGCAGCCCGCGACCGGGTCTGCGGCTTTCCCGGCTGCTCGCGGCGGGCCCAGGACTGCGACTGCGACCACGTGCTCACCTTCCACGGTGAGGACGGCCGCACGGTCACCGTCAACCTCGGCCCGCTGTGCCGGCAGCACCACAACGCGAAGACGCACGGTCGCTGGAAACTGAGGTACGACCCCGAGACCGGCGTACGCACGTGGACCAGCCCGCTGGGTCGCCGCTACCGGTCCGGCACCGACCCACCCCTGGAGTGAGCCCCGGGTGGGGCCTGTCCGGTGGCCCGGACTGCTTCTGCCTGCGCGCCCTTTCGGACCAAGCGCTGACGTCCGGCCTCCGTGCTGGGCACAACTTCCCTGGCGGGTGCCGTCGGATGGGCAGACGGTCGAGTCAGGTAGCCGGACCGGAGGACATGGAGGTGCGTCATGGCAGACCTGATCCCTCCCGCGGCACGTTCCGAGCACGCGGTGAGCGAGACGCAACGCGACCGGGCCCTCAAACGGCTCGAGCGGCAGAGCAAGTTGCGCGCGGACATGGTGGCCTACGTGGTGATCAACGCATTCCTGGTCGGCGTGTGGGCCGTCACCGATCGTGGCTACTTCTGGCCTGGCTGGGTGGTTGCCGGCTGGGGCGTGTTGCTGCTCCTGGACGTGTGGAACGTGTACTTCCGGCGGCCGATCACCGAGGCCGACGTCGACCGCGAGGTGCGCAAGGGCGGTTGACACGCCCTAGGTGCGCACTGGATCAAGGTTGAGTACGCCGACGTGGGCGGCGTCGGGCTGGGCAAAGATGGTTGCGGATCGCGGCGACGGCCAGCTGAGCGTTGCCCCTCGGGACCTAGGCGTGCCGGCACCGTTGCCGGCTGACCTTGCTGCGCAACTGCTCGTGGCGGTGTCGTCAGAAGCTCGGCGTCTGCTCAGCGAGGAAGGCCTCGCCCTCCTGTCGGATGCCCCACACGCGTACGTCCTTGCCGTTGACCGCCACGTCCTTCTCATGGAATCGCACACGGTCCCCGTCAATCCGCCCGGACCCTTGGATCAGGTGATGCGCGTCGTCATCGACGACGAAGGACACGTCGCCGTCGAAGTCGCTCAGGCTGGCCGGAGAATGCCCCTGGACCTCGAGCACCCGTTGGGCGATCCCTGACGGCACCGACTCCGGTGTGGTGAACGACATGCTTTCAACATCCCTTCATGGCTGTGTGCCGAGACCCGCTCGCATCCCGTCTGGCGAGACCGGGACGGATGACGGATGACAACCCGCCGCTGGGGGCTCGACGCGGCATGCACCAGGTGCATCTCATCGTGATCAAGACGAGCTCGCCGCGGAAGGTTGCCGGGCGTCAGACCGATGGAGGAGCCCCTCCTTGCCGGCGACCCAGACCGAGGTCGAGACGGTCACCGTCAGCGCGAGGACCGTCACCGCCAGGAAGAACGTGTCTTTGAAGACGACGAAGTTCACCACGGACTGCGACTGCAGCAGCCAGAGAGTCATGGTCGCCTTGCCGAGGGCGACCACTGCCCACAGCAAGGTCAGGTGCCAGAACAAGCGCTCGACCCGCGGGCGCTTCGCGATGTCGTCGGTCATGGGGAAGAAGTCAGCGGCGAGTCGCGCCACCACCGGACGGGCGGTGGCCAGGGAAAGCAGGAACAGCAAAGCCACAACGGTGTTGTTCAGTACAGGCTGCAGGAAGTACAGGAACGTGCTCCCACTCGCGAAGGCGACCGCGGTCCGAACCGACAGGCCGACCAGCGTCAGCAGCAACAACATCGACATGCGGCGTCGCGTCACCATGCGCCAGGCCATAGCGCCGTAGCACCACGCCAGCGCGGCCACCAAGGCCGCCCAGACGTCCAGACTGACAAGACACACGTAGAACAGCACGCTCGGCACGATGTTCGCCATGAGCAGGCTCAACCCAAGGTGCCGAAGGACCGCTCTGATCCGCGGCCGCGTCTCGTGCGTCGCCCCGGCCACACTCGAAGCGGTCGTGTGGCGTCGGGGGTTTGCTTCAGCATCGATCGTTGCGATAGAGCTCAAGTTCCGGGACCCGTCCCCGGCTCCTGAAGAAGCCGGCTGTCGGTGTTTCGCCGCGGGCCACGCAGACAACTGCCGCGTTCAAAGAGTCCTCGGTTGTCTCAGTCTACTCCGAACATGCGCAGCCGTGCGCACCTCTCGGTCCCACGCGTTGAGGCCGAGGAATCAGGCCGCCAGGGAAAGGAACCCGGGCGGGGGACCCTGCCACGTGCGCGTTCCGCGGCGTGTGGGGTCCGATGGCCCTGTCCGAGTCTGCCTGTCCGAGCTGCTGGAGGCGTTGCGCACTGGTGATGCGGTCGATCTGATCCGCGAGTCGGTGCGGATGGTGATGCAGGAGCTGATCGATGCCGAGGCGACGGCGGCGATCGGCGCCGCCTGCTACCAGCGCACCGAGACCCGCATCGCAGCTTCGGGATCCGCAGCTCCACATCACCGGCCTTGCTCAACATCTCCGGCCTTGCTCAACATCTACAGCCGGGTGGCACCGACGCTGCACGACGAGGCCGCCGAGACAGACGGCGGCATGCTGCCTACAGGTTCATCGGACCGGCAAGCGCTCGAAGCGGCAGACGAACGGTAGATGCACGAAGCCCCTGCCTGCGTTTCGACAGGTCAGGGGCTTCGCCGTGGTGTCCGAGGGGGGACTTGAACCCCCATGCCCTGTAAAGGGCACTAGCACCTCAAGCTAGCGCGTCTGCCAATTCCGCCACCCGGACGAGGTGTGCTGCCGCGCCCCCGGACGACCGACGGCCGGCCCCGAAGCGCGCAAGCAACCCTAGCAAACCCGGCGGCCCCGGCCCGCATCGGCGGACCGCCGAATGGGGCAGGATGACCGTGTCCGCCCAGCCCCGAAGGAGGCGCCGTGCCCGACTCCGCCGCGCCGACGGCCGAGGACGAGGTCGTCGACATCTGCCGCCACCTGATCCGCATCGACTCGTCGAACTATGGCGACGGCACCGGGCCGGGGGAGCGGGCGGCAGCGGAGCACGTGGCCGGCCTGCTGTCCGAAGTCGGCCTGGAGCCCGAGCTGTTCGAGTCCGCGGACAAGCGGACCAGTCTCGCCGTCCGCTGGGAGGGTGAGGACCCGAGTCGCCCGAGTCTGCTGATCCACGGCCACCTCGACGTCGTACCCGCCGAGGCGCGTGACTGGACGCACGACCCGTTCGCCGGGGAGATCGTGGACGGCTGTGTCTGGGGCCGCGGCGCGGTCGACATGAAGGACATGGACGCGATGGTCCTGTCCGTCGTGCGCCAGTGGCGACGCGAAGGACGGCGGCCGCCGCGCGACGTCGTGCTGTGCTTCCTCGCCGACGAGGAAGCCGGTGGAAAGTTCGGCGCGCACTGGATGGTCGACAACCATCCCGAGCAGTTCGACGGTGTCACCGAGGCGATCAGCGAGGTCGGCGGCTTCTCGTTCTCGGTCGGCAACGAGAGGGTGTACCTGGTCGAGACCGCGCAGAAGGGCATCCGGTGGCTTCGACTGGTTGCCGAGGGCAGGGCCGGGCACGGCTCGATGGTGAGCGACGACAACGCCGTGACCGCCCTTGCCGAGGCGGTGGCGCGGATCGGCCGACACGACTGGCCGGTGCGGCTGACCCCCACCGTCCAGCGGTTCCTCGAGGAGATGGCAGATGTCCTCGGCATCGAGATCGACCCGCAGGACCCCGAGCCGGCGTTGGCGAAGCTCGGCACCCTGGCGCGGATCGTCGGCGCGACACTGCGCAACACCGCCAACCCGACCATGCTCAGGGCCGGCTACAAGCACAACGTCATCCCGCAGTCCGCGGAGGCGTTCGTCGACT
>DASTVO010000279.1:0-7930 GCA_035759075.1 Actinomycetes bacterium
CGACGCTCTGGCCGAGCTGACCTGGCCGGGTACCGAGGTGCTGCGGATGCCCGGCCACGCCGCCGCGGCCGAGCCGGTGCTCGAGGCGCTCGCCGCGCTCGGCGGTGACGAGGTCACCGTGGTCGCCGCCGACGCACCAGACCTGCCCGGCCTGCTCGTCGGCAAGCTGCATCGCGGTCTCGGCTCGGCGGACGTCGCCGTGCTCCCGGCCGCCGGCGGTGGTCTCGTCGCGGTGGCCACCAAGCGGCCGGTGCCGGGGTGGGTGGCCGCCACCGGGGTCGGTCTGGACACCGGCGACGCGGTGACCAGGCTGCGCGGGGCAGCTCCCCGACGTACCGCGGTGTCGGTGGGTCCGGGCTGGCACCGGGTCCGCGCCCCCGCCGACCTCGCCGCCCTCGACCGGGGCCTGGAGGGCTGGGAGGTCACCCGCGCGCTGCTGGCGCGGTGACCGCTGCCCGTGCTCGCGCGACCAGCCGGTCGAGGTCGAGCACCGACTCCGGCGGCAGGGCGTCGACGGCGAACCACTGCACGTCGTGGGACTCGTCGCTGACGACCGGCTCGGCGCCGGCCGGTGCGACGGCCGTGTAGCGCACGTCGAGGTGCACCCCGCACGGCCCGAACGCCGAGGACAGCTCGTGCCGGTCGAGGTCGACCGGGCCGTCGCCGACGAGCCGCAGGCCGGACAGTCCGGACTCCTCGACGCCTTCGCGCAGCGCGGCGGCCGCCAGGGTCGCGTCGCCCGGCTCGCAGTGACCGCCCAGCTGGCCCCAGAACCCGCCCTTGCGGTGCAGCGTCAGCAGCACCCGCTCGCCCGGCTCGTCCATCACCAGGACGCTGGCGGTCAGGTGGGCGGGCACGCAGGAGCGCCACACCCCGTCGTCGTGGGCGCGCAGGTGGTCGACGTACGCGGTACGAAGCTGCTCCTGCGCCTCGTCCGCCGCCGGCCACTCGGTCAGCACCCGCAACGCGTCGGCGTGCAGGCCGCTCACTCCGGCTGCTCGCCCGACCGCGGCCCGGGGGCCGGCGGCTCGGGCGGCGCCTCGGTGTCCTCGAGCCCGGACAGGTCGAGCGGGGCGGAGCCGCCGCGGGCGAAGCTCTCGGGGTCGTCGAGGTCGTCGGCGGTCGGCAGCAGGTCAGGGTGCGCCCACAGTGCCTCGCGGCCGGCCTGGTCCTTCTCGGCGAGCACCGCTCGCCACAGCGCCGCGGCGTCCCGCAGCCGGCGCGGCCGCAGCTCGAGACCGACGAGCGAGGCGAAGGTCTGCTCGCCGGGCCCGCCGCTGGCCCGGCGCCGCCGGACCGTCTCGCGCAGCGCGTCGGCCGCGGGCAGGTGCGCGGCGGCGGCCGCGTTCACGACCTCGTCGACCCAGCCCTCGACCAGGGCGAGCGCGGTCTCCAGCCGGACCAGTGCCGCCTTCTGCTCCGGGGTGTCCTCGGGCTCGAACATGCCGCCGGCCAGGGCCTGCTGCAGCGACTCGGGGTTGGTCGGGTCGATGCTGCCCATCGCCTCCTCGAGCCGGCCGACGTCGACGTTGATGCCGCGCGCGTACGCGGCGACCGCCTCGACGAGGTGTCCCTTCAGCCACGGGGCGTGGGCGAACAGCCGCTGGTGGGCGGCCTCGCGCAGCGCCAGGTAGAGCCGCACCTGGTCGTCGTCGACCTCGAGCCCCTCGCCGAAGGCCGCCACGTTGGCCGGGAGCAGTGCCTCCTTGCCGGCCGGCGCGAGCGGCAGGCCGACGTCGGTGGACCCGACCACCTCGAGCGCCAGCGTGCCGATGGCCTGGCCGATCTGGCTGCCGAACATCGCGCCGCCGACGCTGCGCATCATCTGCTGCAGCGGCCCGGTCATCTGCGACATCGCCTGCAGCTGCTCGGCCGGCAGCCCGAGCTGCGCCATCGGGCCGCCTTCGCCGGCGAGCATGGTGCCCATCGAGTCGACGACCCGGCCGGCGACGGGGTCGACCAGCTCGCGCCACGCCGGCAGTGTCGCCTCGACCCACTCGGACCGGCTCCACGCGACCGAGCTGGTCGCGCTGGACGGGAAGACGGTGGCGTCGTCGAGCCACAGGTCGGCCAGCCGCAGCGCGTCCAGCACCGGCTCACGGTCGGTGGTGGTGACCGAGCGGTCGCCCTTCGCCATCACGACCTGGCGGGCGACGTCGCGGGCCAGGTCCCAGTTGACCGGTCCGCCCTGCCACGACAACAGCTGCCCGAGGCGCTGGAAGGCCGCGCCGAGGTCACCGCCGCCACCGCCGAAGAGGGCGGCGAGCGGGTCGGCCGCTGACGGCTCCGGTCGCGGGCGGTCGTCGTCGTCGCCCGACCCGGGGGTGAAGCCGAAGGGGAAGTTGCTCACTGCTCGCCTCGCATCGACGGTCTCCTCCGCGCATCGGGTCCACCGGACTTCTGAGGAGACCGGTGAGCGGACTTGGCAGGATGGGACACCATGACTGCTGTGCCTCCCACCGTAGCCACTACGCCAACAGCGACGGCGCGTCGGTGAGTTCCCCGACGGAGGAGACTCCCCGCCCGGTTCGCTCAGGGCGCACGGCGCGTGCCAAGCGTCCGGTGGTCGCGGTGACCGGCGCCGCCGGCGGGCTCGGTGCGGCCCTTGCCGCGCGGCTGGTGGACAACGAGGACGTGGGCAAGGTGGTCGGGCTCGACGAGCGCCGCGGACCGGTGCCCGGGGTGACCTGGCGGGTGCTCGACGTCCGCGACCCTGGCCTCGCGGCCCGGCTGACGAAGGTCGACACCCTCGTGCACCTCGCCGTCGACACCGGCCTCGACGGTGACCGCAAGGCCCGCAGCGAGCGCAACGTGCGCGCCGCGCAGACGGTCCTCACGGCCGCCGCGGCGTGCGGCGTACGCCGGGTCGTGCTCTGCACCTCGGCCATGGTCTACGGGGCGCTGCCCGACAACCCCGTGCCCCTCGACGAGGACGCGCCGCTGCGCGCGGTGCCCGACGGGGGGCTGCTGTCGGACTGGTTGGAGATGGAGCGGCTGGCCCGGCAGGCGCCGCGCAGCCACCCGGGGCTGCAGGTGACGGTGGTCCGCCCCGCGACGGTCGTCGGCGAGGGCTCCGACAGTGTGCTGACCCGGCACTTCGAGGCGCCCCGGCTGCTCGTCGTGCGCGACTCCCGGCCGCGCTGGCAGTTCTGCCACGCCGACGACCTCGTGTCCGCGCTGGAGCTGGCCGCCCTCGAGCGGGTGACCGGTGCGGTCACGGTCGGCTGCGAGGGCTGGATGGAGCAGGAGGACGTCGAGCTGGTCTCCGGCCTGCGGCGGATCGAGCTGCCGTCGTCTCTGGCGTTCGGTACGGCCGAGCGGCTGCACCGGCTGGGCGTGATCCCGGCGCCGGCCAGTGACCTGCAGTACCTCGTGCACCCGTGGGTGGTCTCCAGCGAGCGGTTGCGGACGGCGGGGTGGCGTCCGGCGTACGACAACCCCACTGCTCTCGGGCTGCTGCTCGAGCAGGTCGGCGGCCACCACGCGCTGGCCGCCCGCCGGGTCGGGAAGCGGGACGCCGGCATCGGCGCCGGCGCTGCCGTGGCGGTCGTCGGCACCGCAGCGCTGGTCCGGATGGCGCGCAAGAAGCGGCGAGGGTGAGGCACTGATGAGCGACGTCGTCCGACTGCTGGAGATCCGGGACACCCCGCTGTCCGTGGACGAGGTCTTCGCCGCCGTGAGCGACCCGGCCGCCGGCGGCGTCGCCCTCTTCGTCGGGACCGTGCGGGCCGCGGACGGCGGGCGCGAGGTCACCGGCCTGGGCTACTCGGCCCATCCGTCGGTGGCGGACGAGCTGCGGGCGGTCGCGACGGAGGTGGCGGCCGCGTACCCGGTGCTCGCGCTGGCCGCCGTCCACCGCGTCGGCGACCTCGCGGTGGGGGACCTCGCGGTCGTCGTCGGCGCGTCCTGCCCGCACCGCGGTGACGCGTTCGACGCCTGCCGCAGGATGATCGACGAGCTGAAGTCGCGGGTGCCGATCTGGAAGCATCAGACGTTCGCCGGGGGCGAGCAGGAGTGGGTCGGGCTGCCCTGAACATTCCGGCGAGACTTTCCGGCCACGCGTCCGGCGGTGCGGGCAGTGCGGAGCGCCGCTCGCCGCTACTCTGGTGATCACTCACCGCACCACCGTTCCCGAGGTCCGAATGCCTGCGCTCGTCTGGTTGACCATCCCCGTCGGGGCACTCCTCCTCGCACTGCTGTGGGTGGCGTGGGCCAGCCGGACGCCGCCGCGCGCCGACACCCACGAGACCGTCGAGGCGCACCGGCGGTTCCGCGCCGCGTTCGACAGCCACCGCGGCGGCGCCCACCGCGGCGACGCCCACCGGGGCGACGCGGCCTGACGGCAACCGGCGGCGCAGCTGGCGTCACCGCCAACGTCACCGACGCTCTCGTAGGCTGCCCGACGTGACCCGCCGCACCCTCACGCTTGCCGTCGCCGGCTTCCTGGTGGTGCTGCTGTCCGCGGTGGCGGCGCTGCTGCCGGTGCCGTACGTCGCGCTGCAGCCGGGTCCGGTCTCGAACACGCTGGGGTCGGTCGGAAAGCAGGACCTGATCAGGATCGAGGGCCGCGAGACGTATCCGGCGACCGGAAAGCTGGACCTCACGACCGTGTCGGTGCTCGGCGGGCCGTCGCAACGGCTCGACCTCGTCACGGCGCTGCGCGGCTGGCTCGACGACTCGATCGCGATCGTGCCGGAGGAGCAGGTCTACCCCGCAGGCGAGACCCGCGAGCAGATCCGCGAGCAGAGCGCGGCCGAGATGCGCGACTCGCAGGAGAACGCCACGACCGCCGCCCTGCGCCACCTCGGCATCCCGGTCGAGACCCGCGTGCTCGTCGGGGACGTGCCGCCTGACTCCCCGTCCAAGGGCAAGCTGCGCGCCGGAGACCAGATCCTCCAGGTCGACGGCCAGGACGTGGCGGGCGGTGCCGAGCTGCGCGACCTGATCACCTCCCGCGAGCCGGGGGAGCGGGTCACCATCGTCGTCAGCCGGTCCGGGCGACGGGTGCCGGCCACGATCAGGACCCAGGAGTCCGAGGACGGTCGCGCGATCGTGGGGATCACCACCCGCGACGACGCGGAGTACCCGTTCAGCGTGGAGATCTCGCTGGAGGACGTCGGCGGGCCGAGCGCGGGGCTGATGTTCGCGCTCGGGATCGTGGACAAGCTGACCCCGGGCTCGATGACCGGGGGCAAGCACATCGCCGGCACCGGCACGATCGACGACGCCGGCCGGATCGGTGGCATCGGCGGCATCACCCAGAAGATGATCGCTGCGGACAAGGCGGGCGCGACCGTCTTCCTCTCCCCGCCCGACAACTGCGCCGAGGCGAGGCGCACCAAGCCGGACGGGCTGAAGCTGGTCCGGGCCGCGTCGCTGTCGTCCGCAGTGGCGGCCATCGACAAGATCGTCGAGGGGCGCTCGACCTACCCGCGCTGCTGAGGTCGGTCAGTCCCGCAGGGTCTCCGACAGCGCGTCGGCCAGCCCGGGCACCAGGTCGGTTCCGGTCAGGACCGAGGTCTCGTCGTCGTGCGCCCGCATCCGCAGGGCAGCGCTGCGCGAGCCGTCGCGCAGCACGGCCACCACCATGCGGACCTCCTGCCGCTCGGGGTGCTGTCCCAGCCAGCGCAGTGCCTCGCCCTCGTCCTGCGGCATCGACTGCTCGACCGCCGGCGGCACCATCAGCCGCTCCACGGTGATCGCGGCGCCGAGCACCTCAGCCGGCCACGCGATCCCGGCCAGCAGCTCGTCCAGCGAGGCGTGCTCGGGCAGGTCGCCCTGGTCGACCGGCGTGAGGCCGCCCGGCTCGCCGTCGGTGAGCCCCAGCTGCTCGGCCAGCTGCGGTTCCCGGCGCAGCAGGTCTGCGGTCTCGACCAGCGCGAACAGGCGCGGCGGCTGGTCCCAGCCGGCCGCGGAGGCGTGCCGCTCGAGGTCGAGGGTCAGCCGGTCCAGGCGGGTGCTCATGCGCTGATCCTGCCGCGCGGCGTCGTGGGGGTGGGAACTGGCCCGGGGGTCGGTAAGTTGGTGCGTACGACGCCAGCGCGCAGCCGTCCGACCTTGCCGGCCGGCTGCGACCGGCCCGACGAACGGAACGTGAGTGAGCTTCGACATGCCGGGCTCGGCCGTGCCGCCCCGACGACCCGTCATGCCGCCGCGGCGCCGCAACCGCGCCCTGCTGCCGACGTTGGTGATCCTCGGCGCGCTGCTGATCCTCTTCAGCATCTTCACCGGCTTCTACACCGACCTGCTGTGGTACCGGGCGGTCGACTACCAGACCGTGTTCACCCGCACGCTGGCCGCGCGGGCACTGCTGTTCGTGGTCTTCGGCGTGCTGTTCGCGGCCGCGGTCGCGGTCAACTTCATCGTCGCCTACCGGACCCGGCCTGCCTACCAGGCGATGATCCCCGGCCAGCAGGAGCTGGACCGATACCGGATGGCGATCGACCCCTACAAGCGTCTGGTCGTCATCACCATCGTCACGCTGCTCGGGCTGATCGCCGGGTCGACGGCCGCCGGGCAGTGGCGCACCTACATGCAGTGGCGCAACAGCGTCGAGTTCGGGCAGACCGACGCCCAGTTCGGCAGGGACATCTCGTTCTTCGCCTTCGACCTGCCCTTCTACCGGTTCGTTCTCGGCTTCGCCTTCGCCACCGTCGTGGTCAGCCTGATCGCGGCCGCTGTCACGCACTACCTGTACGGGGGGCTGCGGCTGCAGGCCCTGCTCGGGGAGCGCGCCACCCCCGCCGCCCGAGTGCACCTGTCGGTCCTGCTCGGCACGTTCGTGCTGCTGCGCGCGGTCGGCTACTGGCTGGACCGTTACGGCCTCGCCGTCAACGAGCACACCATCGGCCGGGCCGACTTCACCGGGCTGACGTACACCGACGTCAACGCCGTGCTGCAGGGCAAGCTGATCCTGGCGATCATCTCGCTGCTCTGCGCCGGACTCTTCTTCGCCAACATCTTCCGCCGCACCTGGCTGCTGCCCGGTATCGGCGTCGGCCTGCTGCTGCTGTCCGCGCTGCTGATCGGCGGCATCTACCCGGCGCTGGTGCAGCGCTTCCAGGTCGTGCCGGACGAGCCGACCAAGGAGGCGCCCTACATCGAGCGCAACATCGCCGCGACCCGCGAGGCGTACGGCATCGGCGAGGACAAGGTCGACATCCGGCAGTACAGCGCGGCGACGACTGCCTCACCGGAGCAGCTGCGCGCGGACTCCGACACGACCGCCAGTGTCCGGCTGCTCGATCCGCAGCTGCTCAGCCCGACCTTCAAGAACCTCCAGCAGTTCCGGCCGTACTACGACTTCGCCGACTTGCTGTCGGTCGACCGCTACACCATCAACGGCCAGCGCCGCGACGTCGTGGCAGCCGTCCGCGAGGTGAGCCTGCAGGGGCTCCCCCCGGAGCAGCGCAACTGGGTCAACGACCACACCGTCTACACCCACGGCTTCGGGTTCGTCGCCGCCCTGGGCGAGGAGACCACCGACGGCGGCCGGCCGTCGTTCGTCTCCTCCGACATCCCCCCGATCGGCGAGATCATCGACTACGAGCCGCGGATCTACTTTGGCCGCGAGTCCCCGACGTACTCGATCGTCGGGGGGCCGAAGGGCGCGGAGCCGCTGGAGCTGGACTTCCCTGCGGACGAGTCGGGCTCCGGCGTGCAGAACAACACCTACCAGGGTTCCGGCGGGGTGGAGATCGGGAGCTTCTTCAACAAGCTGATGTTCGCGACGAAGTACCAGGAGGCGAACATCCTCCTGTCCGGCCGAGTGACCAACGAGTCCAAGATTCTCTACATCCGCGACCCGAAGGACCGGGTGAAGAAGGTCGCGCCGTGGCTCACGCTCGACGGTGACCCGTACCCCGTCGTCGCGGACGGCAAGGTGCAGTGGGTCGTCGACGGCTACACCACGAGCAACGGCTACCCGTAC
>DASTVO010000280.1:0-3293 GCA_035759075.1 Actinomycetes bacterium
CTCGCTCACGACGACTGCGTGCATGCCGACCACCCTAGGAAAGTCCGATTTGCGACAAGCGTCTCAAGACGCTCCGGGCATCAGCCGAAGGGACTAGTTGTCAGCCGCCCCGTTCGACCGACGGCCCGGTGGAGGGTCTCCATGCTGCGTGACGCCGGAGTGCGCACCAAGCTTCTTGCTGTCCTGGCGATCCCGACGCTTCTGCTCGTGCTCGTCACCGGCCTGCTCGTCGGCGGGCAGGTGGCCGAGGCGCGGCGGGCCGGGCACGTCAACGCGCTGACCGACGTCGCGGTGCAGGTCAACCGCGTGGTGCACAGCCTCCAGGAGGAGCGCAGTGCCACCCTCGCGTTCCTGCAGGACGCCCGCCCAGGCAACCGCGCCCGCATGGAGGGTCAGCGCGAGTTCACCGACGTCCAGCTGCGCGAGCTCGAGAAGCTGGTCGCCGACTCGCCCGTGGACCAGATGCCCGACGAGGTGGGCGCCGCGGTGGCACGGTCCGCCGCCGGCCACGCCGAGCTGGTGGGAGCGCGTGCCTCCGTCGACGCCGAGCGGTTCTACACGACCGAGGCCGACGTCTTCTACGCCAAGGTGATCCGCGCGGACCTCGACCTCCCTGGCGTGATCGCGGCGTCCGGGACGCCAGAGCTGGCGCAGGGCCTGCAGGCGTACGAGGCGCTCTCCAGCGCGATCGAGTACGCGGCGCACGAGCGCGACCTCGTCGAGGTCTCGCTGATCTCCGGGTCGATGAACGAAGCAGTCTTCGCGCAGACCGCGGCGCTGGTCGCCCAGCAGCGGCAGGCCCTGCTCGACTTCCAGGCGAAGTCACCCGCGGAGGTCTTCCAGCGGCTGGACGAGCAGCTCGCCGGCGCCGACAACTACGGCGTCGACCAGGTCCGGCGCGACCTTCCGAGCCTGCTGCAGGGCCGCGAGCCGAACCAGGGCCGTGCCGTCGAGTGGGTCGGCGCCGCCAACTCGCGGATCTCGGTGATGACCGACACCGAGTCGGCGCTGGTCCGCCAGATCGCCGACACTGCTGCCGCCACGCAGAGCGCCCAGGAGCGGTCGTCCCTGGTGCTGATCACGCTCGCGCTGGTCGGTCTCGGCCTCGCGCTGATGCTCGCGGTCAACCTGGCCCGGCGGATCACCCGGCCGCTGCGCCGGCTCACCGTCGCAGCCGGCGAGATCGGCGACGAGCTGCCGCACATGGTCGAGCGGATGCAGACCCCGGGGGAGGGCCCGGGCGTCGTCGTCGAGCCCATCCCGGTGGAGTCCGGCGACGAGATCGGCCGGCTCGCCGAGGCGTTCAACACCGTCAACGACGTGACCGTCCAGGTCGCGAAGGAGCAGGCTGCACTGCGCGCGAGCATCGCCGAGATGTTCGTCAACGTGGCTCGGCGGAACCAGGTGCTGCTGGGCCGCCAGCTCAAGGCGCTGGACGACATGGAGGCCCGCGAGGAGGACCCCGACGTCCTGCAGCGGCTGTTCACCCTGGACCACCTGGCCACCCGGATGCGCCGCAACGCGGAGAGCCTGCTGGTGCTCGCCGGCATCGACTCGACCCGCCGGTTGCGCACCGCGATGCCGCTGTCGGACGTGATCCGCACCGCCGTCGGCGAGATCGAGGCGTTCGACCGCATCGACCTCTCGATGTCCGAGGACCCGGACGTCTCCGGGCGCCACGCCCTGACGGTCGCGCACCTGCTGGCGGAGCTGCTGGAGAACGCGACCCACTTCTCCAACCCGGAGACCCGGGTCGTCGTGTCGGCGTCCCTGACCGGTCACGGGGTGGACGTCACGGTCACCGACTACGGGCTGGGGATGTCCGAGGAGGAGATCTCGGCCGCGAACGAGAAGATCGCGCACCCGCCGGTCGCCGAGATCGCCGTCTCCCAGCGGCTGGGGCTCTTCGTCGTCGGACGGCTGGCCGACCGGCTGGGCGCACGGGTGTCGCTGCGCCGCGGCCGGGCGTCCGGGACCGTCGTGACGGCCTCGCTCCCGGCGGAGGTCTTCGAGGGCTTGGTCGTGGCCGAGCCCGTCGCGCCGGCGGAGGAGCCGGTGGCCGAGGCCGAGACCGCCGAGGTCGCCCAGGTCGCCGATGTGGTGGTGCACGAGCCGGAGCTCCCGCTGGACCTGCCGGTCGCCCCGGAGAGCCCCACCGAGTCAGCCGAGCAGGACACCACGCCGACGTCGACCTGGACCCGCAGCTGGGGTCTCCGGCGGCGCCGCAACGTGGAGCCGACGGAGCCCGACGAGGCGGCCGCACCGGAGCTGGTCGTGCCGGGGGAACCGGACGAGGAACCGGCCGAGGCTTCGCCTCAGGCACCGGCGGCCGACGACCTCGCCCCCGACCTGTTCTCGGTCGCGGTCATCCACCACGAGCAGGTCTCGTCCGCCGACGACCCTGCCGACGAGGCAGTCGAGCCCGAGTCGGCCACCGCCGCACCGGACGACGAGTCGGAGCAGGACGCCGCGCCCGAGCCGGACGCCCCGAAGCAGGCGCCGGAGCCAGAGCCGGTACCGACGCCCGTGGTGTTCGCCCCGGCCGTCGACATCTTGCCGAGCCGCCCGTCCGCCGGCCGGTTCGGCCGGCACCGCGGCCCCGCGTCACCCCGTCCTGCCGCCGGTCTGCCGACACGGGCCGCCACGCCGTCAGACGTGCCGGCTGCCCTTGACGCGACGCCGGACGAGCGGCCGGCCGCACCGCCGGCCCGACCGGCTCTCCCGGAGCGGCAGCAGAGCGCCCCGGTGCCGGTCGGAGTGACCGCCGCGGCGGTCGACGCGGCGGTGCCGTCCGCCCCCGCGGAGAGCTCCGGCGGCCGGTCGGACCTGGCCTCGTCTGCGCTGTCCGAGCTGCGCGGGCTGTACGAGCCGTCGTTCACGCCGGCACCCGCACGCCCGGCGGCCACGACGTCCGCAGACACCGGCCTGGCCCGGCGTACGCCTCGAGCGACCTCTGCCCCTGCGCCCCTGGTCTCCGCCGGACCGACCCCGCCCGCGCGGCACCGGTCCGCGAGCGAGGTGCGCGGCATGCTCTCCGGCTTCCGGGCCGGCGTCGAGCGCGGCCGGGCCCCGCAGTCCGACGAGTCCACCGACGACCCCACCAGCTGAATCCCTGTCGAGAGAAGGAAGAGCGACGTGAGCACCCTCAGTGCAGAGGCGGCCAACTTCAGCTGGCTGCTGGGCAACTTCGTGAAGAGCGTCCCCGGGGTCCAGCACACGCTGGTCGTGTCCGCGGACGGCCTGCTCATGGCGATGTCCGCCGAGCTCGACCGCACGCAGGGCGACCAGCTCGC
>DASTVO010000281.1:0-2174 GCA_035759075.1 Actinomycetes bacterium
CGACGTCCCGATCGACGTGATGCCCGGCGACCTGGCGCGGGTGAACTGGGAGCGCGACGAGGTCCACAAGGTCTTCGACGCGCTGGAGTTCCGGGTGCTGCGCGACCGGCTCTACGCCACGGTGGAGGCCGCCGAGCCCGAGGCCGACGAGGGCTTCGAGGTCACCTGCCGGGTCCTCGGCGCCGGCGAGCTCACCGGCTGGCTCGACGAGCACGCCCGCACCGGGCAGCGCACCGGCGTGCACCTCTCCGGGCACTGGGCGGCGGGCACCGGCGACGTCACCGGGGTCGCGCTGGCCACCGCCGACGGAGAGGGTGCGTGGTTCGAGCCGGCGGCCCTCGACGCCGCCGACGACAAGGCGTTCGCCGACTGGCTCTGGGACGAGTCGCTCCCCAAGGCGCTGCACGACGCGAAGGGACCGAGCCTGGCGTTCTGGGCCCGCGGCTGGGAGCTGCGGGGCGTCACCTCCGACACCGCGCTGTCGGCTTACCTCGCGATGCCCGACCAGCGCAGCTACGACCTCGCCGACCTCGCGCTGCGCTACCTGCGCCGCGAGCTGCGTTCGGAGGCCGACGGCGGCGGGCAGCTCTCGTTCGACGGGCAGGACGAGGCCGCGGCCGCCGAGGCCGACGTGGTCCGCGCCCGGGCCGTGCTCGAGCTGGCCGACCGGCTCGACACCGAGCTGGAGGCCAAGCAGGCCACCCGGCTGCTGAAGGAGGTCGAGCTGCCGCTGGTACAGGTGCTCGCGACGATGGAGCGCACCGGCATCGCGGTCGACACCGAGCACCTGGCCTCGCTCGAGTCGCACTTCGGCTCCGCGGTGAAGGAGGCCGCCGACGAGGCCTACGCAGTGCTCGGCCGCGAGCTCAACCTCGGGTCGCCGAAGCAGCTGCAGGTCGTGCTCTTCGACGAGCTCGGCATGCCGAAGACCAAGCGCACCAAGACCGGCTGGACCACCGACGCCGACGCGCTGCAGTCCCTCTACGTCCAGACCGGGCACCCGTTCCTCGCCGCGCTGCTCCGGCACCGCGACGCGACCCGGCTGAAGATCACCGTCGACGGGCTGCTGAAGGCGGTGGCCGACGACGGGCGCATCCACACCACGTACAACCAGATGATCGCCTCGACCGGGCGGCTGTCGTCGACCGACCCGAACCTGCAGAACATCCCGATCCGCACCGAGGAGGGCCGCCGGATCCGGCAGGTGTTCATGGTCGGCGAGGGCTTCGAGTCGCTGCTGACGGCCGACTACAGCCAGATCGAGATGCGCATCATGGCCCACCTCTCCGAGGACGCCGCGCTGATCGAGGCCTTCCACTCCGGCGAGGACCTGCACGCGTTCACCGCGTCCCGGGTGTTCGACGTGCCGCCGGCCGAGGTGAGCATCGAGCAGCGGGCGAAGATCAAGGCGATGAGCTACGGCCTCGCGTACGGCCTGTCCGCCTTCGGCCTGTCCCGTCAGCTCGGCATCGGCACCGACGAGGCCAAGGCGCTGATGGACGAGTACTTCCTGCGCTTCGGCGGCGTCCGCGACTACCTGCGCGACGTGGTCGACGAGGCGCGCCGGTCCGGTTTCACCGAGACGATCCTCGGCCGCCGTCGCTACCTGCCCGACCTCACCAGCGACAACCGGCAGCGCCGCGAGATGGCCGAGCGGATGGCGCTGAACGCACCGATCCAGGGCTCGGCCGCCGACATCATCAAGGTCGCGATGCTGCGGGTCGACCGGGCGCTGCGGGAGGCCGGGCTCGGGTCCCGGGTGCTGCTGCAGGTGCACGACGAGCTGGTGCTCGAGGTGGCGCCGGGGGAGCGGGAGCGGCTCGAGACGCTGGTCCGCGCGGAGATGGGCGCCGCGTACGAGCTCTCCGTCCCGCTGGACGTGTCGATCGGGCTCGGCCGCACCTGGCACGACGCCAGCCACTGACGGCTCCGGGTGACCGTGCGGTCACCACCCGTCGAACTTTCACCCGTTCGGTCTCCTGATCTCGACCGGCGTGCCTAGGTTCAAAGCGTTCGCCCACGCCTCATGGGCCGACCCCCGGGGGGAGGTCGCCAATGACGAGGTCGCTCGGCCGACTCGGTCGATCCGGCCACCCCGGCCTGCACGGTGTCGTGGTCCCGGCCCTGGTGGCCCTGCTGCTCGGTGCCGGCGGCCTGCTGGCGGGTGAGGGCTC
>DASTVO010000282.1:0-2284 GCA_035759075.1 Actinomycetes bacterium
AACAGTGCGCCGTAGGCCTCGACGATCGTCAGCGCCAGCACGATGAACGCCCAGAACGTGAAGAAGTGCGCGATGCCGGGCACCGACCACTTCAGCAGCTTGCGCTGTCCGAAGACCTCTCGCAGCTGGTCCTTCGCGCGCTGCCCGATGCCGTCCAGCCGTCCGGGTGCGGCCTGACCGGACGACACCAGCCGGTAGAGGTAGTGCACGCGGCGACCGGCGACCGCGAAGGCCGCCACCGTCATCGCCAGACCGATCACGAGCCGCAACACGCTGTGTTCCTCCTGGGGCGCCGACGCTGGTAGGTCAGCGTAGGGGGCCGTCCCTCAGAGGAGTCCGATGGCCCAGCGCACCACCGGGATCAGCGCCGGCGCTGCCAGCATCAGCATGCCGACCACCACGAGGACGGCGACCAGGCGCAGCGGCGCGGCCGGCTTGCCGCGGTGGTCACGCAGGGCTGGGAGCACCACCCGAGCGTACGTCGTCGTGGTGCGCGCGCGGGGCTACCGGCCGGTTCTGCGAGCGGCGAAGAGCACGAACTGGGACTCCTGCTGCGCGCTGAAGTTGTCGTCGCTGACCAGCAGCAGCGCCCGTCCGCCGTCGGGCAGCCGTGGCCCCAGCGTCATGCCCTCGAGGTTGTCCAGCGTCAGCCCGAGGTCGTCGAGGTCGAGCAGCAGCCGCTTGCGGACCGGGCGGAGCGTGCCGGCGGTGTCCAGGTCGGCGACCCCCTTGACGTCGGACGCCCCGGGCAGGGCGACCCGGTGCAGGCGGACGGAGTTGCCTGCGCCCACCGAGAACGAACGCTCCATCGCGAGCAGGAACTGGGCGTTGAGCGGGAGCAGCTCCACCAGGCCGTTCACGGTGAAGGCACCGGCCGGCGACGGCGGCTCGGCCACGGGGTCGGTGCGGTAGACGTACTCGCGCTGCAGCCGGCCGGACCGGACGTCGAAGCGCTGCAGCCGGGCCGGGCTGCCGGTCGTGAGATCCGCCGCGGGGCCGTCCTGGACCAGCGCGTTCTCGAACCCGGTGAAGAGGAACCGCCCGTTGCGGGTCAGCGCCGCGCTCTCCGGGCCGAGGTTGTTCCGGACGCCCGAGACGGTCGGCACCGGATCGGTGTACGCGGGGAGGTCGATCTCCCGCAGCGCCCGGCCGTCGAGTCCGAACTCGCGCACCCACGGCGCCACGGCGCTCCCCGGCAGGGCGAAGCCCTCGGAGGTGACCACCAACGTCCGTCGCCGGGTCAAGGCGATGCCCTCCGGGTCGACGGTGCCCTCTGGCAGCGCGGCGCCGGAGGCGTCGGTCAGACGGGTGACCCCGAGCACCTCGACGTCCCCGGGGTCGAGAGTGCCGTCCCCGAGCGGGACTCGCAGCGTGTAGAAGCGCAGGGGTCCCTGACCGAGCTCGGGCCGGGCGTCGGAGATCGCGTAGTAGACGTCCCGCCGGGCGTCGTAGGTGATGCTCGACAGGCCGCCGACGACGGTGCCGGCGAGCTCCGTCCCCGAGGGGATGGCGTCCTCGCCGCGGAACTCCAGCAGCGGGACTCGGGCCCGGTCGTTCGCCGCGCCGGCGGGAGGAGTCGCCGCGAGCAGGGCGGCGGCCGTCAGCGCCGCGCACGCGGCGGCCCAGCGTCGGGTGGTCGGTCGCGCGGTCGTCATCGGGCGACCTTCTCGCGGGGGGCCGGCGGACGCAACAGCCGCGACTCGCCGGGGCTCAGGTGACCTCTTCCATCCCGGGCGGCAGGTGCCCGGTGGACTTGGCGTAGTAGTCGGCCGCCTTGCGGGTCGCGAGCATCCGGGCCAGGCCCAGGAGCGCGCCGCTCGCCAGCGCGAACGGGATCGCCTCCCGCCACTGGGTCCCCGGCGCGGCGGGGTTGGCGGGCGGCGGGTTGCCGGTCGCCGCCGTCCACCCCTTCGTTGCCGCCTTGCGTGCGGCGATGCCGGCGAGGACCGCCGACAGCCCGCCGAGGATCTTCCAGCCCTTTGTCGTCTTCTGCGCTGCCACGACGGCCCCTTGCCCGCGCTGACCGTGCACAACCACCTGATCTCGGCGGGCGGGCCGGACCCTCTGGTGTGTCCGTCCTGCCCCCGACGGTTCCTCGCCGGGGCTAGCCTGACCTCTCCTGTCGCAGAGTCTGTCCTGATGCCCGGGGGGCCGTCGTGCTGGAGCGCCCCCGCAAGCGGCGTCGGACCAGTGCCGTGCTGCTGACGCTCGGCGTGCTCGCCGGGCTGGTCGTGGCGACCCCCGTCGGAGCGACCCCCGCCGCTCGGGACGCCGCCCGGACGCT
>DASTVO010000283.1:0-4609 GCA_035759075.1 Actinomycetes bacterium
CGATCCGCACCGGCCGCGCCAACCCGGCCATGTTCAACAAGATCCTGGTCGACTACTACGGCGCCCCGACCCCGGTGAACCAGCTCGCCTCCTTCCACGTGGTCGACGCGCGGATGCTCACGCTGACCCCGTTCGACAAGACTGCGATGACCGCCGTCGAGAAGGCGATCCGCGACTCCGACCTCGGCGTCAACCCCACCAACGACGGCGCGATCATCCGGGTGGTCTTCCCACAGCTGACCGAGGAGCGCCGCAAGGAGTTCATCAAGGTCGCGCACCGCAAGGCGGAGGACGCCAAGGTCTCGATCCGCAACATCCGCCGGCACGCCAAGGACGAGCTCGACCGCCTCGCGAAGGACGGCGAGGTCGGCGAGGACGACGTCACGCGGGCCGAGAAGGAGCTCGAGAAGGTCACCCAGAAGCACGTGGCCGCTGTCGACGAGCTGCTGAAGAACAAGGAGTCCGAGCTCCTCGAGGTGTGAGGAGGTCGGCTGACCTCGGAATGAACAGGGACCACACAGCGGGCCAGCAGGACCGTGAGAGCCCGCTCGAGCCGGTCCCGATGGAGCCGGTCCCGCCGCCCGAGCGGCGCAGCCGGGCGGGACGGAACCTGCCCGCCGCGATCGGGGTCGGCGTCGCTCTCGGCGCCCTCATTGTCCTCTCGCTCTACGTCTGGAAGCCGGCGTTCGTCGGCGTCGTCGTCGTGGCAGTCGTCCTCGCGCTGTGGGAGCTGACCAACGCCTTCCATGCCGGCCGGGTCCGGGTCCCCGTCGTCCCGCTCGCGGTCGGCGCCGTCGCGATCGTGGTGTCGGCGTACGCGGGCGGCACCGAGCCGATGGTGGTCGCGCTCACCCTCACGGTGCTGGCCACCCTGCTCTGGCGGCTGCCGGAGAACCCCCGCGGCTACGTCCGCGACGTGACCGCCGGGGTGTTCGCCACCATGTACGTCCCGTTCCTCGCGGCGTTCGCCGCGCTGCTGGTCCGCGAGGCCGACGGCGCGGACCGGGTGACCGTGTTCGTGCTGCTGACCGTCCTCAGCGACGTCGGCGGGTACGCGGCCGGGGTGCTCTTCGGCAAGCATCCGATGGCGCCCAGCGTCAGCCCGAAGAAGTCCTGGGAGGGGTTCGCCGGCTCCGCACTGTTCTGCGCGGTCGGAGGGGCCGTCGCGCTACCGGTGCTGCTCGGCGGGCAGGCCTGGGAGGGGGTCCTCGTCGGCCTCGCGGTCATGACGGTCGCGACGCTGGGCGACCTCGGGGAGTCGATGATCAAGCGCGACCTGGGGATCAAGGACATGGGCAGCCTGCTGCCCGGGCACGGGGGGCTGATGGACCGGCTCGACTCGCTGCTCCTCTCTGCCCCGGTCACCTATCTGCTGCTCAGCTGGCTCGTGCCGGCCTGAGAGGATGGGGACCACGATGCCTGCCGTCGGAGAGCTCACCTTCGCCGCGCCGCGGCGCGCCAAGCCGCCGCGTCACCTCGCCGACCTCACCCCGGCCGAGCGCCGGACCGTGGTCGCCGACCTCGGCGAGAAGCCGTTCCGCGCCTCCCAGCTCGCGACGCACTACTTCTCTCACCTGGCCGACGACCCGGCGCAGATGACCGACGTGCCGGTCGCGTCGCGCGAGCTCCTGGTGGGCTCCCTGCTGCCGCGGCTGCTCGACCCGGTGCGCCACCTGGAGGCCGACGGCGGTGCGACCCGCAAGACGGTGTGGCGGCTCTTCGACGGCGCCACGGTCGAGAGCGTCCTGATGCGCTACCCAGGCCGGGTCACGATGTGCGTCTCGTCGCAGGCCGGCTGCGGGATGAACTGCCCGTTCTGCGCGACCGGCCAGGCCGGGCTGACCCGGAACATGTCGGCCGGCGAGATCGTCGACCAGGTGGTCGCCGGCGCGCGGTGGCTGCGCCGGGGGGAGGTGCCCGGCGGTCCGGGCCGCGTCTCCAACGTCGTGTTCATGGGCATGGGGGAGCCGCTCGCCAACTACAAGGCGGTGCTCGGCGCCGTCCGGCGGCTGACCGACCCCACGCCCGACGGCCTGGGCCTGTCCCAGCGCAACGTGACCGTCTCGACGGTCGGCCTGGTCCCCGCGATGGACAAGCTGACGGCCGAGGGGCTCAACGTCACCCTCGCGCTGTCGCTGCACGCCCCGGACGACGAGCTCCGGGACACTCTCGTCCCGGTCAACACGCGGTGGCAGGTGGCCGAGGTGCTCGACGCGGCCCGCCGCTACTTCGACACGACCGGCCGCCGCGTCAGCATCGAGTACGCCCTGATCCGCGACATCAACGACCACGCCTGGCGCGCGGACCTCCTCGGCACCGAGCTCAACCGCCGCGGCCGCGGTTGGGTGCACGTCAACCCGATCCCGCTCAACCCGACGCCGGGCTCGAAGTGGACGGCGAGCGACCCGCAGGTCGAGCGCACCTTCGTCGAACGGCTCCGAGCGCACGGCATCCCGACGACCGTCCGCGACACTCGCGGCCGCGAGATCGACGGCGCGTGCGGACAGCTGGCGACGGTGACCGCGTGAGCCACCACAAGTTCCCGCGGTCCGGGCGCCTGCACAAGGGCTACAGCTGCCGTCAGGTCGAGGCCTTCATGAACCACCTCGAGGTCTCCCTGAGCGGCGTCTTCCCGATGCCCAGCGCGGCCGACGTCCGCCAGGCCGGCTTCGAGCTCGTCCGCAACGGCTACGACATCGGCGCGGTCGACGCGGCCATGGACGCCCTGGAGGAGCGCGTCCTCGCCGCGGAGCAGGCCCTGGCCGGGCGACGGGGCCGCGTCGACACCGCCGGCGAGGCGGCGTTCCTCCGCGACGAGCTGGTCGCGCCGTACATGAAGCGCTTCCCCCGGGCCGGCTCCCTGCGCCGGGGGTACGACATCGACGACGTCGACGACTTCGTCGACCGCGTGGTCGCCGCCCTCGAGGGCACCGGACGGCTCACGGTCGACCAGGTCCGAGCGGCGGCCTTCCGGCCCCGGCGCGGCGGCTACCAGGAGGACGCCGTCGACGACATGCTCGACCGGGTCGTCGAGCTGCTCCTGGTGCTCCGGCGGCAGGAGCGCGACGCGCCGCAGCAGCGGCCCGCGCGCAACGGGGCGTAGCGGCAGGCCTGGCGCACTCCGCGGGAGCGGGTCAGGATGCCCCCCATGGGGACCTACCGAGCAGCCTTCGACCAGAGCATCTCCGACCCCGCAACCTTCTGGGGTGAGGCAGCCCGTCGGCTCGACTGGCGGACGGCGCCGTCGGAAGTCCTCGACACGAGCCGACGTCCTTTCTTCTCCTGGTTCCCCGACGGCGAGCTCAACACCTGCGAGAACGCGCTCGACCGGCACGTGGCAGCCGGTCGGGGCGACCGGCCGGCGCTGCACTACGACAGCCCGGTCACCGGCACGAAGCGCACGTACACGTACGCGCAGCTGCTGGACGAGACGGCCACCTTCGCGGGCGGCCTCGCGTCGCTGGGCGTGACGAAGGGCGACCGGGTCGTCGTCTACATGCCGATGGTTCCCGAGGCCGTCGTCGCGATGCTCGCCTGCGCCCGGCTGGGCGCCGTGCACTCGGTGGTCTTCGGCGGCTTCGCCGCGCACGAGCTCGCGGTGCGCATCGACGACGCCCGGCCGAAGGTCGTGGTCTCGGCGTCGTGCGGGATCGAGGTCGCTCGCGTCGTCGAGTACAAGCCGCTCGTGGACCGTGCTCTGCAGATGGCCACGCACCAGCCCGACCACGTCGTGGTGCTGCAACGCCCCCAGGCCGTCGCCGGGATGACAGCTCCGCGCGACGTGGACTGGCGCGAGCTGGTCGGACGCTCGGAGCCGGCCGCCGCCGTGGCCGTCCGGTCCACCGACCCGCTGTACGTGCTCTACACCAGCGGGACGACTGCCAAGCCGAAGGGTGTCGTGCGAGACAACGGCGGCCACGCGGTCGCGCTGCAGTGGAGCATGGAGAACGTCTACGACGTCGGGCCCGGCGACGTGTGGTGGACGGCCTCCGACGTCGGCTGGGTCGTCGGGCACTCCTACATCGTGTACGCGCCGCTGCTCGTGGGCGCCACGACCGTGCTCTACGAGGGCAAGCCGGTCGGCACGCCGGACGCCGGGGCGTTCTGGCGGGTCCTCGAGGAGTACGCGGTGAAGGCGATGTTCACGGCGCCCACAGCGGTGCGAGCGGTCCGCAAGGAGGACCCGGACGGCAGGTTCATCGCCGGCCGGGACCTCTCGTCGCTGCAGACGCTGTTCCTTGCCGGCGAGCGGCTCGACCCCGACACCTGGACGTGGGCCACCGAGCGGCTCGGCGTCCCCGTGGTCGACCACTGGTGGCAGACCGAGACGGGATGGCCGATCGCGGCCAACCTGCGGGGCCTGGAGCCCATGCCCATCAAGCCGGGGTCGCCGACCGTCCCGGTCCCCGGCTGGGACGTGCGCGTGCTGGACCCGTCCGGGCAGGAGGTCCTGCCCGGCACCGAGGGAGCGATCTGCGTGCGGCTGCCGCTGCCGCCCGGCGCCCTCACGACGCTGTGGAACGACGACGGGCGCTTCGTCTCGTCGTACCTGTCGGCCTTCGACGGTCACTACCTGACCGGTGACGGCGGCTACGTCGACGAGGACGGG
>DASTVO010000284.1:0-2146 GCA_035759075.1 Actinomycetes bacterium
GGCACGGTGACGACGGAGAAGGTGGCGCCGGAGGACGTGGGGCTCACCCGCTCCGAGCCGGACGCCCTGCGCGGTGCCGACGCGGCCTTCAACGCGGACGTGACCCGTCGGCTGCTGGCGGGCGAGGGTGGGCCGGTACGCGACGCCGTGCTGCTCAACGCCTCCGCTGGCCTGGTGGCGCTCGCGCCGACCGAGGCACCGTTGGCCGCGCAGCTGGAGTCGGCCATGGA
This sequence comes from Actinomycetes bacterium, assembly GCA_035759075.1. Classification (GTDB taxonomy): domain Bacteria; phylum Actinomycetota; class Actinomycetes; order JACCUZ01; family JACCUZ01; genus DASTVO01. The sequence goes on from DASTVO010000284.1 coordinate 231, forward strand.
GCGCGCCGCGTCCGCGGTCGACAGCGGGGCCGCCGGGGACGCGCTGGACCGCTGGGTGCAGACGAGCCGTTCCCTGGCGGGTTCCGCGCCGTGACCTCGCCGGGCGGCTCCGGCCCGGACGACGCCGTCCCGGAGCGGCCGATCTTCATCCTGGGCTGCCCGCGGTCGGGCACCACGCTGCTGCGGGTGATGCTCAACGCCCACCCGCGGATCGCGATCCCGCCCGAGACACGCTTCCTGATCCCGGCCTACCTCCGTCGCCGCCGCTTCGGCAGCCTGCGCACGCCCCGGCAGCGCGAGCGGCTGGCCCGGTTCGTGCTGGACCGGCCGCTGAGCCGGTTCTCCCGCCTCCAGGTCTCGCCGGACGAGGTGCGGGCGCGGATGGACAAGGCCGCGAGCCTGGGTGCTGCGCTGGCAGCGCCCTTCGCCGCGTACGCCGAACGTCTCGGCAAGGCCCGCTGGGGCGACAAGCGGCCGTTCTACTACTCGTTCGTCGACGAGCTGGACCGCATGTACCCGGACGCCCAGTTCGTGCACGTGGTGCGGGACGGGCGGGCCTGCGCCGCGTCGCTGAAGCGGCCGCCATTCGACTACGGGAGCGAGCGCGCCATGGTCACCTGGCTCAACGCGGTGCACTCGTGCCGGCGGGCGGGCGAGCGGCTCGGGCCGGAGCGATACCACGAGGTGCGCTACGAGGACCTGGTCGCGGACCCGGAGACCAGCCTGCGGGCGATGTGTGCGTTCCTCGGCGAGGACTTCGACCCGGCGATGCTCGCGCCGGAGGAGGTCGTGGACCTTGTCGTCCCGGCCGGGTTCGAGCAGCACGGGCAGATCAAGGCCGGGGTGAACGCCACGTCGGTCGCGAAGTGGCGGCAGGAGCTGAGCGCCGGCGAGATCGCGACGATGGCGGCAGTCGCCGGCGGCTGGCTGCGGACGTTCGGCTACGAGGTCGACGGCGGCCGCGCACCACTGGTCACCGCGGCGCGGGTCCGGTTCGGGCACTGGCGGTACGTGCGCAACCTCTCCCGGTGGCGCGCCCTGGACGCCAGACAGTGCGCGGAGGAGCCGCCGGTTGCCGCCACCGTCGACGCCTCGACCTGGCGGCGGCCGCCGGCTCCGGCGGGTCGCGGCGGACGGCGGCTGCGGCGGCTCACCCACCCGGTGCGTCGCCGGACGGAGCTGGTGCAGGCGCGGCTGCAGCGTCGGCGCCGCGACTCGCTGATGTAGTCAGTCGGCCGCTGCGACGCGTCGTCAGTCGGCCTCTTCGACACCGAGGGAGAAGGCGGCGTCGAGGTCGTGCCGGGAGTAGGTACGGAAGGCGATGTGCGTCTCCGTCCCGCGGACGCCGGTGACCTTGCTCAGCCGGTCGGCGATCACGTCGGCCAGCGCCTCGTGCTCGCGCACCCGCACCATCGCGATGAGGTCGGCGCCGCCGGTGACCGAGTAGACCTCGCTCACGCCGTCGAGCTCGGCGATCTCCTGGGCGACCTCCGGGATCCGGTCGCTCTCGACGTGCACGAGCACGATGGCGGTGATCACGCAGGGCCTCCCGGGTGGCGACGGATGCTGGGGCCGAGCGTATCGAGGCCGGCCGGTCAGCCGGCGATCCGGCTGACGGCAGCGCCGGGCTGGTGGACCGGGCGGATGTCGCGGCGGTCGGTGAGCCCGCCGCCCAGGGCGGTGCGGGACTGGTCGGCCGCGTCCGCCCAGAGCCGGACGCTGCCCGCGCCGTGCACCGGGCTGGCCCAGGTGCCGTCGAGGCCGACCAACCGGACGCCCGGGCGTTCGAGCCAGCGCAGCACGCACTCGGTCTCCTCGGCCGAGGCGGCCGGGGCCGGGCCGAAGCCGGGCTCGACCGCCTCGCCGGCCGCGACCAGGGCGGCGGCGACGGGCCGCGGGTCCTCGTGCCGCTGCGC
>DASTVO010000285.1:0-10342 GCA_035759075.1 Actinomycetes bacterium
GACCTGGGGCTCCTGCTGCAGACCTCGGGCGACGCCGACCGGGCCGAGGCCCACCCGCGGTTCTTCCGCGGGTTCGTGACCACGCCGGAGCCGGTCGCCCTGGGCCTGCTGGCCGTGGCCGAGGTGGCCCGCACCCGCTACTACCAGCCGCTGCGGCCGGCCAGCCTCGACCCGGTGGTCACCGGCAGCCGCGACCGGCTCCGGTTCGAGTCGTTCTCGGGCTGCTGCGGCGGGTGAGGTCCTGAGCCGCATGGTCTGCGAGGCGGGGCTGAAGGTCGGTCGGGTCGCGGGCTCCCTCGGCGAGGCGCTGCGAGCCGGACCGGACGTCGCCACGTTCGTGTGGCGGCTCGCATCGGCGGCCCTTCCGGCCGTGCTGTCCGCGGACAGCCGCGACACCCACAAGCTGCTCGCCGTGGCAGCCGACGCGGCGGCCCTGGCAGGCGCGCGGGGCACCCTCGACGGTCTCGGCCCGGTCGCGGCACGAGGAGGGTCCAGCCGGCTCGTGACCGAGGCCCGCCGGCTGGCGAAGGTGCTGACCGGCTGACTCAGCCGAACAGCGCGGGCAGCGTCCCCTGGTGGGCAGCGCGCAGCTCGTCCAGCGGCACGTCGAACAACCCGGCCACGGCCAGCGCGGCGCCGCCGGTGGTGCCGAGGCGGACGACCGGCACGCCGTGTGTCGCGGCCAGGTCGTCGAGCTCCGCCACCCGGTCCGCGGGCACGGCCACGACGACCCGGGCGACCGACTCGGCGAACAGCGCCACGAACGGGTCGTCCGCGACGTCGTCGAGCGCGACGGCGACGCCGACACCGCGCCGCAGCACCATCTCGGTGAGCGCCTGTCCCAGGCCGCCGTCCGAGACGTCGTGCGCGGCGCTGACCAGCCCGGTCGCGGCGGCCATCAGCGCCGCCAGCGCCTTCTCGGCCGCGAGGTCGACCCGCGGCGGCAGCCCGCCGAGGTGCCCGTGCACGTGGTGGGCCCACTCCGACCCACCGAGCTCCTCGCGGGTCTCGCCGAGCAGGAGCACCACCTCGCCGGGAGTGGTGAACCCCATCGGCACCCGGCGGCGTACGTCCTCCACGACACCGAGGACGCCGACGACCGGCGTCGGGTGGATCGGCGTCTCGCCGGTCTGGTTGTAGAAGCTGACGTTGCCCCCGGTCACCGGCACCCCGAGCTCGAGGCAGGCGTCGGCCAGCCCGCGGGTCGCCTCGGCGAACTGCCACATGACGGCCGGGTCCTCCGGTGAGCCGAAGTTCAGGCAGTCGGTGACGGCCAGCGGCCGGGCACCGGTGACGGCAACGTTGCGGTACGCCTCGGACAGCGCGAGCTGCGCGCCGGCGTACGGGTCGAGCTTGGCGTAGCGGCCGTTGCCGTCGGTCGCCACGGCCACCCCGAGACCGGTCTCGTCGTCGACGCGGATCACGCCGGCGTCCTCGGGCTGGGCCAGGACGGTGTTGCCGAGGACGTAGCGGTCGTACTGGTCGGTGACCCAGCCCTTGTCGCACAGGTTCGGCGAGCCGACCAGGTCCAGCAGCGTCGCACGCAGCTCGTCGCCGGTCGCCGGACGGGGCAGCCGGGAGGGCTCGTCGGCCTGCAGCGCGTCCTGCCAGGACGGCCGGGCATACGGCCGCTCGTAGACGGGGCCCTCGTGGGCGACCGTGCGCGGCGGCACGTCGACGACGGTCTCGCCGTGCCACTCGACGGTCAGCCTCCCGGTGCCGTCGACCTCGCCGACGACGGTCGCGAGCACGTCCCACTTCTCGCAGATCGCCAGGAAGGCGTCGAGCTTCGCGGGCTCGACCACCGCACACATGCGTTCCTGCGACTCGCTCATGAGGATCTCCTCGGGGCGCAGCGACGCGTCGCGCAACGGCACCCGGTCGAGCCAGACCCGCATGCCGCCGTCGCCGTTGGACGCGAGCTCGCTGGTCGCGCAGGAGAGGCCGGCGCCGCCGAGGTCCTGGATGCCGACCACGAGGTCGGCGTCGAAGAGCTCGAGGCAGCACTCGATGAGCACCTTCTCCATGAAGGGGTCGCCGACCTGGACGCTCGGCCGCTTGGCCGGGCCGGAGTCCTCGAACGTCTCGGACGCCAGGACGCTCACGCCGCCGATACCGTCCCCGCCGGTGGCGGCACCGAAGAGCACGACCAGGTTGCCGGTGCCGGAGGCATGAGCCAGCTTGATCTGCTCGTGGCGCATCACCCCGACGCAGAGTGCGTTGACGAGCGGGTTGCCCGCGTACGACGGGTCGAACACGACCTCGCCGCCGACGTTGGGCAGGCCCAGGCAGTTGCCGTACCCCCCGACACCGGCGACCACCCCGGGCAGCACCCGGCGGGTGTCCTCGGCGTCGGCGGGGCCGAAGCGCAGCGGGTCCATCACCGCGACCGGCCGGGCGCCCATCGACATGATGTCGCGCACGATGCCGCCGACACCGGTCGCGGCGCCCTGGTACGGCTCGACGTAGGACGGGTGGTTGTGCGACTCGACCTTGAAGGTCACCGCCCAGCCCTGGCCGACGTCGACGACGCCCGCGTTCTCGCCGATGCCGACGAGCATGGCGTCCGTCTGCGGCGACTTCTCGCCGAACTGGCGCAGGTGAACCTTCGACGACTTGTAGGAGCAGTGCTCGCTCCACATGACGGAGTACATCGCCAGCTCGCAGCTGGTCGGGCGACGGCCGAGGATCTCGCGGATGCGCGCGTACTCGTCGTCCTTGAGCCCGAGCTCGCGGTACGGCTGCTCGACGTCCGGGGTGGCCTCGGCGGCCTTGACGGTCTCGGTCATGGTGAGGTGCTCATGCGCTGACGGCTGCTTCCAGGACGGAGACGAAGAATCCGAGCCCGTCGGTCGTAGGGCCGGTGAGCTCCTCGACGGCGTGCTCGGGGTGCGGCATCAGCCCGACGACGTTGCCGCGCTCGTTGGCGATGCCGGCGATGGAGCGGTACGAGCCGTTGGGGTTCTCGCCGACGTAGCGGGCAACGACCCGGCCCTCGCCCTCGAGCCGGTCCAGCGTGTCCTCGTCGGCGACGTAGCCGCCCTCGCCGTTCTTCAGCGGTACGACGATGTGCTGGCCGGACGAGTACGCAGACGTCCACGGGGTCGCTGTGTTCTCGACCACGAGCTCCTGGTCGACGCAGTTGAACTTGCGGTGGTCGTTGCGGATGAGGGCGCCGGGCAGCAGGTGGCTCTCGCACAGCACCTGGAAGCCGTTGCAGATGCCGAGCACCGGCAGCCCGCCCTCGGCTGCGGCCAGCACCTCGGACATCACCGGCGCGAAGCGGGCGATCGCTCCGCAGCGGAGGTAGTCGCCGTAGGAGAAGCCGCCGGGCAGGACCACCGCGTCCACGCCGTGCAGGTCGGCGTCGGCGTGCCACAGCGCGACCGGCTCGCCACCGGCCAGGCTGACTGCGCGGCGGGCGTCGGCGTCGTCGAGCGACCCCGGGAAGGTGACGACCCCGACCCTCACGCGTGCTCCACGTGCACGGTGTAATCCTCGATGACCGGGTTGGAGAGCAGCGTCTCCGCGGCGTGCCGGATCTGGGTCAGCCGCTCCTCGGTGACGTCGCCGTCCAGCTCGAGCTCGAACCGCTTCCCCTGGCGGACCGCCGCGATCCCGTCGAAGCCGAGCCGCGGCAGCGCCTGGGCCACCGCCTTGCCCTGCGGGTCGAGGATCTCGGGCTTGAGCATGACGTCGACGACGACGCGGGCCATCCGGTGCACTCCAGGGGGAGGGGCGAGACAGGCGACCAGCGCAGCCTACCCGCGCACCCCGGGTGCCGTTTCGACCAGGATTGGATGTCTCACCCGCCGACGAGTGGGCCCAGGAAGCATCCAGTCGTCGGGTTTCGTGCCTACGATCACGCGCATGACCATCCGTCGCACCCCGCTGCTCCCGGCCGCGCTGCTGGCCGTCGCCGTCCTCGCAACCGCGTGCGCGCCGGCGGACGAGGAGACCACCGCCACGTCGCCCTCCCCCACGACGAGCAGCGAGACCGTCGATCGCTGCGCGAAGGAGAACCTGCAGACGTTCTCGCCGGGAGAGCTGACCATCGCCACCGACCAGCCGGTCTTCGAGCCCTGGTTCGTCGACGACGACCCGACGAACCAGCAGGGCTTCGAGGGGGCCGCGGCCTACGCGATCGCGGAGCAGCTGGGCTACAGCGCGGACGAGGTCACCTGGGTGCGGGTGCCGTTCAACGCCGCGATCCAACCCGGCCCGAAGACCTTCGACTTCGACATCAACGAGTTCTCGATCACCGAGGAGCGGCGGGAGGCCGTCGACTTCAGCTCGCCGTACTACGACGTCAGCCAGGCCGTCATCACGATCGGCAGCAGCCCCGCGGCCGACGCGACGAGCCTGGCCGACCTCAAGGACCTCAAGATCGGCGCACAGGTCGGCACGACGAGCTTCGACGTCATCGAGGCGGTCATCGCGCCGAACACCAAGCCGGCGGTGTTCAACACCAACGACGACGCCAAGAAGGCGCTGGAGAACGGGCAGATCGACGCGCTCGTCGTAGACCTGCCGACGGCGTTCTTCATCACCGCCGCCGAGCTCGACGACGGCAAGATCGTCGGCCAGCTGGAGAGCCCCGAGGGCGAGCAGGAGCAGTTCGGCCTCGTGCTGGACAAGAACAGCCCGCTCACGGAGTGCGTCAGCGAGGCCGTCGACGCGCTGCGGGCCGACGGCACGCTGGACCAGCTCGTCGACGAGTGGCTGTCGCAGGCGGGTGGGGCGCCCGTCCTCTCGTGACCGTCCCGGCCGAGGTCGCGCCGGTCGTCAGCGACGTCCAGCGCGACCGGGAGGCCTACCGCCGCCACCAGGCGCGCCGCTCCACCGGCATCGCGTCGGCCAGCACCGTGGTCTTCCTCGTGGTGGCTACGGTCGCGATCATCAGCTCGCCCGGCTGGCCGCGGGTGCGTGAGTCGTTCCTCAACGTGGAGATCGCCCGCGACTCGTTCGGGCCGGTCCTCGAGGGCCTCTGGCTGAACGTCCGGGTGCTGGTCGGCTGCGCGATCCTGGTGGTGCTGCTCGGGGTGCTCGTCGCCTCGGCCCGGACGCTGCGGGGGGCGGTGTTCTTCCCGGTCCGGCTGCTGGCGACCGTCTACACCGACCTGTTCCGGGGCCTGCCGCTGATCATCGTGCTGTACCTCGTCGGCTTCGGGCTGCCCGGCCTGCGGCTGCAGGGAGTGCCCACCAGCCCGGTGCTGCTCGGGACGATCGCGCTGGTGCTCACCTACACCGCGTACGTCGCGGAGGTGTTCCGCGCCGGCATCGAGTCGGTGCACCCCAGCCAGCGCGCGGCGGCCCGCTCGCTCGGTCTCACGCACGGTCAGACGATGCGCAAGGTCGTGCTGCCACAGGCCGTCCGACGGGTTCTCCCGCCGCTGCTCAACGACTTCGTCGCGCTGCAGAAGGACGTCGGCCTGATCTCACTGCTGGGGGCGATCGACGCCGTGCGGGCGGCGCAGATCGAGTCGGCGCGCGCCTTCAACTTCACCCCGTACGTGGTGGCCGGGCTGCTCTTCATCGCCCTGGCCGTGCCGTCCGCCCGGCTGGCCGACTACGTGGCCACCCGCGCGAACCGCCGCCAGCAGGCCGGAGGCCTCGTGTGACGGTCGTGCTCGAGTGCACCGGCGTGGTGAAGCGCTTCGGTGAGGAGACCGTGCTGCGCGGCATCGACCTGGAGGTGGTCGAGCACCAGGTCGTCGCGCTCATCGGCGCCTCCGGCTCCGGCAAGTCGACCCTGCTGCGCTGCGTCAACCTGCTCGAGCAGGTCGACGACGGCGTGATCCGCCTCGACGGCGAGGACATCACCGACCCCCGGGTCGACGTCGACCGGGTCCGCCGCCGGATCGGAATCGTGTTCCAGGCGTACAACCTGTTCCCGCACATGTCGGTGCTCGACAACGTGACGCTGGCCCCGCGGGTCGTGCACGGGCACGGCCGGGAGGAGGCCGAGCAGCAGGCCCGGGCCCTGCTGAAACGGGTCGGGCTCGCGGACAAGGCGGGCGAGTACCCCGACCGGCTCTCCGGCGGTCAGCAGCAGCGCGCGGCGATCGTGCGGGCGCTGGCCTACGACCCGAGGCTGCTGCTGCTCGACGAGGTGACCAGCGCGCTGGACCCCGAACTGGTCGGCGAGGTGCTCGCGCTGGTCCGTGACCTCAAGGGCCAGGGCATGACGATCCTCATGGCGACCCACGAGATGGGCTTCGCCCGGCAGGTCGCCGACCAGGTGGTCTTCCTCGACGACGGCCGGCTGCTGGAGCAGGGGCCGCCGGAGCAGGTCTTCGGCCAGCCGCACGAGCCCCGCACCCGGCAGTTCCTCGCGCGGGTGACCGACGCCGGACGGCTCTGAGCTGCGATGGTGACGCCGCAGCCCGTCTCGCCCGACCCGCCGCCGCTGCGGGGGCGCCCGATCATGCGACAGCGCTGGGCGGACGTCGCGTTCCTGCACTGGCGGGTCGACGCCGCCCGGGTGGCCCCGCTGCTCCCGCCCGGCACGACGCCCGACGTCTTCGACGGCAGCACCTGGGTGGGGCTGATCCCGTTCCGGATGGTCGGCGCCGGCGTCGGGACGGGGCCCGCGGTGCCATGGCTCGGGACGTTCGACGAGACGAACGTCCGGCTGTACGCGGTGGACGCGACCGGTCGGCGCGGCGTGGTGTTCCGGTCGCTGGAGGCGTCCCGGCTGGCCGTCGTCCTCGGGGCCCGGCTCACCTTCGGGCTGCCCTACCACTGGGCCCGGATGCGGGTCCGCCGGTCGGGAGGCGAGATCGAGTACGCCTCGACCCGCCGGGTCTCCGGCGGGTCGAGGGCGTCACGCACCCGCATCGTGGTGCGGCCGGGGACGACCGCTGTCCGCGACGACCCGCTCGCCGACTTCCTCACTGCTCGGTGGGCACTGCACTCGCGCTGGCTGGGTCGGTCGCTGTTCGTGCCGAACCAGCACGAACGGTGGCCGCTGGTGACCGCGACGTTGCTCGATCTCGACGACACCCTCGTCGCGGCAGCCGGACTGCCCGGGGTTGCCGACCGCGCGCCGGAGTCGGTGCTGTGGTCGGCCGGGGTCCGGACCGAGTTCGGCCGGCCGCAGCGGTGACCGGTCCTGCCCCGCGTACGTCGGCGGTCAGTCGGTGGGGACGGTGAGGACGAGCAGCGCCATGTCGTCCCGCTGCGGGCCGTAGGAGGCCGCGCTCGCCCGCAGCCGCTCGACGATCACCGCGCCCCCGGACCCGGGCGTCAGGCCGGACAGGGCCGCCACCAGCCCGCTCTCGCCCAGCATCTCGGCGCCCCGCCGGACCTCCGTGAACCCGTCGGAGTAGAGGACGAGCGCGTCACCCGGGGCAAGCCAGGCCTGCTCGGCCAACGGCTCGACGGCGGGAAGCGCGCCGACGATCTGCCCCTCGGCCGTCAGCACCTCGACCCGGCCGTCGTGGCGAACCACGATCGGCGCGGGGTGCCCGCCGGAGGCGTAGTCGACCCGGACCCCGTCGTCGCCGGGCGTCAGCATCACGGCCGCGACCGTGACGAAGCGGCCACCGAGGTCGGCCTGCAGCAACGCGTCGTTCAGCTCGAGGATCGCCCGGCCGGGCGACCCCGTCCGGGCCAGCGCGGACCGCAGGGTCCAGCGGACCGCCGCGGTCAGGGCCGCCGCGTCGACACCCTTCCCCGACACGTCGCCGATGACCAGGCACCAGCGGCGCCCGTCGCTCACCGGGAACACGTCGTAGAAGTCGCCGCCGATCAGGTCGGCACCGCCGAGCGGGGAGTAGAACGCGGCGAGCTCGCCGAACCCGAGATCGGGCAGGGCGGGCGGGAGCAGGCTCTGCTGCAGGGTTCGGGCCGCGTGCTCCACCCGTGCGTACAGCTGGGCGTTCTCCACCGTGGTGCCGGCGCGCCGCGCGACCTCCAGTGCCAGCGCCACGTCCTGGTCGTCGAAGACCATCCCGCTCTCGGCCGTGACGAGGGTCAGCGCGCCCAGGACGACGCCGCCGGAGCCGGTCAGCGGCACGATCACCGACGACCGGAGGCCCAGCGCGACGAAGCGGTCCATGTCCTCGGCCGTGAAGTCCTCGATCTGGGCGAGGGCCCCGCGGATGAAGTCCTCGTCGATCTCCTGCATGACCTCCACCTGGCCGGTCCGCAGCACCTTGGCCAGCCCCTGGTCCTCGTTCAGGTGCACGCCGATCCGTTGCCTGAGCTCCCGGGCGTAGGCCACCTTCTCCGGGTCGCGGTGGGCCACTGCGACCAGCCGCACCCCGCCCGGTTCGACCAGGTCGACCGAGCACCAGTCGCCCAGCCGCTCGACGGCGAGGTCGCAGAGCTGCTGCAGGGTCGTCTCCAGGTCCAGCGAGCTGCCGAGGATCTGGCCGGCGCGCGCGAGGAAGGTCAGCCGCCCCTCGGCCAGCTTTCGGGCGGTGATGTCCGCGCCGACGCCGACCATCGCGACCGGCTCGCCGTCCTCGCCCAGGACAACCCGGCCGGTGCCGCTGATCCAGCGGACCGCCCCGTCGGCCAGCACGACGCGGTGCTCGACGTAGTGGGACGCCCGCGCGGCGAGCGACTGCTCGATCGCGGCGAGGGTCGCCGCCCGGTCGTCGGGGTGCAGCAGGTCGATGTAGGCCTCGAAGGTGCCGGGGAAGGTACCGGGCTCGACACCGAAGACCCGCTCCAGCGGCTCGTCCCAGTCCAGCCGCCCGGTCGCGACCTCCCAGTACCAGGTCCCGAGCCGCCCGGCGTCGAGGGCCAGGGCGACCCGCTCCTCCGCGTGCGCCCGGGGCCAGGCGCGCGTCACGTCGGGCTCGGACATGCCCAGCACCGCACCCACCCGGCAGACACCCGCGACCTGCTCACAGTGCTGGTCATCGCTCTCCCCGGGTCCGACCTGAACCCCCGCGGGAAAGGTACTCCCCGGGAGCGGCGTCGGCGGGTGACTCGTGCCGACCCGACCAGTCGCGATACGTTCGGCCGCGGGAGGAGGGGGCCGTGTGGACTGGTATCTGTCCGGGGACGAGCCGGCCGGCGTAGCCGCGCTGCGGCACCAGATCCGCGACTACCTCGTCCGGCACGCCGACGACGCCACCCTTGTCGACGAAGCGGAGCTCGTGGTGCAGGAGCTCGTGGCGAACGCCGTCGAGCACGCCCGCGGACCCGTCTGGGTCAACCTGTCCTGGCTGGAGGACCAGCCGGACCTCGTCGTACAGGACCTCGGCGCGGGCTTCGAGATGCCCGGCGACGAGGACACCGCCCCCGGTCAGGACCGGCCCGACCTGTTCGCGGAGGGCGGGCGCGGGCTGTTCCTGGTGACCCACCTGGCCGCGTACCTCGACGTCGCGGCGCGCCGCGGCGGCGGAAGCCGGGTGGAGACCCGCCTTCCCGTGACGCGGGCGCCGTCGCGCAGCATCGACCCGCCGCGACCGGTCACCGGTGCACTGCCGGGGCTGGACGAGGCGAGCCCGGCAGGCGGTTTCGACCGCGAGTCGTTCCTGCGCGCGCTCGTGGTGCAGATGAGCCAGGCCCTCGAGCAGACGGCCGGTCCGGACACCGCGGAGGACGTGGTCGCCCAGGTCGGCAGCGCCGTCGGCGGCCAGATGGAGGCCGAGTACCGCGCGGCCAGACGGATCGTCGGACGGCTGAGCCCGGCGCAGCTCGCCGAGTGCTTCGTCCGGCTCAAGCACGCCATCCAGGGCGGCTTCCACGTCGTCGACGTCGACGACGACAAGATCGTGCTGGGCAACACCCGCTGCCCCTTCGGCTCGGCGGTCCGCACCACCCCGGCGCTGTGTCGCATGACCAGCGCGGTGTTCGGCGGGATCGCCGCGCACAACACCAGGGGCGGGGCGTCGGTGGTCCTGGAGGAGCGCATCGCCGTCGGTGACCCCGGATGCCGGGTCGTCGTGTACGCCGGCGAGGCGCCGGCCGCCTCCCGGCGGTTCGCCCACCGCTACCTCGGTCCGGCGTCATCCACGGACCCCGAGGACGCTCGGGACGCCTAAGGCACCCGACCCGGGGCGAGGCGCCGGGATAGGACAACGTCCCGATGCGTGAGGCCTCCTCAGAGGCGCTGAATCTCCGTGTGCAGCACCGATGTCGTGCGGACCGTCCGGCGGCACCGTTGCAGCAACCGCGATCTGAGGAGAGCTGAGATGACCTTCCCGACCTACGACCTGGCCACCGAGGACGCCTACCGCCGGGAGCGCTTGTCCGCAGGCCTGCTGGACCGGTCGGCGGTGCGCATCGTCGCGACGAAGCGGCGCAGACGGCGGCTGCGCGTACCGGCCAGCACCCGGAGGCTGCGCGCGGCCTGACCGGTGAGCACCCGGCTGTCGGCCCT
>DASTVO010000286.1:0-2065 GCA_035759075.1 Actinomycetes bacterium
GCTGCCGCCCTGGACCGCCTTGGTGTGGCGCTTGACGCGGTTGACACCCTCGACGATCACCCGCTGCTCCTCGCGGAGCACCGAGATGACCTTGCCCTGGGCACCCTTGTCCTTGCCGGCGATGACCTTGACGGTGTCGCCCTTCTTGATGTTCATGCTGTTCTTACCCATCTCTCACAACACCTCCGGGGCGAGCGAGATGATCTTCATGAAGCGCTTCTCGCGCAGCTCGCGGCCGACGGGGCCGAAGATGCGCGTGCCACGGGGCTCGCCGTCGTTCTTGAGGATGACGGCGGCGTTCTCGTCGAAGCGGATGTAGGAACCGTCGGCGCGGCGACGCTCCTTGACGGTGCGCACGACCACGGCCTTGACGACGTCGCCCTTCTTGACGTTGCCACCGGGGATCGCGTCCTTGACGGTGGCGACGATGACGTCACCGATGCCGGCGTAGCGACGCCCAGAGCCACCGAGAACACGGATGCAGAGGATCTCCTTCGCACCGGTGTTGTCGGCGACCTTGAGTCGCGACTCCTGCTGGATCATTGATTTCTCCTGGTTGTCGAGCTGGTTCTCGCCCTCTCAGCGGAGAGCGAGCCTGGCCGAACTGATATGTGGAAACTTGTGCTCGAGGCCGGCCGGCCTCAGGTCACTTGGCCTTCTCAAGCACCTCGACGAGGCGCCAGCGCTTGGTGGCCGACAGCGGGCGGGTCTCCATGATGAGGACCCGGTCGCCGATGCCGCACTGGTTGGTCTCGTCGTGCGCCTTCAGGCGCGACGTCTTGCGCAGGACCTTGCCGTAGAGGGCGTGCTTCACGCGGTCCTCGACGGCGACGACGATGGTCTTGTCCATCTTGTCGCTGACGACGAGGCCCTCGCGGACCTTGCGCTGGTTGCGCTCGCCGACCGACTGGGTCGCAGTGTTCTCGCTCATGCCTTCGCCTCTTCGTTGGTGCCCGGGGTGGTGCGGATGCCGAGCTCGCGCTCGCGGACCACGGTGTAGATGCGGGCGATGTCCTTCTTGACCACGCGCAGGCGGCCGTTGCTCTCCAGCTGGCCGGTCGCGGCCTGGAACCGGAGGTTGAACAGCTCCTCCTTGGCCTCGCGCAGCTTGGCCTCGAGGGCGGTTGCGTCGAGCTCGTCGAGCTCGTGGGCGTTCAGCTTGGTAGCCATCAGAATTCACCGGCCTCACGGGAGATGAACCGGCACTTCATGGGGAGCTTGTGCATCGCGCGGCGCATGGCCTCGCGAGCGGTCACCTCGTCCACACCGGAGAGTTCGAACATGACGCGGCCGGGCTTGACGTTGGCAACCCACCACTCGGGGGAGCCCTTGCCGGAACCCATGCGGGTCTCGGCCGGCTTCTTGGTCAGCGGACGGTCCGGGTAGATGTTGATCCAGACCTTGCCGCCACGCTTGATGTGGCGGGTCATGGCGATACGGGCCGACTCGATCTGTCGGTTCGTCACGTAGTGACCCTCGATCGCCTGGATGCCGAAGTCACCGAAGGCCAGCGTGGTGCCGCCCTTGGCAGCGCCACGACGCTTGGGGTGGTGCTGCTTGCGGTGCTTGACGCGACGGGGCATCAACATGAGGTCAGGCCTCCTGTCCGGTGCTCGGTGCAGCCTCGGCAGCCGGGGCCGCAGAAGTCTCAGCGGTGGCCTCGGCGCGAGGAGCGCGGTCGCCGCGCGAGCCACGGCTCGGACGGTCACCGCCACGGGTGGTGGGACGACCGCCGCGGCCGGGGGCACCGGCGCGGGCAGCCTGCTGGGCCTGGCGCTCGGCACGCGTGCCGGCGACCTCGCCCTTGTAGATCCAGACCTTCACGCCGATGCGGCCGAAGGTCGTCCGGGCCTCGTAGAAGCCGTAGTCGATGTCGGCGCGGAGGGTGTGCAGGGGCACGCGGCCCTCGCGGTAGAACTCCGTACGCGACATCTCGGCGCCGTTGAGACGACCCGAGCACTGGATCCGGATGCCCTTGGCACCGGAGCGCATCGAGGTCTGCATCGCCTTGCGCATGGCACGGCGGAACTGCACACGGCCCGAGAGCTGCTCGGCAACGCCCTGG
>DASTVO010000287.1:0-13921 GCA_035759075.1 Actinomycetes bacterium
CAGCCGCAGCTCGTCGATGAGGCCGGCAGCGAGGTACTGGTTGACGGTGGTCGCGCCGCCCATGACCGCGACGTCGCCGTCACCGGCCGTCGCCCGCGCCTGTGCCAGTACGGACTCGACGAAGTGGCACGTGGTGCCGCCGGACATCGGCTGCGGCTCGCGCGGGTGGTGGGGTGAGCACGAAGACCGGGGCGTGGTAGGGCGGATCGTCCCCCACCAGCCGTTCCACTCGGCCCGGTTCTCCTCGGGAGAGTCGGCGTACCAGGCGTGCAGCTTGTCGCCCCAGCCGTCGCCACCGTCGTCGCCGAACGGGCGTTCCTCGGTCTGGTTGAGCCCGGCCGAGTACCCGTCGACGGAGACCGTGAGGTCGCAGGTCACCCTGCCCATGTGGTCGGTTATGTGCATTTCAGTCGTCCAGGCCGCGGGTCCTGTCCTGCCCCCTTCTTCGCTTCGACCGGCCGCGGGGCCGATCTCATCGGTCGCAGCAGGATGGGATTGCCAGAGGCCCGTGCGGCCGGTGGGTCTCAGCCCTCCAGCAGTGCGTCCAGGGCCCGGGCGGAGGCGCCCCCGTCCGTGTCCGGGCAGTACCGCTCCCGGAACGCCCGGTAGGCGTCGGCGTAGCTCTCGCTCTGCGCGCCCCGCGTGGCCTCGGACACAGCGGTCAGCATCTCCTCGGCCGTGGCGACGTGCGGACCGGGCAGGTCAGTCGGCGCGACGTAGAGGCTGCGCAGGTGGTCTCGGTAGTACTCGAGGTCGTACGTCCAGAACACCATCGGCCGGCCGGTGTGGGCGAAGTCGACCACCAGTGACGAGTAGTCGGTGACCAGCACGTCGGCGGCGAGCAGCAGCTCGCGCGAGTCCTGCCACCGCGAGACGTCCAGCGCGGTCTCGCCGTCGGCCGCCGGCACCGTGTCCGCGACCTTCGGGTGCGGGCGCACCAGCAGCACGTGGTCGTCACCGAGCGCCTTGCGGGCGTCGTCGAGGTCGAGCTGCAGGTCGAGGCGGAGCTTGCCGTTCTTCCCGGTGGCGTCCGGCCGGTAGGTCGGGGCGTACAGCACCACCCGGCGGTCGGGGTCGATGCCCAGCCGGCGGCGCACGTCGGCGGCGCGGGCGTCCCGGTCCGGCGCGGAGAGCACGTCGTGGCGGGGCAGGCCGGTCTCGAGCAGCCGGCCGGAGTAGTCGAAGGCTCGGCGCAGCACCGCTGCCGCGTGCGGACCGGAAGCCAGCAGCAGGTCCCACTGAGCGGCCTCACCGCGTACCCGGTTCTGCCAGCCAAGCCCCAGCCGGCTGGTGGCCTGCTCGTCGTCAAGGCCGACGGCGGTCACGGGAGAGCCGTGCCAGGTCTGCAGCACCCGCTGGTGCGGGGGCTTGGGCAGCTCGGCGACGTCGCGCAGGTCGGTCGCCACGACGTACCGCGAGCGCGCCAGCGCCTCGTACCACTCCTGCCCGCCGCGGGCCACCTGCGTCACGCCCTCGGGCAGCACCGCCTGGCCGTCGACGACGGACCAGACGACGTCCAGGCCGGCGTCGCGGCGCAGCAGCTCCTCGTGCAGGGCGCGCGCGTCGTCGCCGTACCCGCCGTCGGCGTAGGCGTCGACGAGGACCGCGTCGCGGCGGGGCATCCGCAGGTACGCGGGGAAGTCCTCGGTCTGCATCCGGCGCCGTCCGGCGCGGGCGGTCTGGTTCACCGGCAGGTCGCTGGTGGTGACGACGGCGAGGCTGTCGAACTCCACGTCGCGCAGCATGAGCTTGCGGTGACCAACCATGTGGGTGCTGGGCAGCGCGGACAGCAGCGCGCGGTCGATCTTGACCCGGACCGGCACGGGGGAGCGGCCCGCACGCAGGTAGAGGTCCCACTGGCCCTCGGGCAGCGGGATGTCGCCGGCGAGAGTCGCCATGGCCTGCGGCCGGAACCGGGCGGTGAAGCGGCTGCCGTCGCGGGTGACCGGCACGGTGAACGTCTCGTCGCGGTCGGCCTCGCCGAGCACCAGCTCGGCCGGCAGGCCCTGCGGCTCGTGGTAGCTGCCCGAGAGCTCCACCCAGCCGTCGGGCGACCAGCCCGCCTGCTCGACCTCGGGCCGGAAGTGCCGCTCGATCAGGCGCAGCCGGCCGGTCCGGTTGCGGCGCAGCACGACCTCGGCCTGACCGATCGTCAGCCGCGGCTCGGGCACGCCGTCGGTGGCCGCCAGCGGGATGCGCCCGCCGGTGCCGTCCGGCAGCAGCGAGGGCTCCCAGACGATCCCGTCGCCGCGGTCCTCGGCGCCGGCCACGAGGTCGCCGACGTCCCGGCGGGTCAGCAGCTCCTGCAGCGGCACCCGGAACAGGAACGGCCGGCCGTCCGGACCCTCCGGGCCGCCGGCGGCGACCGGGTAGTGCAGCGTGGCCGCGCCGTCCTGACGGGCCAGCCGGATCTGCGCCGTCGCCGGGTCGAGCGCCCGGCCGTGCAGCGCCCCGTACATCTCCAGCACGTCGCCGTCGACGCGCACGGTGTCGACGTGGGCGGGCATGGTGCTGACCTCGAGCGCGAAGTGGCCGGCCTCCGTGGTGGGGATCAGCCGGGCGCCCTCGACGGTGTGCAGCGGCGGCCGGCTGGCGCGACCGGGCGCCGTCCCCGCGAGCCACCGGCGCCGGGTGATGCCGTGCGAGCGCACCTCGACCCGCAGCCGCCACTGGCCGTTGCGGAAGCGCCCCCGGTGGCGGAGGGACTCGACCGGCACGCTGGCCTCGAAGCCGGACCAGTCGTAGTTGGTGACGCCGTCCGGCGCGGCCTGGGTGACGTCCGGGCGGTGCGTGTTGCGCACGGTCAGCGCGACGACGCTCTCGGGATGGCCCGACTCCTCCAGCGTCAGCCGGATGCGCGTCGAGCCGGGCTTGCTCAGGTCCAGGAAGGAGATGTACGCGAAGCCGGTGAGGCGCAGGTCGTCGCCGTCCCAGTAGATGTCCTCGATCCGGGCCCGCAGCGGCAGCTCGTCGCGGTCGAGACGGTAGATGTCGTCCGGGATCGCCAGCTGGGCGTCCCCGCGGAAGGGGTAGTCGCCCCAGAACCGCCGGCCCTTCCGGATCACCGGGGTCCAGCCGAGCTCGCCGGACTTCTCGAACCGCAGCACCTCGAGCAGCTCGGGCATCAGCCGGCGCCGGACGAGGTGCCACTTCAGCCGGTCGATGGCGGGCAGGTGGTCGAAGACGTCGGGCGCGGCCCGGTCGAAGAAGTCGTTGACGAGGTCCAGGAACAGGGCCCGGAAGGCGTCGTCCCCGGCGTCGAGCTGCTGCAGGAAGTAGCGGAGGTCCTGCTCGGCGACGGCCCGGTCGTACTTCTTCTTCAGCTCGTGCTGGCCCTGTTCGGCCATGAAGCGGCTGACGCCGTCGACGGCCCGGGTGCGGTCGCGGATGGCCCGCGGCTCGGTGCGGCGCTGGGTGATCGAGGTGCTGTCGCCGACCCGGGCCCGCCACAGGTAGATCGGCTGGCGCAGCACGTCGACGGACTTCGCCAGCACGTGCGCCGGCAGGGTGACCGGGATGTCCTCGTAGAGCACGCCCTCCGGCCAGCGGAACGAGTTCTGGGTCCAGAAGGACCGGCGGAAGACCTTGTTCCAGGCGGTGCGGTCGTTGAGCAGCGCCGGGTGCTTGCTGACGTGGGTGCGCAGCCGGGTCGCGGTGAAGGCGGATGTGACCATGCCCGCCTGGCGCGTGCCGGTCGAGGTCAGCCGGTGGTAGTTGCCGGACGCGAAGTCGGAGCCGGTCTCCTCCAGCGAACCCACGAGCAGCTCGTACGCGTTGCGCACGACCACGTCGTCGCTGTCGACGAACGTGATGTAGTCGCCGGTCGCGTGGTCGGCCCCGGTGTTGCGGGCGTTGCCCAGGCCGCCGTTGGCCTGCCGCACCAGCCGGAACCGGGGGTCGCGCTCGGCGAACGCGGCGGCCCTCGCGGCGCACGAGTCTGGGGAGCCGTCGTCGACCATGATGACCTCGAGGTCCTCATGGGTCTGCTGCGCCAACGACTCGAGGCAGTCGGTGAGGTACCTCTCGACGTTGTACATCGGGACGACGACGCTGATGCGCGGCATGCGGACTGGATTTCCTCACGACGGGGGCCGGCGGGACAGTCTAGGACCGACCCTGCGGAAACCCCCGCGGCGGCCGACCCCCGCCGGTAGCGTCACGGCCTGTCAGGCGCCGGTCGGGGACCGGCGCCTCGTGGCGCCCGCAGCGTCGGGCCGGCGGACGGAGTGGCGCGTGAGGCGAGGCGGTCGGCCGGCGCGCCTGCTGCTGGTCGAGGACAGCGTCGCGGACGCGAAGCTGGTGGCGCTCGCCCTGGAGGAGTCCGGCAGCACCACCCAGGTCACCCGGGTCGAGGACGGCGTCGCGGCCCTCGAGCTGCTCGACCGCGTGCTCACCGGTGAGGCTCTGCGCCCGGACCTCGTGGTCCTCGACCTCAACCTGCCGCGGGTGGGCGGGCTCGACGTGCTGCGGCGGATCAAGTCCGACCCGGACCTGCGCACCGTGCCGGTGGTGGTGTTCAGCACGTCGCGGGCGGAGGTGGACGTGGCGGCCGCGTACGCGTGCGGGGCCAGCTCGTACGTGGTGAAGCCGCTCGACCTGCACCGCTTCACGGAGGTCGTGACCTCGATCGAGCAGTACTGGACGGCCGTGGTCCGGCTGCCCTGACCCGTCGCCGCTCAACCGGTCTCGACGACGAAGAACCGCTCCGCCAACCGGCCCGTCGGCAGGCCGGCCGCCTCGGCGTTGAGCCCGAACCACTCGCGGATCCGCTCCTCGAAGCCCTCCATGTGCGCGGTCTGGCTCACGTGCGCGCGCAGCGCCGCCAGCTTGGCGTCGAACACGTCGGTCACGTCGACAGAGTGGTTGCTCTCCGGGTGCGCCATCACCCACGTCTCGGCGACCGTCCACTCCGCCAGCCCCTCGTCGCGCAGCAGCTCGGGGTGCGCGAACGGGTTGCGGGCGTCGGGGTAGATCGCCGCCATCGCGGCCTCCCCGCAGGCCAGGTGGTCGGGGTGGCTGGCCCCGATCCGCAGCCAGTTGCGCTCCGGGCTCTGGATGAGCATCCGCTGCGGCCGGACCTGGCGGATCACCCGGCTGATGTCGCGCCGCAGCGCGAGCGTCGCCGTGAGCTGCCCGTCCAGGTAGCCGAGGAAGCGGACGTCGGTGACGCCCACGGCCTTGGCGGCGGCCTCCTGCTCCGCGCGGCGGATGCCCGGGATGTCCGCTCTGGGAACGGCCGGGTCGAACCCGCCCGCGTCCCCGTCGGTGCACACGCAGTAGGTGACCTCGACGCCGGCGGCCGTCCACAGACTGATGGTCCCGGCGGACCCGAAGTCCACGTCGTCCGGATGGGCGGTGACGACCAGAGCCCGCTCGACCGCGCTGTCCTCCAACATCCGGACATCGTAGGTCGCGGCTCAAGACGACCGGCCCCGCCGTCGATCAGACACTCGTGGTCCTCGCGCGGCTGGTGGCCGTCCTCGTCGCGCTGGTGCTCGCCGCGACCCTGGCGACGCCGGCGCAGGCGCTGTCGGTGCCGGTGACGCGGGCGTTCGTCAGTCCCACCGTCGACGCACCGGCCACCTGGGAGCGGGAGAACGGCTGCGACCCGGTCGAGAAGAAGGGCCCGCGGAAGCTGCGCAAGCTGCTCCTCGCCACGTACGGCCCGGTCGCCTCCAACATCGTCCGCTCCTGCACCGGCGCGGACTCCGGGCACGAGGAGGGCCGCGCGCTGGACTGGATGGTCAACGTGCGCGACCCGGAGCAGGCCGCGGTCGCGGACGCCTTCCTCGCCTGGCTGCAGGCCCCCGACGAGGCCGGCAACACCGCCGTCATGGCGCGCCGTCTCGGCATCTCGTACCTGATCTGGAACAACGCGATGTGGCGGCCGTCCACGAACGCGTGGACGCCCTACCGCGACTGTGCCCTGCCGAAGCGGCGCTGGAAGAAGGACGACAACACCTGCCACCGCAACCACGTGCACGTCAGCTTCAGCTGGGCCGGCGCGCTCGGGCGCACCTCGTTCTACACCGGGTACGTCGCCTGCCCGGCGTCGACGGTGACGCCGTGGATCCCGGCGGTGCTGCCTCAGGTCTCCGACGTCGTGCCGGTCGAACCGGTGCGGGTGCTGGGCACCCGGCGCGGCGTCGGCCTGGCCACCGGCGCGTGCAAGGCCGCGCCGGACGTCCGGATCGACGTCCCGGTGCTCGGCGTCGGCGGGATGCCGGCGGCGGGGGTCTCCTCGGTGCAGCTGCGGGTCGCGGTCTCCCAGCCCGACGCCCTCGCCGAGCTGCGGGTCTGGACGCCCGGGACCGCGATGCCCCTGGCGCCTGCCGTGGTCGTCGAGCGCAAGACCGACGCCTCGGCGACCGTCACCGTGCCGGTGGGCCCGGACGGCCGGGTCAGCCTGCAGCTCACCGGCGGCATGGCTCACCTGGTCGTGGACACGACCGGCTACACGGTCGGGGCCGCCGCCTAGACTGCCGAGGAGATGAGCACCCTCTTCGACGACTCGTTCCCGCTGCCCGAGGCCGCTCCCGAGAAGCCGCGCCGGGCCGACCCGGCGGCCCTCCTGGAGGGGCTCAACCCGCAGCAGCGCGCTGCGGTCGTCCACGAGGGCTCGCCGCTGCTCATCGTCGCCGGTGCCGGCTCCGGCAAGACCCGGGTGCTCACCCACCGGGTCGCCCACCTGCTCGGCGCCCGCAAGGTCCACCCGGGCTCCGTCCTCGCGATCACCTTCACCAACAAGGCGGCCGGCGAGATGAAGGAGCGGGTCGCCGCCCTCGTCGGCAACCGCGCCCGCATCATGTGGGTGAGCACGTTCCACAGCGCCTGCGTGCGGATCCTTCGTCGCGAGGCCAAGCACGTCGGGCTGAGCTCGAGCTTCTCCATCTACGACGCCGCCGACTCGCAGCGGCTCATGACCCTCGTGTGCCGCGAGCTCGACCTCGACCCGAAGCGCTACAACCCGCGCTCCTTCTCGGTGCAGGTCAGCAACCTCAAGAACGAGCTGGTCGACCACGAGACGTTCGCCGGCCGGGCCGAGACCCACATCGAGAAGACGCTCGCCGAGGCCTACGCGCTCTACCAGCGCCGGCTCAAGCAGGCCAACGCGCTGGACTTCGACGACCTGATCATGACGACCGTCAACGTCCTGCAGGTCTTCCCCGACGTGGCCGAGCACTACCGCCGTCGGTTCCGGCACGTGCTGGTCGACGAGTACCAGGACACCAACCACGCCCAGTACGTCCTGGTGCGGGAGCTCGTCGGCGACGGCAACGACGGCACCCCGCCCGGCGAGCTCTGCGTGGTCGGTGACGCCGACCAGTCGATCTACGCCTTCCGCGGCGCCACCATTCGCAACATCCTGGCCTTCGAGCAGGACTACCCGGACGCCCGCACGATCCTGCTGGAGCAGAACTACCGCTCCACCCAGACGATCCTGTCGGCCGCCAACGCGGTGATCGCCCGCAACCAGGGCCGCAAGGCCAAGAACCTGTGGTCCGACGCGGGTCCGGGCGACAAGCTCGTGGGCTACGTGGCCGACAACGAGCACGACGAGGCGTCCTTCGTCGCCGCCGAGGTCGACCGGCTCTCCGACGAGGAGGGCGTGCCGCCCTCGAGCGTCGCGGTGTTCTACCGCACGAACGCGCAGTCACGGGTCTTCGAGGAGGTGTTCATCCGGGTCGGGCTGCCGTACAAGGTGGTCGGCGGGGTGCGCTTCTACGAGCGCAAGGAGGTCCGCGACGCGCTGGCCTACCTGCGGCTGCTCGCCAACCCCGAGGACACCGTCTCGCTGCGGCGGATCATCAACGTGCCGAAGCGGGGCATCGGCGACCGGGCGGAGGCGTGCCTGGAGGCGCTCGCGCAGCGCGAGAACGTCTCGTACGCGCAGGCGCTGCGCCGGTGCGAGGACGCCTACGGGCTGGCCGCCCGCTCCCTGGCTGCGGTGCAGGGGTTCCGCCAGCTCGTCGACGACCTGCGCACCCTGGTGGAGGCGGGCACCGGCCCGGCCACCGTCCTCGAGGCGGTCCTGGAGCGCACCGGCTACACCTCCGAGCTGGCCGGCTCGGCCGACCCCCAGGACCAGACCCGGCTGGAGAACCTCCAGGAGCTGGTGTCGGTGGCCCGGGAGTTCGAGGAGGCCAACGCGGAGGCCGGCGGCGGGACGCTCACGGACTTCCTCGAGCAGGTGGCGCTGGTCGCCGACGCCGACGAGATCCCGGACGAGCCCGAGGAGGGGGACGAGGGCGAGGCGGCCCAGGGCGTCGTGACCCTGATGACTCTGCACACCGCCAAGGGCCTGGAGTTCCCGGTCGTGTTCCTCACCGGCCTCGAGGACGGCGTCTTCCCGCACCAGCGCTCGCTCGGCGACCCGACCGAGCTGGAGGAGGAGCGCCGGCTCGCCTACGTCGGGGTGACCCGCGCCCAGCAGCGGCTCTACCTGAGCCGGTCGGTGGTGCGCAGCGCGTGGGGGACCCCGCAGCACTACCCGGCCTCGCGGTTCCTGGAGGAGGTCCCGGCCGACCTGGTCGACTGGCGGCGCGAGGAGTCCACCGTGACCCACGTGCCCGCGGTGGCAGCGGTCGCGGCCCGGTCCAGCGCCCGCTCACCCGGCAACCGGGTGGTTGTCCATCTCGAGCCGGGCGACCGGGTCACCCACGACTCGTTCGGCATGGGCACGGTGGTCGCCGTGGAAGGTGCCGGCGAGCGGGCGGTCGCCTCGATCGACTTCCGCTCGGAGGGCGTGAAGCGGCTGCTGCTGCGCTACGCGCCGGTGGAGAAGCTCTGACCGGCTGACCGCTAGATGCGGACGCCCTTCTCGCGCAGCCAGGTCAGCGGCGGCACCGGGCTGTCCCCCGCGGTGCGGATCTCCAGGTGCAGGTGGTCGCCGGTCGAGTTGCCGGTGGAGCCGACCCGGCCGATCACGTCGCCGGCCTTGACCTCGCCGCCGGTCTGGACGAACGAGGAGAGGTGCGCGTACCAGGACAGCGTGCCGTCCTCGTGCTCGACCACGATCTTGTTGCCGTAGGCGCCGTCGTAGGCGGCGAAGATGATCGTGCCGTCCGCGACCGAGCGCACCGCGGTGCCGGCGGGGGCCGCGAAGTCCTGACCGGTGTGGGCGCTGCTCCACAGGCCGTACTCGCCGAAACCGGCCGTGAGCCGGAAGCCGAGGACGGGCAGGACGAACTTGGGCCGGGCCTTCTCGGCGGCGATCCGGGCTTCCTTGGCGGCCTTCTGGGCCAGGCGCACGGCCTCGGCCTGCGCGCTACGGATGCGGCTGGCCCGCTCCGACTGCTGCTCGGCCAGGGTGTCCCTCAGCTGCACGGCCGAGATCGAGCTCCGCTGCACGGCACCGGTCGGGGCCGCGGCGGGGGTCGACGAGGAGGAGGCCTGGCGGGCATCGCCGATGGCGCCAGGGACGTTGATCCCGCTCACAGTGAACGCGGCGAGAGTCGCGGCAGTGATGTACGCGGGGCCGCCGGTGTTCTTGGGCCGGCGATGGCGTCCGCGGGTGGGGCGGCGAGGTGGCACGGGTGGGGGCCTCGTCGTCGGGGGCGGGGGACCGCGCGACCATAACGAAAGGGTTACGTGCGCGTACAACTGGGTATCTGTGCACAGGTTGTTCAACTACCGGCATGGGTCATTCAACTACTTTTTGTGTACAGACCCGTACAAGGGGCCTGAACTCGGGCGAGACGACCGGGTTTCACGCTCGGTCGGCCGGTCGCTACCGATCGGGGTCACACCACGCGTGACCGTGGCGCCGTGCGGGTCGAGCTGGGCCAGCGTCAGCACGATCTCATGGACCGTCCGGCGGTGGATGGGCAACGACATATGACCGACGCCGCGCACCATGACGTTGCGCGCGTCCAGGTCCGGGTGGTCGACCCGGGCGCTGCGCTTGGGCACCATCAGCTGGTCGAGGTCGCTCCACACCGCCAGGAAGCGGGTCCGGCAGCTGCTGGCCGGCTGCGCGAGCTCTGCCACCAGGTCGCTGTCGGGGCGCAGCTGGCGGGCCAGCCGGTGCGGGACGAGCCGAGCCGCGCGGGTCCCGGCGTGCGGGCTGCCCAGCGTCACCAGGGTGTGGACGCGCGCGTCGCCGCCGAGCCGCTGCACGTAGTAGCGGGCGATCAGGCCGCCCATGCTGTGGCCGATCACGTGGATGCGCTCGAAGCCGGTCTCCTCGCACAGCTCCTCCACCCGGGTGGCGAGGTTGGTCGCGGCGAGCCGCACGTCGCGGGTGAGCGGGGAGTAGTTCAGCGTGACGACCCGGTGGAACCCGCGCCGGCGCAGCCCGCGGCGCAGCAGCGTGAAGATCGAGCGGTTGTCGACCATGCCGTGCACGAGCAGGATCGGGGTGCCCGCCGCCTCGACGTCGCCGACGAACAGCCCGCGCTGCACCGGGGTCAGCCCCGCCAGGTCCCGGCGGTCCGCTTCGTGGCTGCGGGCGCGCTCCGCTACGACGCCGAGCGGGTACAGCGCCGCATGCGCGGCGACCCAGCCCACCTCGACCGCGGCGCCGACCAGCCCGGTCGCCGAGAGCAGGCTGCCGGCTGTGCGTCCCCCGGTGATGCGGTTGCGCACTGCGGCCACCTCCTGACCATGCCGGACGAGTCGTCCTCGTCGGCTGGTGTTCGCGAAACCGTAACCCCCGGGTACCCCGGACGAGGTGGCAGGACGCGCCGGGAGACGCCGAAAACTGTCGGTTAGGCTGCGCCGGTGACTACCAGCGGACCCGTGCGCGTCGTCGTGGCCAAGCCCGGCCTGGACGGGCACGACCGAGGCGCCAAGGTCGTCGCCCGCGCCCTGCGCGACGCCGGTGTCGAGGTCGTGTACACCGGCCTCCACCAGACCCCCGAGCAGATCGTCGAGACCGCGATCCAGGAGGACGCCGACGCGATCGGCATGTCCGTCCTCTCCGGCGCCCACATGACGCTCTTCGCCCGGGTCATCGAGCTGCTCGCGGAGCGCGACGCCTCGGACATCGTGGTCTTCGGCGGCGGCATCGTCCCGGAGGCCGACCTGCCCGAGCTCGAGCGACTCGGCGTGGCCAAGGTCTTCACCCCGGGCGCCACGACCGGCGAGATCGTCAGCTGGGTGCACGAGAACCTCGGGCAGCCCTCTCCCGCCTGAGGAGGGCTGCCCCGCCTGGCCAGCCCGGCCCGCGCCGCTCAGCCCGCGACGCCCGTCCCGAGCACCGGGAGCCGCAGCACGCCCGGGTCCGCCGGGTCGGTGAGCACCGTCACCGGCGTGACGACCTTGTTGTTGCGGTAGGCCGCGTCGGTGGCGGCGACGACGACCGAGATCCGGTGCCCGGCCCGGTAGCGGTGCACGACCCCCGGCAGCTCGACCCGGACCGGCTCGCGGACGTCCGGAACCCTGGTCGGGGACACGAGGCGGTTCACGAGAGTCTTGGTGCCGTCGGGGGCGATGTCATAGATCTTCGCGAACAGCAGCAGCTGCCCGGCCGGCCCCGCGGCCTGGGTCTGCTCGGCCACGGCCGACGAGAGCCGCAGCCGCAGCCGGGGCACCCCGACGGAGTCGACGTCTGCCGCGAGCGGAGCCGTGGTCCAGGACGCGAACGTCCCGGGGGTGTCGTACGGCGGGGTGACGCCGTCGGGCACGACCGCGCCCTGCAGCGCGGCGACCTCGCTGTAGCTCGTCGGGGTCTCGCCGGCCACGTTGGCGTAGGTCGCCGCACCGGGCCGCACCGTGCTCCGGTCGGTGACCAGGGCCTCCGTGCCGGACAGGTAGAGCGGCTGCCGCTGGCCGACGGGGTAGGACGAGGAGGTGCCGTACGCGGGCGTGGCGATGCCGGTGTAGTCGACCCAGTCGCGGAAGTAGGCGAAGCGCGGGCCGGTCGAGACCTTGCGGTCCTTGAGGTGGCGGGCGAACCAGCGGGCGATGCGCCGGCCCTCGTAGCTGCTGGTCGGGTCGGCCATGTCCAGCTCGCCGGGGGCGGGCTCGCCGCCGCCGCTGTGGCCCCACGACTGCCAGATCATCTTCGCCGGGGTGCCCTGCCGGCGCAGCGCCCGGTAGGTGGCCACCGCCTCCTGCAGGTTGAACAGCGTGTCGTTCTGGCCCTGGACGAGCAGCGTCGGGACGCGGATCCGCTCGACGTAGGACGCGACGCTGGCGTGCCGGGCGAAGTCGATGGTGTCCTGCGTCGGGTACCCGAGCGCGTCCATCTGGGCCTTGGCCACGCAGGCCTGGTCGGCGAAGTTCGGGCAGCCCACGTTCCGGGACGGGTCCGTGTGCGCGTACTGGATGCCGTCGGCGATGCCCGCCCCGAAGAACAGGCTGGTCCAGCCCACCTTCTCGGTGCCCGGCGTGCGGTAGGAGACGCCCTCGCTGAAGTCGGTGTTGTTGGGCGCCAGCGAGTAGGCGAGGTCGTTCCAGGTGATGATCGGCACGATGGTGTCGACGCGGGGGTCGATGCCGGCGACGGCGAACTGCACCTGGCCGCCGTACGAGCCGCCGACCATGCCGACCCGTGGGTCGTGACGCCGGGCGCGCCCGTCGTTGGCCACCCGGTCCTTCCGGACGAACCGGATCCTGCTGCCGTCGTTGGCCCGCTTGCCGCCGCCGAGGTAGGTGACGAGCTGCTTGGCCGCGCGGCCGTCCCAGTCCGGGTCGTCGAGCGTGATCTTGCAGTCGGACCCGCCGAACCCGAGGCCGGAGTAGGAGAGCACCACGTAGCCCCGTGCGGCGAACGCGCGGCCGAGGTCTGCCTGGTCGTCCTTCGACCCGCCGAAGCCGTTGGTGGTCAGGATTGCGGGCTTGGGACGGCGGGCGCTCGCGGTGGACGGCCGGTAGAGGTCGAAGACGACCGTGCAGGTCTTCCGTTGCCCCGCCGGGCCGACGGTGACGTCGATCTGCTTGGTGGACACGGTGACCGTCGGTCCGGCGGTGGCCGCCGGCGCGAGCGCCACGGTGCCGGCGACCAGGGCGCCGCTCGTGGCGAGTGCGCCGAGCAGCGCCGTCCTGGTTCGTCGCACACGCACAGCAGGCCTCCGGAGGCGTCGTCGCAAGCAGGGCGGTTCGCCCGGTTCAACGCGGTTGGTGCGCTCCAGTTACGCTCCCGTGACGCCAGCACCCCTCCCGAAGCAGACGAGGACTGACCCGTGGACCTCTTCGAGTACCAGGCGCGTGACCTGTTCGAGAAGCACGGCGTTCCCGTGCTCGGTGGCGCGGTCGCCGAGACCCCGGAGGAGGCGCGGGCCGCCGCGGAGCGGCTGCTGCCCGAGGGTGGCGGCAAGGTCGTCGTCAAGGCGCAGGTGAAGACCGGCGGCCGCGGGAAGGCCGGCGGCGTCAAGCTCGCCGAGTCCGCCGACGACGCGCAGGACAAGGCCGGTCAGATCCTGGGCATGGACATCAAGGGCCACACGGTCCACCGCGTGATGATCGCGCCGGCCGCCAGCATCGACGAGGAGTACTACTTCTCGATCCTGCTCGACCGCGCGAACCGCACCTACCTCGCGATGGCCTCGCGGGAGGGCGGCGTCGAGATCGAGCAGCTGGCCGTCGAGAAGCCGGAGGCGCTCGCGAAGGTCCCCGTCGACGCGCTCGTGGGCATCGACGAGGCGAAGGCCCGCGAGATCGCGGAGAAGGGCGGCTTCCCGGAGGACGTCCGCGACCAGGTGGCCGCCGCGGTGCAGAAGCTGTGGGGCGTGTTCGTCGCGGAGGACGCGACCCTCGTCGAGGTCAACCCGATGGTGAAGACCGGAGACGGCCGGGTCGTGGCCCTCGACGGCAAGGTGACCCTCGACGGCAACGCCGACTTCCGCCAGCCCGGGCACGCCGAGCTCGAGGACGCGCAGAGCGCCGACCCGCTCGAGGCCAAGGCCAAGGCGAAGGGCCTCAACTACGTCAAGCTCGACGGCGAGGTCGGCATCATCGGCAACGGCGCGGGGCTCGT
>DASTVO010000288.1:0-2408 GCA_035759075.1 Actinomycetes bacterium
GACGCGGCCGGCATGTCGGCGGCCTCGCAGGCGAAACGGCTGGCCAAGGAGGACCTGGAGGTGGTGGCCCTCGAGCGCGGCCACCACACGTCCTACTCCGCCTGCGGCATCCCGTACTGGATCGGCGGTGACGTCGAGTCCATCGACCGGCTCGTGGCCCGGACGCCGCAACGACATCGCGAGAACGGCATCGACGTCCGGATGCGCACCGAGGCAGTCGGTCTCGACCTCGACCGCAGAGAGGTCGAGGCCTTCGACCACGAGAGCGGCACCGCGTACCGCCTGGGCTTCGACCAGCTGGTGCTCGCGACCGGCGCCCGCCCGCGCCGCCCGGAGGTGCCCGGCATCGACGCCGACGGGGTGTTCGGGGTCCAGACCCTCGACGACGGCGAGCAGGTCCTGGACGCGCTCGAGCACAGCCCGCGGCGGGCCGTGGTGATCGGCGGCGGCTACATCGGGATCGAGATGGCCGAGGCGATGGTCAACCGCGGCCTCGCGGTGACGGTCGCGACCCGGTCGGCCGAACCGATGGCGACCCTCGACCCGGACATGGGCCGGCAGGTCCACGACGCGATGGAGTCGATGGGTATCGACGTGCGGACGTCGGTGCGCGTCGACGGCGTCGAGACCGGGCCGGACGGGCGGGTGCGCGCGGTGGCGACGGACCAGGGCGAGCTGCCGGCCGACCTGGTGGTGCTCGGGACCGGCGTCTCGCCGGAGACGACCCTGGCGGCCGGCGCGGGGCTGGCGCTCGGTCGGTGGGGAGGTCTGGAGACCGACCTGCAGATGCGGGTGTTCGACGCACCGGGTGTGTGGGCCGCCGGTGACTGTGTCGAGTCCATCGACCTGGTGTCGGGCAACCGGGTGCACGTGGCGCTCGGCACCCATGCCAACAAGCAGGGCCGGGTGCTCGGCACGAACCTCGGCGGCGGCTACGCGACCTTCCCGGGTGTGGTCGGGACGGCCGTCAGCAAGGTGTGCGACCTGGAGATCGCCCGCACCGGGCTGCGGGAGACCGACTGCGCGGCGGTCGGGTTCTCCTACCTGACCGTGCGGGTGGACTCGACGACGCGGGCCGGCTACTTCCCGGGTGCGCAACCGGTGACGGTGAAGCTGGTCGTGGAGGAGCGCACCGGGCGGCTTCTCGGCGGGCAGATCGTCGGCCGGGAGGACTCCGCCAAGCGCATCGACGTCCTCGCGGTGGCGCTGTGGAACCGGATGACGGTCGAGGAGATCTCCGGGCTCGACCTGGGCTACGCGCCGCCGTTCTCACCGGTGTGGGACCCGGTGCTCATCGCGGCGCGCAAGGCGGCCGACCGGGTGCGCGAGACCTGACGCCGCCGGCGGCCGGCCGGCCCGCAAGCGCACCGGGGGTCTTGTGGCGGTATCGGTCGATAGGGCATCATCCCGCCCATTCCGGGCGCGGTCAGGGCGCCTGCTGATCGCGAAAGAGGCGGCCCATGCCTGGTCCTGCCCGTCTGCTGGCCCCCCTGCTGCTCGCCCTCGGGCTGCTGACGACGGCCCTGCCGGCCGGTGCGCACGAGGACCACCTGGGCACCTGGGACCCGAGTCCCGAGAGCAGCAGCGGCAACCTGAAGATCGTCGGCAGCGCGCCGAAGACCAGCACGGTGCCGTCGTACCGCAACTCCGACCTGGCCTTCTGGGGCGACACCGCCTTCGCCGGGAACTACGAGGGCTTCCGGGTCCTCGACATCAGCGAGCCCGGTGAGCCGGTGGTGCTCGCCTCGGTCGACTGCCCCGGCTCGCAGCACGACGTGTCGGTGTGGCGGGGACTGCTCTTCCTGTCGGTGGACTCGCCGCTGACCGGACCGGAGTGCGGCAGTCCGCGGTCGGTGGACGCGGCCGGCCACACGGCGCCGGGCTTCGAGGGCATCCGGATCTTCGACGTCCGCGACCCGGCGGCACCGGTCTACCTCGGTGCGGTCGCGACCGACTGCGGCTCGCACACGCACACGCTGGTACCCGAGGCTGACCGCACCGACCGCATCCTCGTCTACGTCGCGTCGTACCCGGCCTCCGAGCTCGCCGAGTCCGCGTACGGCAACTCGTGCCGGCGGCTCAACGAGGACGGCACGCAGGGCCACTCGAAGATCTCCGTGGTGGAGGTCCCGACCGACCCCGCGCAGGCGTCGCAGGCGGCCGTCGTGAGCGAGCCGCAGTTCGAGCTCAACGACCGCAACGGGGCGGCCGGCTTCCGGGGCTGCCACGACATCAGCGTCTTCACCGGGATCGACCGGGCTGCGGGAGCCTGCATGAGCGAGGGGCAGATCTGGGACATCAGCGACCCGGTCAACCCGACGACGGTCGCGCGCGTGCACAACCCCGCGGTCGACTTCTTCCACAGCGCGACGTTCACGTGGGACGGGTCGACGGTGCTGTTCGGCGAC
>DASTVO010000289.1:0-2654 GCA_035759075.1 Actinomycetes bacterium
TCCGCTGCGCGAGGACCGGTCCGATGCCGGGGAGCCCGTCGAGCTGCTCCAGAGTGGCGGTGTTCAGGTCGACCGGGCCCCCCGCCGCACCCGGGGCAGCTGGTGCCCCCGGCACCGCACCCTGTCCGGTGGCCACCGATCCCGCGCCGGGCGCGCCGCGGCGCAGCACGACCACCTGCTCGCCGTCGACGAGCGGTCTGGCGAGGTTCACGCTTGCCGGCTGGGCACGCGCGGTCGGGCCGCCGGCGGCCTCGACCGCGTCGGCGACCCGGGAGCCGGCGGGCAGCTGGACGAGCCCGGGTCGTCGCACGGCGCCGGCGACGTGCACCAGCAGTCGGCCGGACCCCGTCGACTCCGCGGAGGGGCCTGCGGGAACCGCCGCAGACGACTCGGGGGACGTGGCTGGACCCCCGCCACCGGTGGCAGCGGCCAGTGACAACGGTGCCCCCAGCGACGGCCGACGGGCCGGGACCGGCTCCTCGCGCGGCCGGGCGAGCCAGGTCGCGACCAGGGCTGTGGCCACGGCGAGCGCGACGAGCAGGGCGAGCCCGGCCACCGCCTTGCCGCCGGGCGTCACGGCCGCCGCCCGGAGACCGACCGGCATCCGGTCAGCAACCTCGGCCCGGGCGCGGCTGCGCCCGCGGGGCCGTGTGGGCTCGGTGCCCGCTACCGGCTCCGGCGGCGGCTGCGGGACCCAGCCCGTGGCTCCGCCGCCAGCGCCTGCCGCCGAAACCCGCGCCGACACCATTGCCGACACCCGCGCCGGCTCCAGGCGGCGCAGCGCCGCGCCCGCTGGGTCACCCGGACCGGGTCGCCGGTGCCTCGCCCTCCTGTCAGCCACACGGCAACGCTAGGACCGCCCAGGTGCGTCGACGGCCTGCCGCGGACGGGCTGTGGACAGGTCGCGTACCCGGGCGGGCTGTGGACGACGGCCCGGTCTGACTGGCCGTGCCGGCTCGAGTCGCCGCCGTGCTCGACGCCCTCACCCTTGAGACCCCTCAAGCCGGCACGCGGGCGAAGCGGGCACACGTGAAGCTCGCCGCAACTGCGGCGTGGACCGTCGTCCCGGCGGCGTAGCCGGCCGCGCGACACCAGCGACCGTATCCGCTACCGAGCGTCCTTGGAGCGTCCGCGCATGCCGATGACACGGCGCGGCCCCGGTCGCGCCGAGCCCCGGGCGTCGCTCAGCGCGGCAGAGGATTCGGGCCGGTCGCGGTCACGAGCTGTTGGGGTATCCAGTCGTCGACGTGATGGAACCCGTCGTCGAACGGGCCAGCATCGAGCTCCACGGATGCCCTCAGGGAAAGTCGGTAGAACTTCACGTGGGTGAAGTCCTCGAACAAGATGTAGACGGGGTCGGGCGTGCTGTTCGGGCCCTGGAACTGCTGTCCCGTCAGGACGGGCTTGTTGGCATCGACGAACGCGTCGAAAGTGTCGCCGACCACGACACCGAGGTGCTCCAACCCCATCCTGTAGACGCGCTGGTGCACCGGCGGGATGAGCTCGATGAGTGGGACGACCTTGCCGTCGAGGACTTCGAGCGGTTCGGCGGGAACGATCAGGGAGATCGGGCGGCCGTTCCAGACGTTCTCGCGATTGGCGACCGCGTGGCGTTCGAGCAGTCCACGCAGATGCACGTACTGGCCCCACTCCGGCACGCGGACGGCGAGGTGGCTGAGGTCGTAGGGGCGGATGTCGATGCCCCGGGCGAGCAGCCGGTCTTGCTGTTGCGCAGCGAACGCCCGATAGTCCCCGATGATGTCGCCCACCGGATCAGCCATCGCCGCCCTCCTGTCGGCGCCCATCGTAGGTCTGGGCGGTCGGCGGGCGCAGCAGTCCGCCGGTCGCCAAACGCCTGGATCTGCCGCAAAGGTGCCGCTACAGACGTCGCTGGCCGGCTTCGACTCCGCGACCAGAACGGGCTGCTACGTCAAGATCGGAGCAATCCGACCAGGGCGCCTGGCACTGAGCCGCTCCGATCAAACGATGACGACCCGCTGGTGCACGTGCCGCTGCAGACGTGGTCGCCACATCGCGTGTTCGTCAGGTACAGAGACACAGACAGTGCGGCGACCGGCGCCGCCTCAGGGCCGGGGCGCAACCACCACGGCGAGCATTCCCGGGCCGACGTGGGCGCCGACGACCGCGCCGACCTCGCTCACGTGCAGGTCCCTGAGCCCGTCCAGCCGGACCCGCAGCCTCTCGGCCAGGTCGTTGGCCCGGTCCGGCGCCGCGAGGTGGTGCACCGCGACGTCGACCACACGGTGCCCGGCCCGCTCGACCGCGAGCTCCTCGAGCCGGGCGATCGCGCGCGAGGCCGTGCGCACCTTCTCCAGCGGCTCGATCTGCCCATCGACCAGGTGCAGCAGCGGCTTCATCGCCAGGGCCGAGCCGAGCAGCGCAGCCGCCGGCCCGATCCTCCCGCCACGCCGGAGGTGCTCCAGCGTGTCCACGTAGAACACGACGGTGGACGCCTCGGCTCGCGCACGGGCCGCGTGGGCGACGTCGGTCACCGAGCCACCGCCGGTCGCGGCCTGTGCAGCGCTGAGAACCGCGTACCCGAGGCCCATCCCCAGCGACCGTGAGTCGACCACCTCGACGGCGACCGGTGCCTCCTTGGCGGCGAGCTGCGCCGACTCGAAGGTGCCCGACAT
>DASTVO010000290.1:0-4037 GCA_035759075.1 Actinomycetes bacterium
GGGCAGCCGCACCGGCGGGTCCGCGCGCCGCCCGCTCGCCCACCGGACCAGGTCGCGGCGCCCGAGCCCGGTCTCGACGTCGGCGGCCGCGGTCAGCACCGACGAGGCGTCCGGGAAGGCGTGCCCGTCCCGGCGCAGCGCGGCCAGCTCGAGGACGTCGACCAGCGTGACCTCGCCCCGCTCGCGGGCCCGTACGAGCACGTCGGACACCGGGTCGTTCGCCCCGCTGCCGACTCTCACCGCCCCCAGCACCCGACCGGCGGCGTCGGTCACGGCCCACCGCCCGTCGGCGGCCAGCCCGAGCCGGCGGCGGATGCCGTCGAGCGGCAGCCAGCCGGCCGCCGCGAGCTCGCCGACCGGCACCGGCCCCGTCACCCGGGCCTGGAACGTCGTCGTCCACCCCGTCCCGAGCGGCGAGCCCGCCAGGCCGCCGGCCGCCAGCCGCGCACCCAGCACCGCCCGGACCCGCTCCGCCGCCGCCTCCCGGTCCGCCCTGTCCCGCGGGTCCGGCACCCGGTTGCGGCGCAGGTGCGCGGCGGAGCTGGCGGCGACGACCTCGTCGGCGCTCATGCGGTCCCCCGGCCGCCGCGGGCCCGGGACATGACGACTCCGCGGACCCGGGTCCAGGCCGGCCGCGGGTCGTGCAGGCTCTCCACGCTGTACGCGGCGCGGCGCTCCCGCAGCCGCGCGACCACGTCGGACCAGCCGGCGTCGCCGTGGCGCAGCCCGTCGGCGAGGTTGCGCAGGTCCCCCTCCAGCCACCGGTACCGCACCCCCGGCCGGGCCCGTACGACGGTGTCCGGGAGGCACCCGCCGGCCGCCTCGCAGGCGATGAGCGGCAGGTTCGCGCCGGCCGCGACCGCCAGCTGCATCGAGCCGTAGACCCGCGGGTTCACGTCGACCAGGTAGGGCCCCAGCAGCTGGACCTGGAACACGCCCCGGTGCCCGGAGAGCAGCGCCAGCACCTTCTCCTCGAGCTCCGGGTCGCCGGGCACCGTCTCCGCCGCCGACGCGACCCCGGCCTGCCGCGGCCACAGCCGCCGGTACCGCTGGTGGCAGACCGCGAGCAGCCGGCCGTCCCAGACGACGCCGGACACCGCCCGCATCGGCCTGTCCACGAACGGCTGCACCAGCACCGCTCCCGGCCCGGCGGCGAGCGCTTCGACGTCGGCGGCGGAGTCGACCCGGACCGCCTGCAGGTTCTCGATGCCGGACTTCACGACCGACTTCACGATCGCCGGGTAGCCCAGCCGCCCGGCCGCCCGCCGCAGCGCGTCGAGGTCGTCGAAGACCTCACCCGGCAGGGTCTCCAGGCCGGCGGCCAGCGCCGCGGGTGCAAGCCACTCCTTGTCGACCAGCCGGGCCGACGGGTCGTGCAGCGCCAGCAGCGCGACGTCGCTCGCAGGCAGCACCGCCGCGTACCCGCCGTCCTCGACCGCACGTCGCAGCGCCTCGGCGTAGCCGGGCCGGCCACCCGCCGGGACCCGGACGACGGCGGTGCACCACCGCGACGACGCCGCCAGCGAGACGGGACCGGAGACGGTGACGACCGGCCGGTACGGCGTGCCGGCCAGCGCCCGGACCGCCGCCAGGGCGGCACGGTTCCACCCGCTGACGTCGTCGGTGGTCAGCACCGGACCACCCCGGCTCACGCCCATGCGCGACTCGGCCCCCCACCTCGACCGATCGACCACCCCGGTCGACCCGCCAACGCTAGCCTCTGAGCAGATCGCAGCGGGGCCGTTCGGCCCGGAGGGGATGTGCGGCGATGGGGGGGCCTGCCCGGTCCGCGGTGCGTACACGCACGTGCCGGGTCCTGCTCGTGGGCAAGGGCGCGCCCGACCGGGGCGGCATCCCGGTCTTCCTCGACACCCTGCTGCGCAGCGAGCTCGCCGAGCGGCACGACCTGACGTTCCTCAACGTCGCCCACGCCGAGACCCCGGAGGGCGGCCGGCTGACCGTCGGCAACCTCCGGCGCACCGCCAGGGACACCCTCGCCGGGTGGCGCACGGCCCGGCGCGTCGACGTCGTCCACCTGCACTCGGCCCTCGCCCCCGCCGTCACCGTGCTCCGCGCCGC
Source organism: Actinomycetes bacterium (assembly GCA_035759075.1). Classification (GTDB taxonomy): domain Bacteria; phylum Actinomycetota; class Actinomycetes; order JACCUZ01; family JACCUZ01; genus DASTVO01. Next base: position 2,080 of record DASTVO010000290.1, read on the forward strand.
GCTGATGGCCGCGGCCGGTCGGCTGGCCGGCGCCCGGGTGGTCGTGCATGCGCACGGCGGCAACCTCGGGACCTGGCTGAGCGCTCCGTGGCGGCGGGCGCTGCTGCGGCTGGCGATGGCACCGGCCGACCGGGTCGTCGCGGTGTGGACCGCCGGCGAGCAGGCGCTTAGGTCGGCGCTCGGAGCGGACAAGGTCCGGCTCGTCGACAACGGGGTGCGGGTGGAGGACTTCCCGCCCGGCCCGCGCGACCACGCCGTCCCCCGCGTGCTGTACGTGGGGCTGCTCACGCCGCGCAAGGGGCTGCTCGACCTGGTCGAGGCGTCCCGGCTGCTGCGGGCCAGAGGCGTCGACCACGAGCTGTGCCTCGTCGGCGGCACGCCGGACGAGGGCCCGGCCGCCGAGGCACCGGTGCGGGACGCGGCAGCCGGCGTGGCCCGGCTGCTCGGCACCCGGGAGCGGGACGAGATGCCGGCGGTCTACGCCGACGCGGACGTGTTCTGCCTGCCGTCCTGGTGGGAGGCGATGCCGCTGTCGGTGCTGGAGGCGATGGCCAGCGGGCTGCCGGTGGTCGCCACCGACGTCGGCGACGTGTCCCGCGCGGTCCAGCACGGCGCGACCGGCTTCGTCGTCCCGCCGCGGTCCGGTGCAGCGCTGGCCGACGCGCTCGAGCCGCTGCTGCGCGACGCCGCGCTGCGCCGCCGGATGGGCGCGGCCGGGCGGGACCGGGTGCGCGCGCACTTCAGCAGCACGACGACGGCTCGCGGCCTATCCGACGTCTTCGGCGAGCTGGTGGGGAGCGGCTCGTGAGCATCCTCTGCTACCACGCCGTGGAGGACGGCTGGCCGTCCCCGATGGCGGTCCGCCCGGTGGACTTCTACGAGCAGGCGGAGTGGCTCGCCCGGCAGCGGCGGGTGCTGCCGCTGGACGCCGCCGTCGAGCAGCTGGACCGCCGCGGCCGCCCGCCGCGCGGCGTCACGGCCCTGACGTTCGACGACGGGTTCGCGTCGCTGTACGACCACGCGTGGCCGCTGCTGCGCCGGCACCGGCTGCCGGCGACGGTGTTCCTCGTCGCGGAGACGCTGACCGCCCGCGGCCGCGCGGTGGACTGGGTCGACACCCCGCCGGCCGGCCGGCAGCTGGTGACCCTGACCCGCGACCAGGTCCTGGAGATGCAGCGGGACGGCGTCGACTTCCAGTCGCACTCCTGGGCGCACCGCGACCTCACCACGCTGGAGCCGGCCGAGCTGGTGACCGACCTGCGGGAGAGCCGGCTGCTGCTGGAGGAGCTGCTGGGCAAGCCGGTCCGGCACCTCGCGTACCCGCGCGGCCGCCACGACCAGCACGTCCGCAGCGCCGCCCGGCTGGCCGGGTACTCGTACGCCTACGCGCTGCCCGAGAGCCGCGAGCAGCCAGGACCCTTCGCGGTGCCGCGGGTCGGCGTCCACTACGGCAACAGCCTGCGGGTCGTGCAGGCCAAGGACCACCCGCGCTACCTCGGGGTGCGCACCAGCGCGGCGTGGAAGGCGACCGGCGCGCTGCGCGCGGTCGGCCGGGTCTAGTGCAGGCGGACGCGCAGCGGCTGGCGGCACTCACCGACACGCTGAGGTCGTGGGGTGAGACGCGCGACCTGTCCGGCGCGATGCTGCTGACCCGGGGCGGGGAGAGCCTCATGGAGGTCTGCGTCGGGTACGCCGACCGGGCGACCCGGACCCGGGTCACGCCGGCCACCAGGTTCGGACTCGCATCGGTGACCAAGATGTTCACCGCCTGCACGGTGGTCGACCTCGTCCGCGAAGGGCTGGTGGCGTTCGAGACTCCGGTCGTGGAGGTGCTGCCTGCGGACCGCCGCCCCAGCACGCTGCTGCCCGAGGTCACGGTGCACCACCTGCTCTGCCACACGTCGGGCATCGCCGACTACTGCGAGGAGGACGAGGACTCCCCTGCCTACCTCGACGAC
>DASTVO010000291.1:0-7598 GCA_035759075.1 Actinomycetes bacterium
CGAGGCGGGGGTGAACCACGGCCTGATCCACTACTACTTCGGGTCAAACGAGGCGCTGCTGCTGCGGGCGCTGGAGCGGTTCACCGGGCGGCTGCTGGTCCGCCAGCGCGAGCTGTACGCGGCCGACCTGCCGTTCCTGGAGAAGTGGCGCACGGCGATGCGCTACCTGGTCGCCGAGGACCGGACCTACGAGAAGGTCTGGCTCGAGCTGCAGGCCCTCGGCTGGAACCATCCCGACCTGCGTGAGCGGCTCGCCGCGGTGAACGCGGAGTGGCGGGCGGTGCTGACCGAGGCGTTCGCCGCGCCGCACCGTGAGCTGGGGATCGGCATGCCGCTGGACGCGCTGGTGTCGCTGGTCATGACCTTCAACCTCGGGATCATGGTCGAGCGCCTCGGCGGCGTCGAGACCGGCCACGCCGAGCTGCTGGAGTGGATCGACCGATGGCTGCAGACGTGACCGCCCGCGAGCAGACGCGGGCCCGCTACCCGGACGAGTCCGGGTACGTCGAGCGCGACGGGGTCCGGCTGCATTACGAGGTGTACGGCGCCGGCGAGACGACCGTGCTGCTGCTGCCGACCTGGTCGATCATCCACTCGCGGCACTGGAAGATGCAGATCCCCTACCTCGCCCGGCACGCCCGCGTGGTGACGTTCGACGGGCGAGGCAACGGCCGGTCGGACCGGCCGGAGAGCGGCTACGCGCAGACCGAGTTCGCCGCCGACGCGCTGGCGGTGCTGGACGCCACCGGCACCGGGAGCGCGGTCCTGGTGTCGCTGTCGCTGGGGGCGCAGGCCGCGCTGCTGCTGGCCGCCGACCACCCCGAGCGGGTGCAGAGCACCGTGTTCATCTGCCCGGCGGTGCCCCTCGGCACCGCGCCGGTCGAGCGCGTCACGTACTCGTGGGCGGACGAGCTCGACACCGACGAGGGCTGGGCGAAGTACAACCGCCACTACTGGGTCCGCGACTACCCCGGGTTCCTCGAGTTCTTCTTCTCCCAGATGTTCACCGAGCCGCACTCGACCAAGCCGGTCGAGGACTGCGTCGGGTGGGGGCTGGAGACCGCCCCGGAGACGTTGGTCGCGATCGAGCTGGCGAAGGACCTCGACCGGGCGGCGGCCCGCGAGCTGTGCGGCCGGGTGGAGTGCCCGGTGCTGGTGATTCAGGGCACCGAGGACGCCATCACCGGTGCCGGCCGCGGCATCGGGCTCGCCGAGGAGACCGGCGGCCGGCTGGTGCTGCTCGAGGGCGCCGGGCACGGGCCGCACGTCCGCGACCCGGTGAAGGTCAACCGCCTGCTGCGCGACGTCGTCGTGCCGGCTCCGCCGCCGGCCCGGTGGGTGCGCGGGCGAGCCCGCCGTAAGCGGGCGCTCTACATCTCCTCCCCGATCGGTCTCGGGCACGCGCAGCGCGACGCCGCGATCGCGGACGAGCTGCGGGCGCTGCATCCCGACCTCGAGATCGACTGGCTGGCGCAGCACCCGGTGACGACGGTCCTGCAGGCGCGCGGCGAGCGGGTCCACCCGGCGAGCGCGTTCCTGGCCAACGAGTCCGGCCACATCGAGAGCGAGTCGGCCGAGCACGACCTGCACTGCTTCCAGGCGATCCGGCGGATGGACGAGATCCTGCTGGCGAACTTCATGCTCTTCGACGACATCGTGCGCGAGGAGGACTACGACCTCTGGATCGGCGACGAGGCCTGGGAGCTCGACTACTACCTGCACGAGAACCCGGAGCTCAAGCGCGCCGCCTACGTGTGGATGACCGACTTCGTCGGCTGGCTGCCGATGCCCGACGGCGGTACGCGGGAGGAGTTCCTGACCGCGGACTACAACGCGGAGATGATCGAGCACATCGCCCGGTTCCCCCGTGTCCGGGACCGAGCGGTCTTCGTCGGCAACCCCGACGACGTGGTGCCGGAGAAGTTCGGGCCCGGGCTGCCGGCGATCCGCGACTGGACCGAGAGCCACTTCGACTTCTCCGGCTACGTCACCGGGTTCGACCCGGCCGCCCTGGCGGACCGTTCCGCCCTCGGCTACCGCGACGACGAGCGGGTCTGCATCGTGACCGTCGGCGGGTCCGGTGTCGGCGGCGCCCTGCTGCGCAAGGTGATCGCCGCCTACCCGGAGGCGAAGGCGAGGGTGCCGGACCTGCGGATGGTGGTGGTCGCCGGCCCGCGGATCGACCCGTCGACGCTGCCGCGGCACGACGGGCTCGAGGTCCGCGCGTACGTGCACGAGCTGTACCGGCACCTGGCCGTGTGTGACCTCGCGGTCGTGCAGGGCGGTCTGACCACCGCGATGGAGCTCACCGCGAACCGGCGGCCGTTCCTCTACTTCCCGCTGCGCCACCACTTCGAGCAGAACCTGCACGTGCGGCACCGGCTCGACCGCTACGGCGCCGGCCGGTGCATGGACTTCGAGACCGACGGGCCGGGCGAGATCGCCGCCGCGATCGCCGAGGAGGTCGGCCGCGAGGTCGACTACCGGCCGGTGGAGACCGACGGGGCGGCGCGGGCCGCGGCGCTGATCGCCGAGCTGCTGTAGCGAGGCGGCTGGCCTTGTCCCGTGCGGCCTGTCAGCTCAGGGCGGACCCCGCGACCCACGTCTTCCAGGGCACGTTCCAGACCCCGCCGAGCCCGTTGTACGGCTCCGTCGGGCGGCCGGTCCCGCGGGTGACAATCGGGTCGCCCTCGCGCACCTGGCTGAAGACCCAGCGGGCGGCGGAGAGCGTCAGGTTCGTGCACCCGTGCGACCGGTTGGCGGTCCCCACGTACGGGTTCCACGGCGCGCCGTGCAGGAACTCCCCCGAGCTGGTGATCCGCATGGCGTACGGCACGTCCAGGTCGTAGGCCTCGGAGCCGGTGATGCCGACCGTGGTGGACCGCATCCGGTAGCTGGTGTGCTTGCTCATGATGACCTTGGTGCCGGACCGGGTGGTGAACCCGGACTTGCCCATCGACACCCCGAACGTGCGAACGGTCTCGCCGTTGCGGACCACGTTCATGCGCAGCGTGGAGTTCGACACCTTCATCACCAGCGAGCGGCCGATCGCGAACCCGGTCCTGGTGTCCCGCATCCCCCACAGCCCCGGTCCGGCGTGCACCTTGCGCAGGTCCGCGGCGACCCTCACCCGGGTGTTCGCCGGCCAGAAGCGCTTCGGCCGGAACTGCACGGTCCGCGACGACGTCCACGACCACGAGGCCGGCCCGACGGGGCGAGACGTGGTGACGCTCAGGGCCCTCTCGACGTCCTTCTTGCGGCGGACGGTCTGGTTGAACGACACCACGACCGGACGGCCGACGCCGACGGTGCGACCTCCGGGGCTGATCGTCGCGCGCAACACCCGCTCCGGTGCGCCGGTGCGGACCGTGTCGCTCAGCGTGGCCTGCCGCCCGTCGGGGGCGACGGCGAGCGCCTCGAGGGCGTACGTCGTCTTGGGAGCGAGCTTGCCCTTGCTGGTCCACTCGTCCGGCGCGAGCCGGCCGCGGACCGGCCGCCCGTCCGGGCCGGTGAGGGTGACCGCCGTCAGGGTGGCCCCGACGGCGCGGACCCGGACGGACTTGCCGAGCTTCCAGGCGGTGGCGCCGGCCGCGTAGCTGCGGATCTGCGGCGCGGTGGGGTCGCCTTCGGCGGCCCGCGCGGGGTCGGGGGCGCCCGTGCCCGCCAGCGCGACGGCGAGGAGGAGCAGTGGCGCAAGCAGCACCGGGGGCAGGAGTCGACGAGCGAGCACGGTGGGCGGTCTCCGGGTGTCGCGAGGCGGTCGGTGAGCCGGCGGCCGCCGCCTGCGCACCGTGATCGGGTGCCCTGGGTGCCGCTCGAGGCAGCAACCTACCCGACGACGGGCCCGGGACCACAGCCTCGGCCCGGTGGGCGGACGCTCGGGCTCAGCGGGTGAGTCGGTTGAGCACCCCGTCGCCGCCGACCTCGCGGATGACCTCCGGGTCGCCGCAGACCACCAGCAGGTCACGGGCCCGGCTGAGCCCCACGTACAGCTTCTCCCGGGCGCGTTCGTCGCCCCGGCCGAAGCCGTTGACCGCGAGCACGACGGCCGGGCGCTCGAGCCCCTTGAACCCGAGCACGTGGCCGAAGAAGACGTCGTCGCCGGCCCAGTAGGAGTCCCAGTACGCGTCGTGGCCTGCGGCCTGCTGCTCGACCTGGACGGGGTGCCGGTGGCCGGTCGTCAGCAGCGCGACCTGCTCGTGCTTCCACCCGTCGGCGAGGAGCCCGTCCACGACGTCGTCGGCCGCGGTGACCGCGGCTGCCGACGAGCACGGCACGAACCGCACCGGCACGCCGTCGCCGCCCCGGTAGGCCATCTGCGTCGGGGTCAGGCTCCCGAAGGTCTGCGCGATCTGCTTGGTGTTGCGCAGGTTCTCGTCCAGCGCGATCGGCACCAGCTCCACCGGTGGCCGACCGTGCCGGGCGAAGACGCGCTGTCCCTCGTCGGCGAAGGCGTAGAGCCCGCCGCGCTCGCGGTCGCGCAGTCCCTGCACGAGGGCCGGCCACCACGAGTCGGCGAAGTCCTGCGCCTCGTCGACGACGAATGCGTCGTAGCGCTCGGACCCGGTCAGGTGCTGGGCGACGCGGGTCATCTCCTCCGGCAGCCGCCGCTCCCAGTAGTCGCTGTCGTCGTCCTGCCCGCGCGGCGCGCCCCAGGCGACACCGAGGGCGTGGAACTCGCCGACGTACGCGGGGCGCTGGCCCTCGGGGAGCAGCGCGACACGTCGGCGCAGGTACGCGGAGAGGCCGCGCGAGTAGCAGAGCAGCCCCACCCGCTGGCCGTCCTTCGCAAGCCGCCGGGCCTGCTCCACCGCGAGCCAGGTCTTGCCGGAACCAGCTCCCCTGCGTACCTCGACCCGTATGTTCAGCCGGACGGCGTCGAGGATCCTCGCCTGCCGCTGGGTGAGCAGGTCGCACTCGAGCTCGCGGGAGGCCGCCAGGTCCACCGCCTCGCGCTGGGAGGCGGGCCGCCCGGTGAGGATGTCGAGGAGGATGTCGACGTCCTCGGCGCTCGCCGGGGGGTTCTCGGACTCCTGCCGCTGCAGGACGTCACGGACGACGTCGACGAGCGCGGGCAGCTGGGAGCCGTCGACCACCATCCAGCGCGGGCAGTCGGTGGGGTTGACGTCGGCCGCCACCGTGCTGGTGGGCAGGACGACGACGTGCGCGTACCGGACCCTTCGCCTGCGCCAGCGCAGGTCGTTGTCCAGGTGCTGGCGCAGGGCGTACTTGCAGCGGCGAGCCTGTCCGGCCGGGTCGATCGGCTTGCTCTGCGCGCCGCCGCCGGTCTGCCGCCAGGTCGTGCCGTCGTGGGTCACCGCACCGCCCTTGACCTCGAGCACGGCGACGCCCGCGCCGGGGATCGCGACGACGAGGTCCGCCTCGAGGTCGCCCTTGCGGTCGGTGAAGCGGAGGTTGGCGAGCAGGACGGCATCGTCGGGCAGCTGCTCGCGCAGCGCGGCCCAGACGGCTTCCTCGGTGAGGTGCTCGAACTCCGGTTCGGGTGGGTGGCACCTCGCGACCATGTCGTCCCCCGTCATCGCGCTCGTTCGCTCCGCCGCACATCGTGGCACGCGGTCGGCTCGCGATCCGGGATGCTGCGCGGGTCACGCACCTGTGGACAACTGCCGGTCGGCGGAAACCCTTGTCCACAAACGGGTTTCGCCTGCTTCTGTGGTCGGGTTTCTGTCGGGGGTGCCCGCTAGGTTCGTTCCATGAGTTCGGCAGGAACGGTCCTCGAGCACCCGGTGGTCACCGGGGTGCGCGACGCCGTCGCCGGGCTGACCGGGGCCTGCGGCGCACCGACCTGGCAGCTCTCCGACGCCGAGGTCGAGACCGGGCTCGCGAGCCTGCTCGACCTGGAGGCGAAGGCGGCCGCACTGCGCGCCGGGCTGCTGCGCGAGGCCGAGGTCCGCGACCTGCACTCCCGCACCCGGGCGCCCAGTGTCGAGCACTGGCTGGGCGACCGCTTCCGGCTCTCGCGCGCCGACGCTGCCGCCCGCATGCGCTCGGCGTCGGTGCTGGGACGCCACCCGACGGTCGAGGCGGCGCTTGCCCGCGGTGAGGTCACCGTCGAGCAGGCCACCGTCGTGACCGCGGCCCTCGACCGGGTCGCACTGCTGCCGGAGGTGTCCGGCGACGACCTGGCGGACGCGGCCTCCTTCCTCGTCGCGCAGTGCACCGTGCTGGTGCCCCGGGACCTGGCCCGGGCCGGGCAGGCCGTGGTCGAGGCGTTGACGGTGTCGCCGTCGGAGGACGACCCGGCCGACGCCGCCGCCGTCGAGCGCGACCTGGCCCGCGCCGAGGCCGACGCGCAGGCCGCGGAACGCAACGAGCTGCGGGTCACCCGCCACCGCGGCCGGCTGCGCGCCCTGCTCGACCTCGGCACCCTCGGCGAGGCGACCCTGCTGGCCTGGCTGCGCGACGCCGACAAGCCGCACCCGGGTGAGGACGGGTTCGAGGACGAGCGCCCGCTCGGCGAGCGCCGCGGCGACGCCCTGGTCGACCTGCTCGCCACCGCCGCCGCCACCGCCCAGGCCCCCCAGCCGGCCGAACCGGCTCCGGTCTCCCCGATCGCCCTGCTCACCGTCACCACCACCCTCGCCGAGCTGCAGGACGGGCTGAGCGGCGCCGGCCGCCTGGACACCGACGGCACGCTCTCGGCCGCGACGCTGCGGCAGCTTGCCTGCGACGCCCTCCTCGTCCCGGCCGTCCTCGGCGAACCGTCCGAGGTGCTCGACCTCGGCCGCACCACCCGGGTGTGGAACCGGGCACAGCGCCGCGCGGTCGCCCTGCGCGACCGCGGCTGCGTCGCCCCCGGCTGCGACCGTCCGCCCGAGAACTGCCAGGTGCACCACTCCTGGCACTGGTCCGACGGCGGCCCGACCGACCTGTGCAACGCCGCGCTGCTGTGCGGCTTCCATCACCGGATGGTTCACCGCCAGGGCTGGGAGATCGTCCTCGCCGGCGACGGCTACCCGGTGCTGATCCCGCCACCGACCATCGACCCCGAGCAGCGACCACGACAGCACCACCGGTTCCGACTCACCCTGCTCACCGGCCGACACCGCGAGTGAGGTGTCACCCGCGGAGCCGTGGCGAGCTGATCTTCGAATGGGGACAGCTCAGTGCGGCGTGGGCCGGTAGACGAGCTCTTGGATGTGGCCGTCGAGCGTGCGGGTCTCGACCAGCTCGAGGTCGAAGTCGGCCGCGCCGCGGAAGATCGGGTCCAGCCCCGTCTGCCCGGTGATGACGGGGAAGAGCGTCACCTGCACGCGGTCGACGAGCCCGGCGGCCATCAGTGCCCGGTTCATCGACAGGCTGCCGTGGGAGCGCAACGGCACCTCGGACTCCTCCTTGAGCCGGGCGACCACGTCGACCGCGTCACCGCTCGCGACGGTCGCGTCCAGCCAGTCGAGCGGCTCTTCCAGCGACGTCGAAACGACCGTTGCCGGCAGGTTCCGCATCCGGGTCACCCAGGGGTCGTGCACATCGGGCTCTGCGGTGCCCTCGGCCAGCATCCGCGCGAACGCCCGGTACGTGTTGGCCCCGAAGACCATCCGCTGCTCTGCGCTGTACAGGGCGAGGCGGTGGTCGAG
>DASTVO010000292.1:0-3359 GCA_035759075.1 Actinomycetes bacterium
ATCGCCGAGGAGTACTACTTCTCCGTCCTGCTCGACCGCGCCAACCGCACCTACCTCGCGATGGCCTCGCGGGAGGGCGGCATGGACATCGAGCAGCTCGCCGTCGAGCGTCCCGAGGCCCTCGCCCGGGTCGCCGTCGACCCGCAGGTCGGAATCGACGACGCCAAGGCGCACGAGATCGTCCAGGCCGCGGGCTTCCCCGCCGAGATCGCCGACGCCGTCGCGGACGTGTTCGTGAAGCTGTGGGGCGTCTACCGGAACGAGGACGCCACCCTGGTCGAGGTGAACCCGCTGGTCCGCACCGAGGACGGCCAGGTCGTCGCGCTCGACGGCAAGGTCACCCTCGACGAGAACGCCGAGTTCCGGCACACCGAGCACTCCCAGCTCGAGGACGCGCAGAGCGCCGACCCGCTCGAGGCCAAGGCCAAGGCGAAGGGCCTCAACTACGTCAAGCTCGACGGCGAGGTCGGCATCATCGGCAACGGCGCGGGGCTCGTCATGAGCACGCTCGACGTCGTCGCCTACGCCGGCGAGGAGTTCGGCGGCGTGAAGCCGGCCAACTTCCTCGACATCGGCGGCGGCGCCTCGGCCGAGGTGATGGCCGACGGCCTGGACGTGATCCTCGGCGACCCGGGCGTGAAGTCGGTGCTGGTCAACGTGTTCGGCGGCATCACTGCCTGCGACGCGGTGGCCAACGGCATCGTCCAGGCGCTGGAGATGCTCAAGGCCCGCGGTGACGCGATCAGCAAGCCGATCGTGGTGCGTCTCGACGGGAACAACGCGCAGGAGGGTCGCCGCATCCTCGACGACGCCGAGCACGACGTCGTCGAGCTGGTGGACACGATGGACGGGGCGGCCCGACGGGTCGCCGAGCTGGCTGCGAAGTAAGGGACGCGACAGACATGGCTATCTGGCTCACGAAGGACAGCAAGGTCGTCGTCCAGGGGATGACCGGCTCCGAGGGCAGCAAGCACACCCGCCGCATGCTCGCCTCCGGCACCCAGGTCGTCGGCGGCGTCAACCCGCGCAAGGCCGGCACCGAGGTCGACTTCGACGGCACCAGCCTGCCCGTCTTCGCCTCCGTCGGCGAGGCGATGAAGGAGACCAGCGCGGACGTCACCGTCGTGTTCGTCCCGCCGGCGTTCACCAAGGACGCGGTCGTCGAGGCGGTCGACGCGCAGATACCGCTGTGCGTGGTCATCACCGAGGGCATCCCAGTGCACGACACCGCGGCGTTCTACCAGTACGCGGTCAACGCCGGCAGCACGCGGATCATCGGCCCGAACTGCCCCGGCCTCATCAGCCCCGGGCAGTCCAACGCGGGGATCATCCCGGCCGACATCACCCAGGCCGGCCGCATCGGGCTGGTGTCCAAGTCCGGCACGCTGACCTACCAGATGATGTACGAGCTGCGCGACATCGGCTTCTCCACCTGCGTGGGCATCGGCGGTGACCCGGTCATCGGCACGACCCACATCGACTGTCTCGAGGCGTTCGAGGCAGACCCCGGCACCGACGCCATCGTGATGATCGGCGAGATCGGCGGCGACGCCGAGGAGCGCGCGGCCGCGTACATCAAGGACCACGTCACCAAGCCGGTCGTCGGCTACGTCGCGGGCTTCACCGCCCCCGAGGGCAAGACGATGGGCCACGCCGGTGCGATCGTGTCCGGCTCGTCGGGCACTGCCGCGGCGAAGCAGGAGGCTCTCGAGGCGGTCGGGGTGAAGGTCGGCAAGACCCCGTCCGAGACCGCCCGGCTGATGCGCGAGGTCATGACCTCCCGCTGACGCGTCGCTCCCGGTGCTGCTCGGTCCGGCTAGCAGCCGGTCGCGACCTCGCACACCAGCGGCAGGTTGGCCTCGACGGCTGCGCGGACGGCTCTCACCGCGTCCGAGTCGGGGCCTGGTTCGACGCTGAGGACCTGGGAGACGAGCAGGACGGCGTTGCCCTGCGTGGCGACGGCGACCGCCGGTGCGTAGGTCGGAGGCCCGCCGCCCTCCTCGGCGTACGAGGACCACGAGACCGTGAGGTCCGCCGCCCCCTCCGAGCGCTGCGTCACCCAGGTGGTTGTGCCGATGCCGTCCGAGACCGAGGCGCAGCGCTCGAAGGCCGACCGCAGCTCCGCGGCGACCTCCCGCGCGGTCCGCGCGTCGGGGTAGAGGGCGAGCTGGCGTACGGGCACGCTGCGCTCGGCCCGCTGAGCGATTCGCGAGCCCGTGCGGAGGGCGTCGCTGGCCGGCGGCTGCAGACCGGCGTCGCCATGGTCGTACTGGCACGGGTTCGACGCCCACGGCTCGTGCAGGACCCGGCTGCGGGACGTGGCAGGTGACCGGTCCCACTTCGGGTCGGCGCGCTCCTCGGCGAACCGGAAGCCGGCTGGTACCTGGTTCGCTGCGACGGTCCGGGCGCCGGCCAGTCGCGCCAGCGCGAAGCGCATCGTGGTCGCCAGCGGGTTGGCCGCGAAGTTGTCGTCCTGCCCAAGGTTCTCGCGCCACACGACGGTGATCGCGTGTCCCTGGACCCCGAAGGCGGCGACGCCGAAGTACGCGAAGTCCGGGCCGTCCGGCGCCTCCCGTGTGTAGGTGCCGGTCCGCACCGTCCCGGTCCCGGCGCGGAAGTCCGGCAGCCGGCCGTCCGCGGGGGTGTAGCCGCCGCACTCGCCGAACCACCGAGTCAGCCGGTCGAGCGCAGCCTCGGCCTCAGCGGCTGCTGGGAACTGGGCAGCCGTCTGGGCCACGAGGCCGAGGTCTTGGTCACTGGCGCTTTGGTGCCAGACCGACGTCGCGCCGAGCGAGCGCAGGCTGCCTTGCTGGCACAGCTCGGGCGGCAGCGCCGACTCGCCCTCGCGGGCCTCCGGTCGCCAGTCGATCTCGTTGCCCGGCAGCTCGTCCTCTATGAGCAGAGAGTCGCGGCTGAGCGGCGGCTGCTCGGCGGGCAGGCGTGCTGCGTCGCGCTGCCCGCCCGCTCCGGCGAGGCCGAGCACGGCGACGACCAGGACGAGCGCGAGCGAGCCGGCGGTCGCACCCACCCGGCGGTTGCGCCTGTGGCGCTCGGCCCGCAGGCGCAGCTCGCGACCTGGCCGCAGCCGGGTCGGCACTCGGCTCGCCGTGTCGTGCAGCTTCTCGGTCAGTTGCTCGGTCATCGCGTCTCACCTGCCAGAGGAGAGAGGTCCGCCGCCTCGTGGTCACGGAGGAGCGTCGCGAGCGTCGCGCGCCCTCGGCTCAGCTGTGCCTTCACGGCGGACACAGAGGCACCGGTCTCCGCGGCGACCTGGTCGACCGGAAGGTCGGCGAGGTGGTGCAGCACGATGGCCGTGCGTTGCTTGTCCGGCAGCTGTCTCAGGGCCCCGACCAGGTCGA
>DASTVO010000293.1:0-6741 GCA_035759075.1 Actinomycetes bacterium
GACGTGGTCACCGTGCTTGGCCATGGCCGCGACCACGACGCGCACCGGCCCCCACGCCTCGTCCATCAGCCGCTGGTAGCTCTCGGGCAGGTCCCGGCCCTCGTTGAGGTAGGACAGCGACATCACGTGCCACCGGACCCGGACGTCGCGGACCTGCTCGACCTCGAGCATCCAGCGGGACGCGATCCAGGCCCACGGGCAGATCGGGTCGAACCAGACGTCAGCCGTGGCGACGGACGATGCCTGTGATGCCGGAGATGTACCCACGGGTGTGACAACCTGTCGCCGGCGGCACGGCATTCCCGTGGGAGGGGGACGTCGGCACCGTGGGAGGATTCGCCGTCCCCATGTGTACAGCTAGGAGAGTCCCTTCGTGCCCAGCGCGACCGCCCGTCTGAACATCACCCGCGAGGAGGCCCAGGCCCGGGCCCGGCTGCTGCGGGTGGAGTCCTACGAGATCGAGCTCGACCTGACCGTGGGCGAGACGACCTTCGGGTCCACGACGGTGGCCAGGTTCCGCTGCACGGAGCCCGGCGTGTCCACCTTCGTGGACCTGGTGGCCGAGCGGGTGTCCGAGGTCGAGCTCAACGGGCGCGCGCTCGACCCGAGCCAGGTCTTCGACGGGGCCCGGATCCGGCTGGACGGGCTCGAGGACGAGAACACGCTGCGGGTCCGGGGGCTGTGCCGCTACATGCACACCGGCGAGGGGCTGCACCGGTTCGTCGACCCGGTCGACAAGTCCGTCTACCTGTACTCGCAGTTCGAGGTCGCCGACTCGCGGCGCGTCTTCACCGTGTTCGAGCAGCCCGACCTCAAGGCGACGTTCCGCTTCACCGTCACCGCCCCGTCGGACTGGCAGGTCGTGTCCAACCAGCCCTCTCCGACGCCGGAGCCGGCCGGCGCCGGCAGCGCGGTGTGGCGCTTCGAGCCGACCGAGCGGCTGTCGTCGTACGTCACGGCGATCGTCGCGGGTCACTACCACCGGGTCGACAGCGAGTACCGCGTCGGCGACCGCACCATCCCGCTCGGCGTCTACTGCCGCACGTCGCTCGCCCAGCACCTCGACGCCGACGTCATCCTCGAGGAGACGCGGCAGGGGTTCGAGTTCTTCGAGCGCGAGTTCGCCCTGCCCTACCCGTTCGCGAAGTACGACCAGCTGTTCGTGCCCGAGTTCAACTCCGGGGCGATGGAGAACGCCGGGTGCGTGACGCACCACGAGGACTACGTCTTCCGGTCGCGCGTGCCCGACGCGTACTACGAGCGTCGCGCGGTCACGATCCTGCACGAGATGGCCCACATGTGGTTCGGCGACCTCGTGACCATGACCTGGTGGGACGACCTCTGGCTCAACGAGTCGTTCGCCGAGTGGGCGAGCACGCTGGCCACTGCCGAGGCGACCCGCTGGGGATCGGCGTGGACGTCCTTCGCGAACACCGAGAAGACGTGGGCCTACCGGCAGGACCAGCTGCCGTCGACGCACCCGATCGCGGCCGAGATCCGCGACCTCGAGGACGTCGAGGTCAACTTCGACGGCATCACCTACGCCAAGGGCGCGTCGGTGCTCAAGCAGCTCGCGGCCTGGGTCGGCCGTGCGGAGTTCCTGGCCGGCATCCGCGAGTACTTCCGCGCGTACGCCTGGGGCAACACCACCCTCGCCGACCTGCTCGGCAAGCTCGAGGAGACCTCGGGCCGCGACCTCAAGGCGTGGTCGGCGGAGTGGCTGGAGACCGCGGGGGTCAACACGTTGCGGCCGGTCTTCGACACCGGTGCGGACGGCCGGTTCACCGCGTTCGCCGTCGAGCAGACCGCGCCCGACGCGTGGCCGACGCTGCGCTCGCACCGGCTGGCGATCGGCCTCTACCGACGCGGCGACGACGGCCTCGTCCGGGCCGACGCGGTGGAGCTGGACATCGCGGGGGCCCGCACCGAGGTCCCGCAGCTGGTCGGGGCGGAGCAGCCCGACCTGCTGCTCGTCAACGACCAGGACCTCACGTACGCCAAGATCCGTCTCGACGAGCGGTCACTGGCCACGCTCACGTCGGGGATCGCCGACATCGCCGACTCGCTGGCCCGGTCGCTGTGCTGGTCCGCCGCGTGGGACATGACGCGTGACGGGGAGATGTCGACCACCGACTACCTCACCCTGGCGCTCGCCGGGATCGGCAGCGAGTCCGACAGCTCGGTCACCCGGACCGTGCTGCGGCAGACCGAGACTGCCGTGCTGATCTACTCCGCGCCGGAGAAGCGGGAGGCCGCCCGTCGCCGGCTGGCCGACGGGCTGGCCGAGCTGCTGCGCGGGTCGGAGCCCGGCAGCGACAACCAGCTGCAGTTCCTGCGCGCGTACGCCTCGGCGGCCGTCGGCGACGAGCACCTCGCGGCGGTGCGCCGGGTGCTCGACGGAGACGACGTCTTCGAGGGCCTGCAGATCGACACCGACCTGCGCTGGCACCTGCTGCACCAGCTCGTGGCGGCCGGCCTGGCCGACGACGAGGAGGTCGACCGCGAGCTCGACCGCGACGACACCGCGACCGGCCGCCGGCAGGCCGCCGCCGCGTTGGCGGCGCGGCCGCGGGCGGAGGCCAAGGCGGAGGCCTGGTCGTCGGTGATGGACGACGACGAGCTGCCCAACGCCATCCAGACCGCGGTCATCGGCGGGTTCTCGCAGGCCGGGCAGACCGACCTGATGCGGCCCTACGTGAGCCGCTACTTCGCGGCGCTGAACGACGTGTGGGCCCAGCGGACCAACGAGACCGCACAGAGCATCGTGATCGGGCTGTTCCCGACCCTGCTGGCCGAGCAGTCGACCGTGGACGCGGCCGACGCGTGGCTGGGAAGCAACCCGGACGCGGTGGGCGCGCTGCGTCGCCTCGTCACCGAGGCCCGCGACGGAGTCGCCCGCGCGCTGCGGGCGCAGGCCCGGGACGCCCAGCCGGCCTGACCCCTGGTGCTCGGCGCCGTCAGCCTCGGTGCGGCGCCGCCAGCCCCGGTGCGGCAACGCCCGGCCCGGTTCGGCGACGTTGCGCACGTCGGCCTCGGCGTGTCGCCCGGCGTGTCGGTTCGTAACGTCGCCGAACGCGGCCGGTGACTACGCCCGGTCGGTGTGCAGCGACCGCGGGGCGTGGGCGTGCTCGGCCAGCGCGAGCACGCCGCTGGCGATCCCGCCGGCCAGGTCCCCGGCCTGGAACGCCGAGGTCATCGTCATGGTCGCGAGCGCCGCGGCACGGTCGTCGAGGCGGCGGCGAACCTCGGGTCCGGTCACGACCTCGACCCGGCGGGCGCCGGGGTCGACGGCGACCAGCACCGACTGCGCAGCCTCCGTACCGAGGGCGCCGTGCAGCCGGAGCGCGGCCGCGCGGCTGTCGCCGTCGAGCGTGCCGACGTAGACCGACACGGGCAGCTGGGACTGCTGGCGCGCCAGCCGGATCGCCCGCACCACGTCGTCCTGCTGTCGTTCCGAGAACGCTTCACCAGCGGGCACTCGCGCCACCCCCTCCTGCGGTCGCGGTCGCCTTGCGGACCGCGTTGTCGGCGTCGTCGGGACCGTTGAACCAGATCGGAGCCGCCCACCAGCCGAGTCCGGGGCGGTAGCGCGGTCCGCGCGCCATCGACGGCGCCGCGACCAGCAGCGCGATCAGCACGAACAGCGCACCGGGCAGGACGACGAACCACAGCAGGGTCTCGATGACGCTGAAGCCGGAGCCCGGCTCGGCGCCGTCGTCCGGCGGCCGGCTGGCGACGGCGGCGGTGGCCGGCAGCAGCACCAGCCCGGCGGTCACGGCGGCGGTGGCGGCGGTGGCGGCGGCACGGGCCGTCGCGAGGGGGCCGCGAGAAGACACAGCGCTACGGGCAGTCACGGGAGGAACCGTACTAGGCAGGTCGCTGCGCCGGTGCGAGGAGTCACCGGCGGTCGCGGGACGCCGGGCAGGTCCACGGGAGCGACCGCGGTCACGGGGCCTCGGCACCGCGTACGGCTGCGGCCAGCCGGGCCGGCCGCGCGAGCCCGACGAGGTCCTCCAGCAGCACCGGCCGGCCGTGCCCGTCGGCCAACGGCAGCCGCCAGTTCGGGTACTCGGCGTGGGTGCCGGGCTGGTTCATGGCTCGCCGGTCCCCGACGGCGTCGGTCAGCGCCACCCCCAGCAGCCGGCTCGGCGTCGCGGCCAGTGCCCGGTGCAGGGCCACCGTGACGGTCTCCTCGTCCGGGCCGCCCTCGCCGGACGTGGGCAGCCAGCCCCGCTCGGCGAGCAGGGCGAGCCAGGTGCCTCGGTCGGCCTCGTCCACGCGCCGCTCCTCGTCGACCGAGCGGGTCAGCAGACCGAGCTCGTCGCGGATCCGGATGTGCTCCCCCGCCAGGTACCCGGCAGTCGGGGGTAGGTCGTGGGTCGTGACCGCGGCGAGGCACAGCTCGCGCCAGGTCTCCGGCGGACGCGGACGCCCCTGGTCGTCGCGCTCGAACCACAGGATCGAGGTCCCGAGCAGCCCGCGGTCGGCGAGGTAGTCACGCACCCAGGGCTCCACCGTGCCGAGGTCCTCCCCGACGACGACGGCGCCGGCGCGCTCGGCCTCGAGCGCGAGGATCCCCACCAGCGCCTCGTGGTCGAAGCGCACGTACGTCCCCTCCGACGCCGGCCGCCCTTCGGGCACCCACCACAGCCGGAACAGCCCGATGATGTGGTCGACGCGAATGCCGCCGCAGTGGCGCAGGACGGTGCGCAGCATGTCGCGGTACGCGGTGTAGCCGGTGTCTGCGAGCCGGTCCGGGCGCCACGGCGGCTGCGACCAGTCCTGCCCGACCTGGTTGAAGGCGTCCGGTGGTGCGCCCACGGTGACGCCCCTTGCCATCACGTCCTGCAGCGCCCAGGTGTCGGCGCCGTCCGGGTGCACGCCGACGGCCAGGTCGTGCACCACGCCGCGGGACATCCCGGCGTCCACGGCGCGGCGCTGTGCGGTGGCCAGCTGCTCGTCGAGGACCCACTGCAACCAGCAGAAGAAGTCCACCCGGTCGGCGAGCTTGTCCCGGGCCTTTGCGACCTCCGGCGAGGCGGGGTCCTGCAGCTCGGCCGGCCACGCCGACCACACCGGCCCGTGCACCTCGGCCAGGGCGCACCAGGTGGCGAAGTCCACCAGCCCCTGCCCCTCGCGGGCGACGAAGTCGCGGTAGTCGGTCTCGCGGGCCGGGCTGCGCGGCACCGCGTGGACGAGCGTGAGGGCCGAGCGCTTGGCCGCCCACACCGCGTCACGGTCGAGCAGCAGGTCGGCGGTGTTCAGCGAGCGCTGCGCGAGAGCCGTGCGCTCGATGTCGGCGCGCACGGCGCCGGTCAGGTAGGCGTGCTCCGGGACCAGCTCGACCCGGATGTAGAGCGGGCTGACGAACCGGCGCGTCACCGGCAGGTACGGCGACGCCTCGATCGGGAGCGTCGGCGAGGGCGCGTGCAGCGGGTTGACCAGGACGAAGCCGGCGCCCTCCTCGGCGCTCCAGGCCGCGAGCTCGGCCAAATCGTCGAGGTCACCGTGCGCCCACGACCGCTTGGAGCGCACCGAGTAGAGCTGGGTCATGAAGCCCCAGGCCTGACGGTCGCCGTCCTCCGGCGTCGGCAGCCGGTCCGGCGTGACCACCAGCGGCGCCCGCGACTCGGCGCCGTCGCGAGACGCGACCAGGCTGTGCCACCCGAGCGGCAGCCCGGCCGGGACCACGAAGGTCGCCTCGCCGACCAAGGCGCCGTCGATCTCGCGGGGGTCTACCCACCGCTCGTTCTGCGCCAGGTCGACCCGGCCGCCGCCCTCGAGCTCGGCCCACACGGCCACGTCCGCGCCGTGCGGCAAGTGGACCGGCACCTCGTGGTCGCGACCGGACCGGGTGACGACGCACGGCGGAAGGGTTCGCCGCCAGGGCGCCTCCCGGACCTCACGCAGCGAGTGCGCGACGGACTCCCACGTGTGCGCGGGCACGCCGAGCGCGGCCAGGACCGCCTCCACGGTCTCCCGCGGCACCTCGACGTACTGCCCCTGCCAGTCCCAGAAGTCGGTGGCGACGCCGTAGGCGGTGGCCAGCTCACGAAGGTCGTCATCCACGGACGACGAGTGTGCCGCACGGCTCGGCACCGGCGAACGGCCCGTGCCATCAGGCCAGGTCAGGGACACATCGCTCACGTCAGGTGACCGCCTGATCACCACTTGCAGTAGTTACGTCCAAGGACTTCCCCGCGTGAGTCGTGTCACATACCTTCTCACCTGCACACTCCCTACCTCAGAGGAGAGACATGCCCAAACATCCGCGAAAGGCAGCAACGGCGCTGCTCGCGGCGGCCGGGCTCGTCCTGGCTGCACCCGGGGTGGCATTCGGTCACCCCGGGCACGACGTCACCGACGACGGCGGCGTACACACCGAGGACAAGGCCCGCAACGCCCACCAGCACGGCGAGACGAGCGGCCACCTTCCAGGCAGCAAGACCGCAAACGTAGACCTGGTCAGCAAGCTGAAGCTCAAGAACGTGGTGCCCGAGAAGATCGCCGACGTCGGCGTCCTCGGTGACTACGCCTATCTCGCCGCCTGGGGCGTCGTGACCTGCAAGTACAACGGCATCCACGTCGTGAACATCGCCGACGTGGCGAACCCCAAGGAGGTCGCGTTCATCGGGGCCAAGCAGGGCAGCTACCCCGGTGAGGGCATCCAGGCGCTGTCGATCGACACCCCTGCCTTCGACGGAGACATCCTCGTGTCGAACAACGAGAAGTGCAAGGACA
>DASTVO010000294.1:0-7943 GCA_035759075.1 Actinomycetes bacterium
GGCCCCGGCCGCATGGGCCATCCGGGCCGCCGCCGAGGCGACGGCGGAGTCGAAGTTGAGCACCGAGAGGGTCAGGGTCTCGAGCACGACCGCCTCGGCGAAGCTCGCCTCCACGGTGAGCACCGGGGAGCCGGGGAAGTAGATCTCACCCTCGGCGTAACCGGTGATCTCCCCGCCGAACCGGTAGTCGGCCAGCCAGGCGCAGGTGTCCTCGTCCACCACCCCGGCGTCCACCAGATGCGCCAGCTGCTCGTCCTCGTAGCCGAACGAGCCGACCAGGTCGAGCAGCCTGCCGGTCCCGGCGACCACCCCGTACCGCCGCCCGTCCGGCAGCCGCCGGGCGAACACCTCGAAGACGCAGCGCCGGTCCGCCGAGCCGTCCCGCAGGGCGGCCCGGAGCATGGTCAGCTCGTAGTGGTCGGTGAACAGACCGGTGTCGACGCCCACGTGCGCCAGCCTAGATTGGGGGACATGTCCGTCGCCCCCGTGGAGATCGAGCAGCCGGACACCGAGAGTGTCGTGCTGCCCGACAAGCCGTGGGTGACCATCGTCTGGAACGACCCTGTCAACCTGATGTCCTATGTCGCGTTCGTGTTCCAGAAGCACTTCGGGTACTCGCGGGAGAAGGCCACCGAGCTGATGATGGACGTCCACGAGAGGGGCAAGGCGGTCGTGTCCAACGGCACCCGCGAGGAGATGGAGCGCGACGTCGAGGCCATGCACGGCTACGGCCTCTGGGCGACCATGCAGCACGACGAGTGACGAGGTCTGTCGAGGTGGTGGCGACGTTCCGGCGTGCGCGCAAGGGCGGGGTGGTGGCGAGCTTCGGCGCGGACGAGGCGCGGATCATCCGGCACGTGCTGTCGGAGATGGTGGAGCTGCTCGGCCCGGACGACACGCTCGAGGAGGACCCGCTCGCCGCCGCGGTCGGGATCGGCACGGCCACGACGACGCCCGACGACCCGGCGCTGGCCCGGCTGTTCCCCGACGGGTACACCGACGACTCCGAGGCCTCCGCGGACTTCCGCCGGTACACCGAGCCCGGGCTGCGGGCGGCCAAGCGCGAGGCGCTGCAGACGGCGCTGGAGACCCTCGGCGACGGCGGGGAGAAGGTGACGCTGACCCCCGACCAGGCGGAGGCGTGGCTGCGGGCCCTCAACGACACCCGGCTGGTGCTGGGGGAGCGGCTCGGGGTGACCGAGGCGTGGGACGAGCTGGTCGAGAGCCTGGAGGAGAACGACCCGCGGCTCGGGCTGTTCTGGGTCTACGACCGGCTCACCTACCTGCAGGAGACGCTGGTCCAGTCGCTGTGGGCGGCCCCGTAGTCTGATCAGGTGCTGGAGATCGACCGGTCCACGTACGACCAGATCGTCGCCCACGCCCGCCGCGACCACCCCGACGAGGCGTGCGGCGTGGTCGCGGGACCCGCCGGCAGCGACCGCCCGACCCGCTTCGTGCCGATGCTCAACGCGGCCCGGTCGCCCACGTTCTACGAGTTCGACTCCCAGGACCTGCTGCGGCTCTACCGGGAGATGGACGACCGGGACGAGGTGCCCGTCGTCATCTACCACTCGCACACCGCGACCGAGGCGTACCCGTCGCGCACCGACGTGTCGCTGGCCATGGAGCCCGACGCCCACTACGTGCTGGTGTCCACCCGGTCCCCGGACGAGGAGGAGTTCCGGTCCTTCCGGATCGTGGACGGCGAGGTGACCGAGGAAGAGGTTCGGGTTGTCTCGGCGTTCACCACTGGGGCGCCCGAACCCGGGGCCCAGGACAGCCACGGTCGCACCGACGACCGTCCCGATCACGAGGAGTCAGTTCCGCGATGAGCATCGAGGTCCGGATCCCGACGATCCTGCGCCAGTACACCGGCGGTGAGAAGGCCGTCGAGGGCTCGGGCGGCACGCTCGCCGAGCTGATCGACGACCTCGAGTCGCGGCACTCCGGGCTGCGCGACCGTCTGGTCGACGAGAAGGGCCTGCGGCGTTTCGTCAACGTCTACCTCAACGACGAGGACGTCCGGTTCCTCGGCGGGCTGGAGACGTCGGTGAAGGACGGCGACAACGTCACCGTGCTGCCGGCCGTCGCCGGAGGCTAGACACCGGATGCGGTACGACTCGCTGCTGGACTCGGTCGGCAACACCCCATTGGTCGGGCTGCCGCGGCTCTCGCCGTCTCCCGAGGTCCGGCTGTGGGCAAAGATGGAGGACCGCAACCCGACCGGGTCGGTGAAGGACCGTCCGGCGCTCTACATGGTGGAGCAGGCCGAGAAGTCCGGGCTGCTGCGGCCCGGCTGCACGATCCTCGAGCCGACGTCGGGCAACACCGGCATCTCGCTGGCGATGGTGGCCCGGCTCAAGGGCTACCGGCTGGTCTGCGTGATGCCGTCCAACACCTCGGTCGAGCGGCGGCAGCTGCTCGAGATGTGGGGCGCGGAGATCGTGTCCTCGCCGGCCGAGGGCGGCTCGAACGAGGCCGTACGCGTGGCCAAGGCGCTCGCCGAGGACCACCCCGACTGGGTGATGCTCTACCAGTACGGCAACCCGGCCAACGCCGAGGCGCACTACGCCACGACCGGGCCGGAGATCCTCGCGGACCTGCCCTCGATCACGCACTTCGTCGCGGGGCTGGGGACCACCGGCACGCTGATGGGTGTCGGCCGCTTCCTGCGGGAGCGCGTGCCGGACGTCGAGGTGGTCGCGGCCGAGCCGCGGTACGGCGAGCTGGTGTACGGGCTGCGCAACCTCGACGAGGGGTTCGTGCCCGAGCTCTACGACGAGTCGGTGCTGACCTCGCGCTACTCCGTGGGGCCGCGGGACGCGGTGCGCCGGGTCCGGGAGCTGCTCGACAACGAGGGGATGTTCGCCGGCTTCTCGACCGGCGCGATCGCGCACGCCGCGCTGGCGATCGCCGCCCGGGCCCACCGGGACGGCAGGCGGGCCGACATCTGCTTCATCGTCTGCGACGCCGGCTGGAAGTACCTGTCCACCGGCGCCTACGCCGGGACGCTGGACGAGGCCGAGGCGGCTCTCGAGGGCCAGCTCTGGGCCTGACGGCTGCGGCCCACGGCGGCCCATTTCTCGCCTTTCCATGATCGGAGCAGCTGGGCGCCAGAGACTGGCTCACAGCTGCTCCGATGATGGCTGTTCGACTGCGGAACAGCCGGGGCCGCAGCTGGTCAGGCGCCCGGCCCAGCCGTTTGCGGTCAGCAGCCGCGCCACCTGGGCAGCGATCTCGCAGGGGAGAGTGCTGACCGAGCGCCAGCCGTAGCGGAGGGTCTGCGTCCCTTCCTGGGCCAGCAGCTCGTTGTCGCGCAGGTCGTCCAGCTCGCGCAGCTCGACCGGATGCGCCGCACTCCCGTCGAGCTCGACGACGACGCGCCACCGTCGGTACCGCACATCCCGGTACCGACGGCGACCGGCTGGTCCTTCGGGATGGTTGCGGCTGCCTCGAGGCAGACCGTGCGGACGCTCGACGTCCCGCAGGTAGCGGCTCTCGAGCGCCGACCGCACGCCGTGACGCACCTCGGTAAGGATCTCGCCGAGGAGTCGCCGCCATCGAAGGCGCTTCCGGGCGCGCACCGTGAGCGCCAGTCGAGAGGCCGTGGTCAGTCGGCGCTGGCACGCGCGCAGCACGATGTCGACCACCGCGATCTCCGACCTGGCGGCGTCGGTCAGGTCGAGCACCGTGTCCTCGAGGCGGGTCTGCGGCGGGGTACGCGTCGGGTGCCGCGCCGCGTGCAGCCGCCGGGACTGTCGTACACGCAGCGTGGGCCGCTCGGCGACGCGATGACCGTGGGCCACCGTGACGTCCAGGCGCCGCGGCTCCTGGTCACCGAGCCCCTGCAGGTAGGCGGCGGTCTCGTGGCTTGCGACTGCCTCGCCACCGGCGTACAGGATCGCGGCCCAGACCCGGGTGAGGAAGGGCATCGGGCCGGAGAACGTGACGTAGGTCCGTGGATGGGCGCGCTGCCAGCGCCTGGCGCGCAGCTCGCCCCGAACGTGGGCCCGCGGCACCCCCAGGCTGAGCAGCTGCGCCCGACCGACCACCCCGGCCTGACTGGCCGCCAGCTCGGTGAGGTCTCGCAGCCAGGGCGCTATGGCAGACGGATCTGGACGGGGCACCGCGCCAGCGTGTCGGGCTCTGCGGTTCCGGCGGTCCCGTCAGCCCCAGACTGTGGAGGCCGGGGCAGCTGTGGACCAGCCGCGGTGTCGCATCGTTTCCGCGACATCGGAGCAGCCTGGGGCCTTTGCAGCGGCCGAATCTGCTCCGATCCTTCGAACTGCGCGCGTCAGGCGGCGCGGCTCAGTCCAGCTGCGGCTCGTCCTCGCCGTGCGCCTCGGCCTCCTCCGCCTCGGCCTTGGTCTTGTGCACCGTGTCGGGGGCGTGGTCGGGCGGCCCGTAGATCGTGATCAGCCGCAGCTTGCCGGAGCCGGTGTTCGTGAAGTTGTGCTCGGTCCCGGCCGGCACGACCACCAGGTCGCCGGCGCTCAGCTCACGGGTCTCACCGGCGACCTCGGCCCGTGCCGTCCCGTCGGTGAACACCAGCACCTGGTCGTTGTCGGGATGGACCTCGGCGCCGATGTCCTCACCGGGCTGGAGGGTCATGGCGACCACCTGGGTGTGCTTCCCGGTGTGCAGGACGGTCCGGAAGTTCTCGTACCTGGCGGCCTCTGCGGCGAGCGTCACAGTGAACATGGCTCCGGCCTACCCGGGGGTGACCGGTCGATGCAAGTAACCTCTGGCCCGTGGCAGACGCGCCGATCGGCATCTTCGACTCCGGGTTCGGCGGCCTGACCGTCGCCCGATCGGTGCTCGACCAGCTGCCGCACGAGCCCGTCCTCTACTACGGCGACACCGCCCGCCAGCCGTACGGGCCGCGGCCCATCGCGGAGGTCCGCTCCTACGCGCTGGAGTGCCTCGACCACCTGGTCGACCAGGGCGTCAAGATGCTGGTGATCGCCTGCAACAGCGCCAGCGCCGCGGTGCTGCACGACGCCCGCGAGCGCTACGACGTGCCGGTCGTCGAGGTGATCAGGCCGGCGGTGCGCCGGGCGGTCGCCGCTACTCGCAACGACCACGTCGGGGTCATCTCGACGGTCGCGACCAAGACCAGCCGCGCGTACGAGGACGCCTTCGCCGCCGCGCCGCAGATCCAGGTGACCACCCAGGCCTGTCCGCGGTTCGTCGAGTTCGTCGAGCAGGGCGTCACCGGCGGTGACGAGCTGATCAAGGTCGCGCACGAGTACCTCGACCCGGTCTCCGAGGCCGGCGTCGACACGCTGATCCTGGGCTGCACCCACTACCCGCTGCTCAGTGCGGTGGTGTCCTACGTCATGGGTGACGGGGTCACGCTGGTGTCCAGCGCCGAGGAGACCGCGAAGGATGTCTACCGCACGCTGGTCGCCAGCGGGCTGGAACGCCCCGACGGGCTCCCGGAGCCGGAGCACCGGTTCCTCACCACCGGCGACCCAGCGGTCTTCCACGACCTGAGCCGGCGTTTCCTCGGGCCCGAGGCCGGTGGCGTCGAGGCGGTGGCATGAGGGTCACCGTCGTCGGCTGCTCCGGCTCGGTGCCGGGACCAGGCAGCGCCGCGTCCTGCTACCTCGTCGAGGCTGACGGCTTCCGCGTACTGCTGGACCTCGGCAACGGCGCCCTTGGCTCGCTGCAGCGCTACTGCGGCTTCGGGGACGTGGACGCGGTGCTCATCAGCCACCTGCACCCCGACCACTGCATGGACCTGCTCCCGCTGTACGTGGCGCTGACCTACGACCCGGCCGGTGACTACCCGAGGATCCCGGTCCACGCGCCCGCCGGCGCGGGGGAGCACCTCGCGGGTGCCTACGGACGCGCGGACGCGCCCGGCCTGACCGGCTCCTTCGACTTCGTGCACTGGACGCCGGGCCCCCACGCGATCGGGCCGCTGACCGTGACGGTGGCGCAGATGGCGCATCCGGTGCCGACCTTCGGCATGCGGCTCGAGCACGGCGGCCACGTGGTCGCCTACTCCGGCGACACCGGGCCCACCGAGGCCCTGGTCGACCTCGCGCGGGACGCCGACCTCGCCCTGTTCGAGTCGTCCTTCGAGGAGGGCCGCGACGACAAGGCCCCCCGCGACCTGCACCTCACGGCGCGGGAGGCGGGCGAGCACGCCGAGCGGGCCGGCGTACGGCACCTGGTCCTGACCCACCTCCCGCCCTGGAACAACCCGTCGACGTCGCTGGCCGCAGCGCGGGCGGTGTTCACCGGCCCCCTGGACCTCGCCAGCCCGGGCTCGGCGTACGAGCTGTGAGACCCCACCTCTAGGGTCGTCGGCATGTCTCGACACGACGGCCGGACGCCCGACGAGCTCCGCCCGGTGACCATCACCCGCAACTGGCTCGACCACGCCGAGGGCTCGGTCCTGGTGGAGTTCGGGCGTACGCGGGTCCTCTGCGCCGCGTCCGTCACCCAGGGCGTGCCGCGGTGGCGCAAGGGCAGCGGGCTCGGCTGGGTCACAGCCGAGTACGCGATGCTGCCGCGGTCGACGAACACGCGGTCCGACCGGGAGTCGGTCAAGGGCCGCATCGGCGGGCGCACCCACGAGATCTCCCGGCTCGTCGGCCGGTCGCTGCGTGCCGCGATCGACTACAAGGCGCTCGGCGAGAACACGATCGTGCTCGACTGCGACGTGCTGCAGGCCGACGGCGGCACCCGTACGGCCGCCATCACCGGCGCGTACGTGGCGCTCGCCGACGCGGTGTCCTGGCTGCGCGGGCAGGGCGCGCTCGTGTCGGAGCCGCTGCACACCTCCGTCGCGGCGGTGTCGGTCGGCATCGTCGGCGGTGTCCCGATGCTCGACCTCTGCTACGAGGAGGACGTCACCGCCGAGACCGACATGAACGTCGTGATGACCGGCGACGGCGGGTTCGTCGAGGTGCAGGGCACCGCCGAGGACGGGCCGTTCGACCGGGCGCTGCTCGACCAGATGCTCGACCTGGCCACCGCGGGTTGCGCCCGCCTGACCGAGGCGCAGAAGGCCGCGCTCGCGTCGTGAGCCGGGTCGTCCTCGCCACGCGCAACCCGCACAAGGTCGACGAGCTGCAGGCGATCCTGCGCTCGGTCGGTCTCGACGTCGAGCTCGTCCCGCTGCCTGCCGACGCGCCGGACGTGGTCGAGGACGGGCTGACCTTCGCCGAGAACGCGCTGAAGAAGGCGCGGTCCGCGGCGGAGGTGACCGGAATGCCGGCGGTGGCTGACGACAGCGGGCTCTGCGTCGACGCGCTGAATGGCATGCCCGGGGTGTTCTCCGCCCGGTGGGCCGGCTCGGCCCGCGACGACGCGGCGAACCTGCGGCTGGTGCTCGAGCAGGTGGCCGACGTGCGCGACGACCAGCGCGGCGCGTCGTTCGTCTGCGCGGCGGCGCTGGTCACCCCGGGCGGTGAGGAGCAGGTCGTCGAGGGCCGGGTGACCGGCCGCCTGGTCCGGGAGCCGCGGGGGACCGGGGGGTTCGGCTACGACCCTGCGTTCGTGCCCGACGGTCACGACCGGACGACGGCCGAGATGGGCGCCGAGGAGAAGAACTCGATCAGCCACCGCGGGAACGCCTTCCGGGCGCTGGCCCCGGTGGTTCGCGAGCTGCTGACCCCCCGGTAGTCCGTCCGGTCTCGGTGCGGGAGGGGGGACTCGAACCCCCACGCCCGAAGGCACAGGAACCTAAATCCTGCGCGGCTGCCTGATTACGCCACTCCCGCTGGGCACCGGAATCCTAGGCCGCCCGCTCGCTCCATCCGCGGTTCGGCGACGTTGCGCACGCCCGGCCCGGCGTGTCGTCCGGCGTGTCGGTGCGCAACGTCGCCGAACGCGAGGAGTCGGGGCGGGGCGGGTGTGCCGTCAGTCGAGGCCGAGGTCGCGGCGGAGCTTGGCGACGTGGCCGGTGGCCTTGACGTTGTACATCGCCT
>DASTVO010000295.1:0-3937 GCA_035759075.1 Actinomycetes bacterium
GTGAGCGCTCAGCCCCGCGTACCGGCCCTCCGCCTGCGCGGCGACGTCGAACGGGACGGGGTCCACGGGGTCCCCGAGCTCCCCGGGCTCCGCCGTCGCGATGACGGCGCCACCGAAGGACGCGGTCGTCACGCCGTCCTCGGTCAGGACGACCATCGGCACCTCGAGCGGCGGAGGCTCCCGCAGGGTGACCCGCACCGGCCCCTCGGTCGCGAGGTGCGCGGCGAGCAGCCCCGCCACGTATCCGCCGTTGGCCGAGCCCGGCGGGCCGTTGAACCGCGACGGGATCAGCAGCCGGGCGTCCGGGGCGATGGTCATCCGCAGCCTTTCTCGGGGATCGGATGCGGGAACGGCCACTCGGTCAGCGCGGTCACGCATCCAATGATGGCGAACCGCGCGAGTCAGCAGGCCAGCGCGCCGGCCGCGACACGCAGGTCGGCCACCAGCGCCGCGTACGCCTCGTCCCGGCGCTCGCCCGGGGTCCGCAGCACCGCCGAGGGATGGGTGGTGACGACGAAGGTGCGCTGTCCGAGGCTGGTGTCGCGCTCGATCAGGCTGCCGCGGTCGCGGGTCACCCGCACCGACGAGCCGAGCAGCGCCTTCGCGGCGGTCGCCCCCAGCGCGACCACGACGTCCGGGTCGACGAGCCGCAGCTCGGCGACCAGCCACGGCCGGCAGGCGGTGATGTGGCGCATCTCCGGGGTCTGGTGCATCCGGCGCTTGCCCGGTGCGGACTGCGAGAAGCGGAAGTGCTTGACCGCGTTCGTGACGTACACGTCGCCGCGTTCGATGCCGGCCTCGTCGAGTGCCTTCTGCAGCAGCCGCCCGGCCGGTCCGACGAACGGCAGGCCCTGGCGGTCCTCCTGGTCGCCGGGCTGCTCGCCGACCAGCGCCATCCGGCCCTGCTCCGTCCCCGCGGAGAACACGGTCTGGGTGGCCGGCTCCCACAGCTCGCAGCCCCGGCAGCCGGCAGCCGCCCCGCGCAACGTGTCGATGTCCGTGGCGCCCGCCGGCAGGTACTCCTCGGCGCTCACGGGACTGCGATGCCCGCCCGTCGCGCGCGGAAACGGGCCACCAGGGCCCGTCAGCCGCCCGGATCCGGGCGGGTGGGCGAGAATGACGGCTGTGAGCGACCTCATCGACACCACCGAGATGTACCTCCGGACGGTCTTCGAGCTGGAGGAGGAAGGTGTCGTGCCGCTCCGCGCCCGCATCGCCGAGCGCCTCGGCCAGTCCGGCCCGACCGTGTCGCAGACGGTCGCCCGGATGGAGCGCGACGGCCTGGTCACCGTGGAGGGCGACCGCCACCTCGAGCTGACCGAGAAGGGCCGGACGCTCGCCACCCGGGTGATGCGCAAGCACCGCCTCGCCGAGTGCCTGCTGGTCCAGGTCATCGGCCTGGACTGGGAGCTGGTCCACGAAGAGGCCTGCCGGTGGGAGCACGTGATGTCCGAGACCGTCGAGCGGCGACTGCTCGAGGTGCTCGGGCACCCGAACGTCTCGCCGTACGGCAACCCGATCCCGGGGCTGGAGGAGCTGGGCGAGGAGGCCGACCTCGCGGTTGATGGCGACGAGCTGTCGCCGCTGCACCTGGCCGCCCGGGACGGGGTCACGACCGTCGTGGTGCGCCGGCTGGCCGAGCCGGTGCAGACCGACACCGCGCTGATGTCGAGGCTGCGGCGGGCCGGGGTACGCCCGGGCGCCTCGATCACCGTCGGCAGCGGCGGGGAGGGGCTGCTGGTCGGGTCCGGGGGAGAGGCCACCGAGATCTCCGACGAGGTCGCCTCGCACGTGTTCGTCAGCGCCCGCTGAGCTGACGGCGGGCAGCACCTGTCCCGCGTACGGGCTGCCCTTCATGATCGTTTGCGACGTTCCGCCGCGACGCGCCGGTCGACGGCCCGGCGTGTCTCCGCGCAACGTCGCAAACGCGCCGAGGAGGGGGCAACCGGCGGCCCGCGTGTGGCCGGACACCGGGTTGGGGATGCTGACGCGGGACACCGCACCGACGAGAGAGGCCCCACCGCAGCATGCGCAGCGTGAGCATCCACGACCTCAAGTCAGCCCTGGACGACGGCGAGGCCGAGGTGGTCGACGTCCGGGAGCCCGCCGAGTACGCCGACGGGCACGTCCCCGGCGCCCGGCTGGTGCCGCTGGCCACCGTGCCGCTGAACCTCGCGGACTTCCCGACCGACCGCCCCGTGTACGTCGTCTGCCAGTCCGGGGGGCGCAGCGGGCAGGCGGCCCAGTTCCTGGCCCAGCGCGGGGTGGACGCGGTCAACGTCGACGGCGGTACCGGCGACTGGATGGCCGCCGGGTACCCGGTCGAGCGATAGGGCCCCGCCCCGGACCGCAGACCACGACCGGGAACGGCACCAGAAATCCGCGCCAACCGGGGCGACTCGCCAGAAACCGACCCCCTGTTTGTGCGCGTCGTCATCAACCCGTAATCTGTGCGCGCTCGACCGGGTCCGCCGGGCGGGCGCTCACGAGGCCGCCGAATCCTGCCCCTCGTGCGCAGTGTGCCGATACGTCGCCTGGCAGGAGCGGGGGACCCACGATTTGTGGGCCCTCAGGGGTCCTAGGGGTTAAGCCGTCCCGGTCTCGACCGGAACGGCCGGGCATCTCCCGCCCGAACCCGACAGCTCACCTCGTAGGCGTGGGAGAGGAACGCGCTTGTCCAAGCACCGTCGCCCGTCGCGACTGTCGCAGTTCGCCAAGATGGGCAACAACCCTGTCCACCTCGGGATCGCCGCCGGGGTCGCCGGGACGCTGTCGGTGACCGGCTCCGTCGTCGCCAACGCGTCGCCGACCACCAAGCCGGTCCAGCGGATCAAGGCCAAGCCCGTCGCCCACGCGGCCGGCGTGGTCAACGCCGCGGACATCGGGCACGCCGACGTGGCCCTCGCCCAGCGCGAAGCGGTCGACACCGCGGTCCAGGAGCGTGCCGAGGCCCTCGCGAGGGCCAAGGCCCGTGCGGAGGCCCGGAAGAAGGCGGCCGCCGAGAGGCGCGCCGCCGAGAAGCGTGAGGCGGAGCGTCGCGCCGCCGAGGCCCGCACCTACAAGACCGCCTCGCGCAGTGTCGAGCGGATGAGCGCGTCTGCGGCGAACGTGCTGCAGATCGCGGCCGAGGTCGCGTCCGGCGCCTACTACACGTATGGCGGGTCCGGACCCAGCGGCTTCGACTGCTCCGGCTTCACCTCGTACGTGTTCGACAAGGTCGGCATCTCGCTGCCGCACTCGTCCTCGGCGCAGGCCTCGATCGCCACCCGCGTCTCGAGCCCCCAACCGGGTGACCTCGTGTTCGTCTACAACGGTGGCGGCGGAAGCATCGGTCACGTGGCGATCTACGCCGGCGGCGGCTACTGGTGGGAGGCCGCCAACCCCAGCACCGGCGTCGGCAAGCACCGGGCGTGGTCGTCGAACGTCTCCTACGGGCGGATCCTCTAGGAACCGCCCACCGAACAGGGCCGTCGCGCGCCTCCAGAGAGTGCCGACTGACATCCCCCCGTCGGTCGTCACAGGGACCCCGGAGCCAACCCCCCGGCGCCGGGGTCCCGCCTTGCGTCGGCCCGGTCGTCAGGCCAGCGCCGGCAGCCGCTCCCAGTCGACCAGCCGCAGGCGCGGGTCGCGCGCGACGTGCAGGACGACCAGGGCCCCTTTCCCCGGCTCGCCGACGTCGTCCGGCGTGACCGCGCGGCCGAGCCGGGTGCAGGTCCCGGCAACGACCCGCGCGATCAGCTCCCGCTGCGAGCAGGCCACCGCCGGGCTGCCCGCGAGCGCGACCAGCGCCGCCACCCCGGACTCGGGCTGCGGCACGGGCGTGCCGACGGTGAGGGAGGGCTCCACCACGGCAGACAGGCCACGGGCGGCGAGGAACGGCTCGAGCGTCTGACGGCAGCGCAGGACGTCAGCGGTGACCGCGACCTTCACCGCGTAC
>DASTVO010000296.1:0-9339 GCA_035759075.1 Actinomycetes bacterium
GCGTACCGGCCCACCCTCGCCCGCCAGCAGCCGACGGGTCACGTCCGCGTTGAAGGCCGCGTCGGCACCGCGCAGGGCGTCCGGCTCGGAGCGGGTGAGCCCCACGTCCTCCGGCGCCACCTTCTCCGTCGTCACCGTGCCGTCCCGCACCACCCACAGGCTCGATGGCGCGCACGGGGTGAGCTCGTCGAGCCCGTCGTCACCGCGGAACACCAGCGCGCTGGTGCCGCGGTCGGCCAGCACCTGCGCGGTGACCGCTGCCATCCGCGCGTCGGCGACCCCCACCGCCTGGGCACCGGGCTGGGCAGGGTTGGCCAGCGGGCCGAGGAAGTTGAAGACGGTGGCCACCCCGAGCTCGCGCCGGGCCGCGGCCGCGTGCCGCAGCGCCGGGTGGAAACGGGGGGCGAAGCAGAAGGCGATGCCGGCCCGGTCGACGCAGTCGACGACCAGCTCAGGGTCGAGGTCGACCACCACACCGAGCTCCTCGAGCAGGTCAGCGGACCCGCAGGCCGACGACGCGGCGCGGTTGCCGTGCTTGACGACCCGGGCGCCGGTGCCGGCGACGACCATCGCGGACATCGTCGAGATGTTGACGGTGTGGGCCCGGTCGCCGCCGGTGCCGCAGGTGTCGACGGCGGGGCCGGCGACCTCGATGCGCTCGGCGTGCCCGAGCATCGCCGACACCAGGCCGCTGACCTCGTCGGCGGACTCCCCCTTGGCCCGCAGCGCGACGACGAAGCCCGCGACCTGCGCCGGGGTGGCCTCGCCGAGCATGACCTGCTCCATGGCCCACGACGTCTCGGCCGCGGCGAGGTCCTCCCCGCGCAGCAGCCGGGTGAGCAGCGCCGGCCAGCTCGACGCGGCGGTGGCCACCCGCTAGCCCACGGGGAGCTCGGCGCGGCGGCGACGCATCAGGTCGGCCACCGCGCGGGAGAGCTCGATCGGGTCCAGCGGGTGCGGCACGGCCGCCTCGGCGCGCGACCAGGCCGCGAGCCACGCGTCCTGCGGCCGCCCGGTCAGGACCAGGATCGGCGGGCACCGGAAGATCTCGTCCTTGGCCTGCCGGGCGATGCCCATGCCGCCGGTCGGGGTGGCCTCGCCGTCGAGGATCACGACGTCCACACCGCCCTTGTCCAGCGCGGCGATCACGCCGGGGCCGGTGGCGCACTCGAGCCACTCGACGCGCGGCACGTCGGCGGCGGGCCGGCGGCCCACAGCCAGCTTGACCCGCTCCCGGGTGTCGACGTCGTCGCTGTAGACCAGGACCGTCATCGTCGGTTCGCTCTGCTCGGCGCTCACGGCGTGCATGCTATCCGCCGGCCAGGGCAGCCCCCCGACGCTGTCTCACCCGACGTCGAGCACCTGCACCAGGGAGGAGTAGTCGTCGGTCCAGGCCCGCGCACCGTCTGCCCGGGCCGGGCGCCAGCCCGGCCGGTCGCGCAGCCGGTCCAGGTCGGCGTCGTCCCGCGCCAGCACGACCCAGGTCGAGCTCGACGCCGGGTACTCCGCGGCAGCGTCGACGCGGACGAGCGCGCTCATGCCGAGTGCCTCGGCCTGGGCGGCGACCACGGGCTCGAGTGACAGGTGCCGGTTGGTGACGTGGACGGCGAGCAGCCCGCCGGGCGCCAGTTTGTCCCGGTAGGTCGACACCGCCTCGGTGGTGAGCAGGTGGGCCGGGATGGCGTCGGAGCTGAAGGCGTCCAGCACGACCAGGCCGTACGACGCGTCCGGCTGGGCCGCCAGCGACAGCCGGCCGTCGCCGATCACCACCCGCACCTCGGCCTCGGAGCGCCCCAGGAAGCCGAACCACTCCTGCGCGAGGTCGACGACCGCCGGGTCGATCTCGAAGAAGTCCATCCGCCGGCCCGGCTCCCCGTACGCCGCCAGCGTCCCCACGCCCATCCCGACCAGGGCCATCCGGTCCAGCAGGTCCGTCCCGCGGTACGCCGTCATGACGTCGCCGACCGGGCCGGCCTGGGAGTAGTACGAGGTCGGCTCCCCCCGCCAGCGGCCGCGCAGCTCCTCCCAGCCGTGGTACGTGGTGCCGTGGGTGAGCAGCCGCCGCTGCCCGTCCGAGCTGGCGGTCACCTGGTAGCTGCCGAAGAATGTGCGGTCGCGGGCGAGCGCACCGGATCCTGCCTGCTCCTGCACCACGAACGCCACGACCAGCACCACGCTGGTCACCGCGAGCGGCTCGCGCACCAGCCACCGGAGCACGCCGGAGCCGGTCCGGGCGGCCGGGCGGGTCCCCACGGCCAGCAGCGGGACCAGTGCCACCACGACCGGGTACTCCCAGGGACGGTCCAGCAGGACCGGCGCGACCAGGCCGTTGAGCAGGCCGCCCAGCGCGCCGCCGAGGGAGACCAGCAGGTAGAAGCCGGTCAGGTGCTCCACCGCGGGGCGGGCGGCGGCGAGCCGCCCATGTGCGGCGAGCCCGGCGGTCGCGAGCAGCGCGAGGTCCAGGCTGACCGACACCCAGACCGCTGGCCGCCACGCGTTCGTGACGACGACGAGGACGAGCAGGCACAGGGCGGCGGCGAGCAGGGCCGCGGCACGGGGCGGGGTGCGGGTGGTCCGGCCGAACGCGACCACGAAGGTGGCGAGGTAGACCGCGAGCGGGACGGTCCAGAACAGCGGGATGGCGGCGATGTCGGTGGAGACGTGGGTCGTCACGCCCAGCATCAGGCTGGACGGGACGAACGCCACGGCCACCCAGCCGAGCCGGGTCCGCCACGACGGCGCCCGGGCCGCAGGGGCGGTGACCGCGGCCTCGGGGTCCGGCCGCGCCGGTACGGCGACCGCCGCCGGTGCCCGCCGCGCCGACACCGCCGCGACCACGCCGCACGCCGCCACCAGCAGCGCGAACCCGACGTAGGCCAGCGACCACCACCGGGTCTGCTCCGCCAGCCCGACGGCCGGCTCCAGCAGGAACGGGTAGCCCAGCAGCCCGACCACGCTGCCCGCGTTGCTCGCCGCGTACAGGAAGTAGGGGTCCCGTGACCTGGGGTGGGAGGTCCAGGAGAACCAGCGCTGCAGCAGCGGGCCGGTCGTGGCCAGCAGCGCGAACGGCAGGCCGGCGGCCAGCGCCAGCACCCGCAGCAGCCACAGGGTCGGCTCGCCGTCGGCGGGCGGCGGGGTGTCGGCGGGCAGGGCCACCGGCAGCGCGAGCAGCGGCAGCACCAGCAGCCCGAGGTGCAGCCACGGCTGGCGCCGCGCCCCCAGCCGCCGCGTGGACACGTGGACGTACAGGTAGCCGGCCAGCAGCAGCACCTGGAAGAACAGGGTGGCGGTGTTCCACACCATCGGCGAGCCGCCGAAGGACGGCAGCACGAGCTTGGCCAGCATCGGCTCGATCAGGAACAGCAGCGCGGCACCGATGAAGGATGCGGCGCCGAACAGGACCACCACGGGTCCCAGCGTGACCGACGCTCAGCCCCGGCGGGCGGCTTCCAGCCGATCCAGCCGGCGGTCCTCGCGCAGCGCCTCCCGCTCGGAGGCCCGCGACCACTGCACGAACAGCGCGGCCAGGACGATGAGGGCGACCAGGTCGCCGCTCGCCCAGAGCAGGCCGCCGGCGATCTCCTGGTCCCGGGCCGGCGACGGGCCCCAGTCGCGCCCGAGACTGAGGTACCAGTCCTCGGCGATCAGCGTGGACCCGCCCATGATCGTGATCCCGAGGAAGGCGTGGAACGGCATCGTGGCGAAGACGGCCAGCAGCCGCAGCGGGTACGGGATGCGAACCGGCATCGGGTCCAGGCCCAGGATCGGCCAGAACCACAGCGCCCCGACCAGCACGAAGTGGATGTGGTTGAGGTCGTGCAGCAGCGGGTTGCGCAGGGTCGCCTCGTACCACCCGGTCAGGTAGAGCGCGAACGGGTTGGCGACGAAGACGACCCCGGCGACGACCGGAAAGGTCAGCACTGCGGCGACCCGGCTGTGCAGCACCGTCTGGAGGGCCGAGCGGCCGCGTCGCGGCAGCACCCGCAGCGCGAGGGTCACCGGCGCCCCGAGCGCCAGGAAGATCGGGGTGACCATGCCCAGCGTCATGTGCTGGACCATGTGGACCCACAGGAGCGTGGTGTCGTAGACCGCCAGCGCGGAGGTGGTCGCGAGCAGCACGGACCCGAGCCCGAGCCCGACGAAGAACAGGGTCCGCCACCGCGACCAGGAGTCGCCACGGGCCCGCAGCCGGTGCACGCCGTAGAGGTAGAGGCCGCCGACGACGGCGACGCCGAGGAGCGGTAACGGCGCCGGCTCCCACTCCGTGAGCAGCCGCAGAGGGGTCAGCGGCGGCAGCTCCTCATGGCCCCCGACGTGGGCCGGGAGCCAGGCACGCAGCATGTTCGGAGCGTACGGCGAGAAAGGGCGACGGAGATCGGGGGGTCGGGGGTGCCGGGCCGGACCGCGACCGCAATAATGCGGCCGTGGCGACAGCAGCAGCGCAGCGCGCTCCCCGCTCTCACGTCCCGGCAGCACGCCCGGACACGACCTCCGTCGGAACCATCGTGTGGCTGGCGTCCGAGCTGATGTTCTTCGCGGCGCTGTTCGCGATGTACTTCACGATCCGTTCGGTGAGCCCGGAGCTGTGGGAGACGCAGCCGGAGCTGCTGAACATCCCGTTCTCGACGATCAACACCACCGTGCTGGTGCTGTCGTCCGTGACCTGTCAGCTGGGTGTGTTCGCGGCGGAGAAGGGCGACGTCGTCCGGCTGCGCATGTGGTTCATCATCACCTTCCTGATGGGCGCCTTCTTCATCGGCGGCCAGGTATATGAGTACGCCTCGCTGGTGGCCCATGAAGGTCTGACGATCGCCTCCGACGCGTACGGCTCGGTCTTCTACCTCACGACCGGCTTCCACGGCCTGCACGTCACCGGCGGCCTGCTCGCCTTCCTGCTCGTTCTCGGCCGGACGTACACGGCCAAGCGCTTCACCCACGGCCAGGCCACCAGCGCGATCGTCGTGTCGTACTACTGGCACTTCGTCGACGTAGTGTGGATCGGGCTCTTCGCGACCATCTACCTGATCAAGTGAGCGAGCACGTGACACGACCTCGAGTAGGCCGCCTCTTCGCCGCGCTCTCCCGCCGGCGCCGGCACCGCTTCGCCCCGGTGCTGCTCCTGCTGCTGGCGCTGGGCGCCACCGGCGGGGCGTACACCGCGCTGGCTCCGACCCCGCAGGCGCAGGCCACCACCGGCGTCTCCCAGGCGTCGATCGACGAGGGCCGCGCGCTGTACCTGAAGAACTGCTCGAGCTGCCACGGCCTCAACGCCGAGGGCGCGACCGAGGGGCCGAGCCTGATCGGGGTCGGAGCGGCCTCGGTGGACTTCCAGGTCGCGACCGGCCGGATGCCCGCCGCCCAGCTCGGCGCGCAGATCGAGCCGAAGCGCAACCAGTTCACCGACGAGGAGATCGCGGCCATGGCCGCCTACATCGCCTCGCTGGCCCCCGGCCCGGCGATCCCGGACGAGGAGCAGCTGGACTACGCCGACGCCGACGTTGCCGAGGGCGGCGAGATCTACCGGACGAACTGCTCCATGTGCCACAACTACGCCGGGTCCGGCGGCGCCCTGACCCGCGGCAAGTACGCGCCCCCGCTGACCGGCGTCACCCCGAAGCACCTCTACGAGGCCATGCTGACCGGTCCGCAGTCGATGCCGGTCTTCGGTGACAACACCATGACGCCCGAGGAGAAGCAGGCCATCATCGCCTACCTGAAGAACATCGAGGAGCAGCCGGCCCCCGGGGGCACCGAGCTGGGCAGGGTCGGTCCGGTCAGCGAGGGTGCGGTGGGCTGGCTGGTCGGCCTCGGCGCCCTGATCGCGTGCGCCGTGTGGCTGGGGGCGAAGGCCCGATGAGCGACCAGCGCCACACAGGTCCCGGCTCGACCGCCGAGGACGAGCGCATCCAGGACGGGCACGGCGACGGAAATACCGGTGTGCGGGACTCCGGCTCGTCGGTCGCCACCGGGTCGCACGACGCCATCGAGGGCGCCGACGCCCACGGCGGGCCCGGTGCCGGCGCCGAGCGGCTCTCCGGCGCCGAGATCGAGCAGCGCTACCCCAACCCCGGCATCCCCGCGCACGTCTACCGGCGTTCCGACGTCGACCCCAAGGCCGCGCAGCGCCGCGAACGCGAGGTGGCGGCCCTGTTCGGGCTCTCCACGCTCGGCACGCTGCTGTTCATCGTCGCCTACTTCGCGATCAGGCCCACGGAGTTCGAGGGCACCGAGATGCTCGAGCAGGTCGGCTGGTCGACCCGCCTGCTGGGGGTGGGCCTCGGCCTGGCGCTGTTCGGGATCGGCGCGGGCGCGATCCACTGGGCCAAGACCCTCATGCCCGACGACGAGGTCGTCACGGTCCGCAAGCCGATGCGCTCCAGCGACGAGGACCGCGCGGAGGCCGTCGCGGCGCTCAAGGAGGGCTCGGCGGGAGCCGGGCTCGGCCGCCGCAAGCTGATCCGCAACAGCCTGCTGGGCGCGCTCGCGCCGCTGGGCCTGCTGGCGATCATCCCGCTGCGTGACCTCGGACCGCTGCCCGGCGCCAAGCTCACCGGCACCTGGTGGAAGGAAGGCCGCCGGCTGGTGACCGACCCGACCGGCCGCCCGATCAAGGCCGCCGAGATCCCGATCGGCACCGTGATCCACGTCCTCCCCGAGGGCATCGAGAACTCCGAGCACCCCCTCGACGAGCGGGCCAAGGCCACCACCCTGGTGATCCGCCTGGAGCCCGACGAGATCAAGGACCAAAAGGAACGCGAGTGGGCGGTCGACGGGATCGTCGCCTACAGCAAGGTCTGCACGCACGTCGGCTGCCCGGTCGGCCTCTACGAGCAGCAGACCCATCACCTGCTCTGCCCGTGCCACCAGTCGACCTTCGACGTGACGCGGGACTGCGCAGTGATCTTCGGCCCGGCGGCCCGACCCCTGCCCCAGCTGCCGCTCGCCGTCGACAGCGAGGGCTACCTGGTGTCCGCGATGGACTTCCAGGAGCCGATCGGACCGAGCTACTGGGAACGAGGGTAGGCAATGGCGCTGGAGCAGATCGCCGGCAAGGCCGCCAACGAGATCGACGAGCGGTTCGGCTCGGCCAACTTCGTCAAGCGCAGCGCGCGCAAGATCTTCCCCGACCACTGGTCCTTCATGCTGGGCGAGATCGCGCTCTACAGCTTCATCATCCTGCTGCTCACCGGCACGTTCCTCACCCTGTGGTTCAAGCCCAGCCACATGGAGGTCGTCTACGAGGGCTCCTACGTCCCGCTGCACGGCCTGCACATGTCGGAGGCCTACGCCTCGACGCTGGAGATCTCCTTCGACGTACGCGGTGGGCTGATCATCCGGCAGATCCACCATTGGGCGGCTCTGATCTTCGTCGCGGCGATGGTCGTGCACATGGCCCGGGTGTTCTTCACCGGCGCCTTCCGCAAGCCGCGTGAGACGAACTGGATCATCGGCTTCATCATGCTGACCCTGAGCTTCGTCGAGGGCCTGGCCGGCTACTCGCTGCCCGACGACCTTCTCTCCGGAACAGGGCTGCGCATCACCGAGGGCGTGCTCCTCTCGCTGCCGGTCGTCGGGACGTACCTCTCGTTCTTCCTCTTCGGCGGTGAGTTCCCCGGCGAGGACATCATTCCGCGGCTCTACACCGCGCACGTCCTGCTGCTCCCGGGCGTCTTCCTCGCGCTGATCACGGTGCACCTGATCCTGGTCTGGTACCAGAAGCACACGCAGTACCCCCTGCCCGGGCGGACCGAGACCAACGCGGTCGGCTACCCGTTCTTCCCGGTCTACATCGCCAAGGCCGGTGGCTTCTTCTTCATCACCTTCGGCGTGACCACGCTGTTGTCGGCGTTCGCCACCATCAACCCGGTGTGGCTGTTCGGCCCGTACAACCCGGGTGAGATCTCGGCCGGCTCCCAGCCCGACTGGTACATGGGCTTCCTCGAAGGCACGTTGCGGCTCTTCCCTGCCTGGGAGATCTCCGCCTTCGGGTTCAGCGTCCCGATGAGCGTGCTCATACCGGCCCTGATCATCCCTGGCCTGATGTTCACGCCCATGGCCATCTACCCGCTGATCGAGCGCTGGGTCACCGGCGACAACCGGGAGCACCACCTGCTCGACCGGCCGCGGAACGTGCCGACCCGCACGGGCCTCGGTGTGATGGCGCTGACCACGTGGCTGATCTTCCTGGCCGGCGGCGCGAACGACCTGCTCGCGACCACCTTCAACCTCTCGATCAACGCGATCACCTGGGCGTTCCGCGTCCTCATCTTCGTGCTGCCACCGCTGGCGTACGTCGTGACCAAGCGGATCTGCCTCGGCCTGCAGCGCCGCGACCGCGACCTCGTGCTGCACGGTCGCGAGACCGGCCGGATCGTCCGCCTCCCCCACGGCGAGATGATCGAGGTGCACGAGCCCATCCCTGACGCCCGCAAGTGGGAGCTCACCCAGCACACGGTGCACCGTCCGGCCGAGGTCGGCCCGGTGACGGACGCCAACGGCGTGCCCCGCCGCCGCATCCTCGCGGCGAAGCTGCGTGCCCGGGTGTCCCGGTTCTACTTCGAGGACCGGGTCGAGCCACCCACTCCGGCCGAGGTGCGCGAGCTCGAGTCCAGCCACCACTGAGACCGAGCGCCACGACCGAGGGACCGATGCCCTGGTGACGACGACACGCCCCAAGCGCTGCCTCGTGACCGGGGCGTCGGGCTACATCGGGGGCAGGCTGGTCCCCGAGCTGCTCGACGCCGGTTACACCGTGCGAGTCATGGCCCGCCACCCGGAGGCCCTGCGGGACCGCCCGTGGGCCGCGCGGGTCGAGATGGCGAAGGCGGACGCCTCCGACCAGGAGTCACTCGTCGAGGCGCTGCGGGACGTCGATGTCGCCTACTACCTGATCCACGCGATCGGGACGGCCGGCTTCGAGCAGATCGACCGCGAGAACGCCACCAACTTCGCGGCGGCGGCCTCGAAGGCCGACGTCGGCCGGATCGTCTACCTGGGCGGCCTCGCGCCCGCCGACGAGGAGCTGTCGGCGCACCTGCGGTCGCGGGAGGAGGTCGGCGAGATCCTGCTCGGTTCCGGAGTCCCCACCGCGGTGCTGCGTGCCGCGGTGATCCTCGGCTCCGGGTCGGCGTCGTTCGAGATGCTGCGCCACCTCACCGAGCGGCTCCCGGCGATGATCACCCCCCGCTGGGTGTCCACCCGCATCCAGCCGATCGCGATCCGCGACGTCCTGCGCTACCTGGTCGGCTGCGCCGAGCTGCCCTCCGACGTGTCCCGCACCTTCGACATCGGCGGGCCCGACGTCCTGACCTACCGCGAGATGATGCAGCGCTACGCCCA
>DASTVO010000297.1:0-7283 GCA_035759075.1 Actinomycetes bacterium
CGATGTCGGCCACGAGCACCGCGCCGACCTCGCGCGCCACCTCGGCGAAGGCCGGGAAGTCGATGGTGCGCGGGATGGCGGTGCCGCCGCAGAAGATGACCTTGGGCTGCTCGGCACGGGCGATGTCCCGGACCTCGTCCAGGTCGACCCGGCCGGTCTCCTTGCGCACGCCGTACTGCACGGCCCGGAACCACTTGCCGGTCGCCGACACGCTCCAGCCGTGCGTGAGGTGTCCGCCGGCAGGCAGCGCCATGCCCATGACGGTCTCGCCCGGGGCGAGGAAGGCCAGGTAGACGGCGAGGTTGGCCGGGGAGCCGGAGTAGGGCTGGACGTTGGCGTGCTCGACGCCGAAGAGGGCCTTGGCCCGCTCGACGGCGAGCGTCTCGACCTGGTCGATGACCTGCTGGCCCTCGTAGTAGCGCTTCCCGGCGTAGCCCTCGGAGTACTTGTTGGTCAGCATCGTGCCGGTCGCCTCGAGGACCGCCCGGGACACGTAGTTCTCCGACGCGATCAGGCGGACCGAGTCACGCTGCCGCTCGCTCTCCGCGACGACGAGGCCGGCGATCTCCGGGTCGGCGGTCCGCAGGTCTGGTTCGTGCGTCATCAGCCGTCTCCTCGTCACGTCTGCCGGCGGGTGAGGACGAGCGTAGTCACCGCCCTCCGGCACGGCGTCCCGCCGGGCGTCGCGCCGCCATCGCGCCAGGTCGAAGGTGTGCGCGGGTCGCTGACGTGGCGCGTGGTGCCAGATCTTCTCAGCCCGGGTGCTCAGCATCGGCCAGTCGCCCCACCAGGTGCCGAAGGTCCGGACCTCCCGGACGTCCAGGTGCGCGGGGAAGCGACGCCCGGCCCTGTCGGTCAGCGGTCGGTCGTCCTGCTCGCAGGAGCTGCCGTCCCGCAGCTCGAGGTGGCAACCAGCCGCCGCCAGCAGACCGACGAGGGTGCTCAGACGCGGGGCAGCCGTCTCACCGGACTCGATGCGGGCCACGACGCTGAGCGCGACGCCCGACCGCTCCGCCAGCTCCCGCTGGGACAGGTCGGCCAGGCGCCGCGCCGCCCGCAGCAGGTCGCCCGCCGCCTGCGCTGCCGATGCCGGCTGCTCGCGATCTGCCACGGATCGACCCTCGCGGTGCAGCACGTCCCGGCGGTGAGCCGGCAGCCAAGCTGTGGACGACCGGCGGTGCCGGTCCTGCTGTGGACAAGCCTTGGCGCACGCCGGCGCCGGCTACCGACAACCGAGTGCGCTGCTAGCACAAACGCGAGCAGGGCACTACCGCAGCGGCGGAGGGGTGGGGTCGCGCGTGCTCCTGCGCTGCTAGCACCAACGCCATCAGGGCACTACGGGCGCGGGAGGGTGGTGCCGGCGGTCGGCGCCGGCGCGACGAGGGCCGCTGCGGCGCCGTAGCGTGCGAGCAGCAGGCTGACCAGCTCGGGCGCGGCCCCGAGCGGCGGGCCGGTCACGTCGGCTCCCGCCGCGGCGAGGCGGTCGGCGAACAGCCCCGGGAACAGCACGTAGCTCGCCACCGCGACCCGCGGCGCGCCGCGACGGCGCAGGTCGGCGACCGCCTCCTGGACGCTCGGATCGGCGGCGGAGGCGAACGCGGGCACCACCGCCCACCACCCCCTGTCCGCCCAGCCCCGCGCCAGCCGCCGGACGTCGGCGACCGCCGCCGGGTCCGATGAGCCCGCCGCCGCCAGCACTACCGCCGTCGCCGGGTCGCCACGGCGCACACCCACTTCGCCGAGCCGCCGTTCCAGGGCGTCGAGCAGCAGCGGGTCCGGGCCCAGCACGTCGGCCTGGACGGCCAGCCGCCCGGAGGCGGCAATGGCGGCGGGGATGTCGACGCGGGAGTGGTATGCGGCGCCGAGCAGCAGCGGGACCACCACCGCCGGCCCGTGCACCTCGCGGAGGGCCTCGTCCAGGGCCGGCCGCGCGTGGTCGAGGTAGGCGCCGACGACGTCGAGGTCCGGCCGCGCGCGCCGGACCGCGCCCAGCAGGTCCTCCGTCGCCCGCGTCGCCGCCGGGTCCCGGCTGCCGTGCGCGACCGCCACCAGCGCGGGGCTCACCCCAGCACCTCGTGGAGGTCCACGACCGAGCCGACGACGATCACCGCCGGCGGCCGGACGCCCCGCTCCCGGGCGAGTGCGGCGATGCTGGCCAGGGTCCCGGTCGTCGTGCGCTCGTCCGGTGTGCAGCCGGACTCCACGACGGCCACGGGGGTGTCGGCCGGTCGGCCGTGCGCGACGAGCGCCGCCGCGGCGGCCTCCAGCCCGCTCACCCCCATGAGCAGCACCAGCGTGCCGTCGAGGCGGGCGAGCGACGCCCAGTCCAGGCCCTCGTGGCCGGACGCGATCGTCACCTGGCGGGACCGGCCGCGGTGAGTCACCGGGATGCCGGCCGAGGCAGGCACCGCCACCGCACTGGTCACACCCGGCACCACCTCGACCTCGACACCGGCTGCGCGGCAGGCCAGCGCCTCCTCGCCGCCGCGGCCCAGGACGAACGGGTCGCCGCCCTTGAGCCGCACCACCCGGCGGCCGGCCTGGGCCTGCTCGACGAGCACACGGTTGATCTCCTCCTGGGGGACCGGGTGGTTGCCCGGGGTCTTGCCGACGTCCACGACGACCACGTCCTCGTCCAGGTCCTCGAGCAGCGTCCGCGGCGCCAGCCGGTCGACCACCACCACGTCGGCCTCGGCCAGCAGCCGGCGGCCGCGGGTCGTGATCAGGCCGGCGTCACCGGGTCCGCCGCCCACCAGCGCCACGCACCCGGTCGGTCGCGGCCGGTGGTGGCGCAACGGCAGGTCGCCGCTGTCGAGGGCGACCGAGATCGCCTGCCGCAGCGACCGGGCGCGCCGCGGGTCGCCGCCGGCGGTGACCGCCACGGACACCGACCCGCTCCGCGCGACAGCGGGAGTCCACGCCGCCGACAGCGCGGCGTCGTCTGCGCGGACGCACCAGACGCGGGCGGCGTCGGCGTGCGCCGCCACCAGGTCGTCCGTGGCCGGGTCGCCGGTGGCGGTGTGCACCAGCCAGGCGCCGTCGAGGTCGCCGCCCTCGTAGTCGCGGGGCAGCCAGGTGACGGCACCGCTGTCGGCGAGGTCGCGCAGGTCCTCGCACACGTACGGAGCGACCACGGAGACCTCCGCGTCCGCAGCCAGCAGCCCCCGCGTACGGCGGGCTGCCACCGGTCCGCCACCGACCACGAGGACCCGACGGCCCGCCACGTCGAGGGTCAGGGGGTAGGACGGCCCGCTCACGTCGCCACCTCCAGGTCGTGGATCCCGCACTCGGACTTGCCGGTACCGGCCCAGCGGCCGGACCGGCGGTCCGCCGGGGTCCCGGCGCCGGCCGCCGGGCCGGTGCACGGGAAGCAGCCGACCGAGGTGAACCCCTGGTCCAGCAGGGGGTTGGTCAGGACACCGCGCCGCTGGACGTACTCGTCCACGTCCTGCTGGGTCCACCGCGCGAGCGGGTTCACCTTGACCATGCCGTTGCGCCGGTCCCAG
The DNA here is from genome assembly GCA_035759075.1 of Actinomycetes bacterium. GTDB lineage: Bacteria > Actinomycetota > Actinomycetes > JACCUZ01 > JACCUZ01 > DASTVO01. The sequence goes on from DASTVO010000297.1 coordinate 3,507, forward strand.
TCGACGACCGGTGTCCGCGACCGGGTGAAGGAGTCGTCCCGGCGGAGGCCGCTGCCCCACGCGTCGTAGCCGGCCAGGGCACGGTCGAGGGGCAGCACCTTGCGCAGAAAGCAGCACCGGTCCGGGTTCGACGCGAACAGGTCCGTCCCGTGGTCGGCGTCCTGCTGCGCCACCGTCTGCTCCGGGGTGACCGTGACCAGGTTGACCCGGCCGCGGTACGTGGCCGCCACCGCGTCCCGCATCGTGATCGTCTCGGTGAAGTGGTAGCCGGTGTCCAGGAAGAGGACGTCGGTCCCCGGCGCGGTCCGCGCGACCAGGTCGACGAGCACGGCGTCGGCCATCGACGACGTGACCGCGAACCGTGACCCGAACGTGCGGACCGCCCATCGCAGGATCGTCTCGGCCGACGCGTCCTCCAGCCGCCAGGCGGCCCGGTGGGCCAGCGCCTCGCGGTGCTCGGCCGAGGTCCCGGCCGGCGGGTACGTGGGCATCGGGCTGACCAGTGCCGGCGCGGTCACGACGCCACCAGCCCGACCAGCTTCAGCGAGAACACCCGCGTGCAGGAGCGGCAGTGCCAGGCACCGTGCCCCTCCTCGTGCGGACGCAGGTCCTCCTCGCCGCAGAACGGGCAGTAGAAGGGGACCGCCCGGGCGTCGCTCATCGCAGCGCCTCCCCGTCGGCGCGGGCGACCCACTGGGCGAAGCGCTCGCCCTCAAGTCGCTCCTCGGTGAAGCGGCGGACGACGCGCTCGACGTAGTCGGGCAGCTCGTCGGCGGTCACCTTGTGGCCGCGCAGCTTGCGGCCGAAGCCGGCGTCGAGGCCCAGCCCGCCGCCGAGGTGAACCTGGAACCCCTCGACCTGGGTGCCGTCCGGGCCGGGCACCAGCTGGCCCTTGAGGCCGATGTCCGCGACCTGGATCCGGGCGCAGGAGTTGGGGCAGCCGTTCACGTTGACCGTGAGCGGCTGGTCGAGGCCGGGCAGCCGGGTCTCCAGCTCGTCGATGAGCTTCGCGGCGCGGGCCTTGGTCTCGACGATGGCCAGCTTGCAGAACTCGATGCCGGTGCAGGCCATCGTGCCGCGCCGGAACGAGCCGGGCCGGGCCCGCAGCCCGAGCCCCTCGGCCGCGTCCACGAGCGAGTCGACCTGGTGGGCCGGGACGTCGAGCACCACCAGCTTCTGGTGCGGCGTGGTGCGCACCCGCGCCGACCCGTGCGCCTCGGCCACCTCGGCGAGCCGGACCAGGGTGGTTCCGGACACCCGTCCGACGGTCGGCGCCAGCCCGACGTAGAAGCGCCCGTCGGCCTGCCGGTGCACGCCGACGTGGTCACGGCTGCCGGACGGCAAAGGGGGAGCGGGGCCGTCCACCAGCCGGCGGCCGAGGTACTCCTGCTCGAGCACCTCGCGGAAGCGCTCCACGCCCCAGTCGGAGACCAGGAACTTGATCCGCGCCCGCGTACGCAGCCGCCGGTAGCCGTAGTCGCGGAACAGGCCGACCACACCGGCCCACACCTCGGCCACCTCGTCCAGCGGCACCCAGGCGCCGAGCCGCTGCGCCAGCATCGGGTTCGTCGACAGGCCGCCCCCGACCCACAGGTCGAACCCGGGGCCGTGCACCGGGTGCACGACACCGATGAACGAGATGTCGTTCACCTCGTGCTCGACGTCCTGCAGCGGCGAGCCGCTGACCGCGGACTTGAACTTGCGCGGCAGGTTGGAGAACTCCGGCGAGCCGATGTAGCGGTGCTGGATCTCCTCGATCGCCGGGGTCCCGTCGAGGATCTCGTCAGCGGCGATGCCGGCGACCGGTGAGCCGAGGACGACCCGCGGGGTGTCGCCGCAGGCCTCGGTGGTGGACAGTCCGACGGCTTCGAGGCGTCGCCAGATCTCGGGCACGTCCTCGATCCGCACCCAGTGCAGCTGCACGTTCTGCCGGTCGGTGACGTCCGCGGTGTCCCGCGCGAAGTCCTGCGACACCTCGCCGACGACCCGCAGCTGCTCGGTGCTGAGGCGTCCGCCGTCGATGCGCACGCGCAGCATGAAGTACTCGTCGTCGAGCTCGTGCGGCTCGAGCACGGCCGTCTTGCCGCCGTCGATCCCCGGGCGGCGCTGGGTGTAGAGGCCCCACCAGCGGAACCGGCCCCGCAGGTCGGCCGGGTCGATGGACGCGAACCCGTGGTGGGCGTAGACGTTCTCGATCCGGGCCCGCACGTTCAGCCCGTCGTCGTCGCGCTTGATGCGCTCGTTGGGCGTCAGCGGCTCGAGGTGGCCCAGCGCCCACTGGCCGTGCCCCTTGTGGGCGCTGGCACGTTCGGTGGTGGACGTACGGGTGGCGGTCGGTGACGCCATGGCGGTTGGCTCCGGTGTGCGGGGCACGCGCGTCGTGCGTCGATGCACCGCGGACAGGGTGCGGACCGGCGCGACCGCGCGCCTGTCGGGCAGGGCGGCGGAAGGTCAGCCGCGCAGACAGACCGCGCTCGACACGTGGCCGAAGTCCACGTGGAGCCGCGCGACGAGGCGCGCACCGGTCCGGGTCATGACGACAAGAGTGCGGCCCGTCTCGGCTCCCGTCGAGACCGTCCCACCATCCGGTACGCGTTCGCCTAGCCGGCTTGCGGGGTGGCGCGGGCGGCGACGGCGGCGGTGTCGAGCCCCGGCGGCAGGGTGCCGTGCGCGTGTCCCCAGCCGCCGTCCAGGCGGGAGGCGGCGAAGGCGTCGACGACGTACGCGGGGGAGTACCGCACCAGCAGCGACCCCTGCAGGGTCAGCGCCATCAGCTCGACCAGGCGCCGGGCCGAGCCTTCGTCGACCGTCGTCAGCTCCTTGCCCAGCCGTTCGACCGCCGCGTCCAGCCGACGGTCGGCGCCGCGAGCGGTCTCCACCTCGGCGCGAAACGCCTCCAGCGCCGCCGGCTCCCGGGACAGCGCCCGCAGCACGTCCAGGGCGTTGACGTTGCCCGACCCCTCCCAGATCGAGTTCAGCGGCGCCTCGCGGTACAGCCGCGGCATCCCGGACTCCTCGACGTACCCGTTGCCGCCCAGGCACTCCAGCGCCTCGCCGACGACCGCCGGCGTGCGCTTGCACACCCAGTACTTCCCGACGGCCACGGCCAGCCGCAGGAAGTCGCGCTCGCCGGCGTCGACGGCGTGCGCCAGCCGCATCGCCAGCGCGGTCGCCGCCTCGGCCTCGACGGCGAGGTCGGCGAGCACGTTCTGCATCAGCGGCTTGTCGACCAGCAGACCGCCGAACGCCGACCGGTGCGACGCGTGGTGGGTCGCCTGGCTGACGGCCTGCCGCATCAGTGCGGTCGAGCCGAGCACGCAGTCCAGCCGGGTCGCCGTGACCATCTCGATGATGGTCGCGACGCCGCGGCCCTCGTCGCCCAGCCGGCGCGCCCACGTGCCGTCGAGCTCGATCTCGGACGACGCGTTGGACCGGTTGCCGAGCTTGTCCTTGAGCCGCTGGATGCGGAAGACGTTGCGCGAGCCCTCGGGCAGCACGCGCGGCACGAAGAAGCACGACAGCCCGCCCGGCGCCTGCGCGAGCACGAGGAACGCGTCGCTCATCGGTGCGCTGCAGAACCACTTGTGCCCGGCGAGCCGGTACCGGCTCCCCCATGCGTCGTCGTCGCCGGTCGGCTCGGCGCGCGTCGTGTTCGCGCGCACGTCGGAGCCGCCCTGCTTCTCGGTCATGCCCATGCCGGCGAGCAGGCCGGCCTTGGCCGACGGCTCCCGCAGGCCGGGTTCGTACGCGGTGGCGGACAGCCCCGGCTCCCACTCC
>DASTVO010000298.1:0-10027 GCA_035759075.1 Actinomycetes bacterium
GGCGCCGCCGGCCCGCCTTGCTCCTGGGTCGACGCCCTCGGTCTCCACGTGCTGCTGGAGCAGCCTGGCCGGACGCCACGAGGAGGGTCCCGGTTGGGAGACGTCGCGTGGGCTGACCGCGCCGCGTGCGCGTACTGCCCCGGCCTGGCGGCCGCGCACTGGTCGTGCGCCTGCTCGAACTCGCCCGCCGGCGCCGATGCTGGGCGCGCCCGAAGGGATTCGAACCCCTAACCTTCTGATCCGTAGTCAGATGCTCTATCCGTTGAGCTACGGGCGCTTGCGCTCACGCGCGAGCCACGATGCTACCGCCTCGCCCGCGACCGGCCGAATCGGGCAGCGGCCTAGCGCGGAGCCAGCACCTCGTGCGGATGGACGCTGGCCGCCGCGGCGACGGCGTGATCGACGACCCCGGCGGCGACCAGTGACGTGAGCGACTGCTCGATGGTCTGCATCCCGTCCCGGGACCCGGTGGCCAGGATGTTGCGCAGCTGGCGCGCCTTGCCCTCCCGGATCAGGTTGCGGACGGCCGGCGTCGCCACGAGCACCTCGTACGCGGCGGCACGCCCGCCGCCGACCCGCGGGAGCAGCCGCTGGTAGACGATGCCGGTCAGCGCGTTGGCCAGCTGCACCCTGATCTGCCCCTGCTGGTCGCCGGGGAAGACGTCGACGATCCGGTCCAGCGCCTGCGCGGTGTCGTTCGTGTGCAGGGTCGCGAACACCAGGTGACCGGTCTCGGCGATGGTCAGGGCGGTCTGGATCGTCTCCAGGTCGCGCATCTCGCCCACGAGCAGGACGTCCGGATCCTCCCGCAGCGCGGACCGCAGCGCCCGGGGGAAGCTCTCGGTGTCGGTGCCGACCTCGCGCTGGTTGACCGCCGCCACCTTGTGCGGGTGCACGTACTCGATGGGGTCCTCGATCGTGAGGATGTGGCAGGGCCGGCTGGCGTTGATCCTGTCGATCAGCGCCGCGAGTGTCGTCGACTTGCCGGACCCGGTGGGACCGGTCACGAGGACCAGCCCCTGCGGCAGCTCGGTGAACGCGACCACGGCCTCCGGGATGGCCAGCTCGGCGAGCTGCGGCAGCCCGTACGGGATCATCCGCAGCGCGACGGCAACCGACCCCCGCTGCCGGAAGCCGTTGACCCGTAGCCGGGCCCGATCGTGCCAGCTGAACGAGAAGTCGATCTCGCTCTCGCGGTCGAACTCCTCGGCCTGCCGGTCGTTGAGCAGGGCGCGGAACAGCCGACCGGTGTCCTGGGCCGAGAGCGCGTCCTCGCCCGGAAGCCGCTCGAGCCGCCCGTCCCGCCGCACCATCGGTGCCACGCCGGGGGTGAGCAGGAGGTCGGAGCCCTTGAGCTCCCAGAGCGCGGTCAGGAGGCGCTCGACCGCCTCCGCGGCCGCGCTGCCGCCGCCCGCTGCGTCCATGGGCCGAGAGTCTGGCATCCGCGCAGGCACCTGCGGGGACGCAGCGCCGGAAGTGCCCACCAGGAGTCAAGCCCGGCGCCCCCGTGCCGATGACACGAATGGAGCAGTGGGCGACCCGGCCGCGCTGCCAGGACGCGGGGCTTTGCCGCGCAGGAGGTCGTGACGTGGTCAGCGCCGCGCAGGACACGGACGCCGTTCGCGTCCCGGTCGACGACGAGACCGTCCCGACACCCTCCGGCGACGCCGCGGCGACCCGGGACCGTCGGCAGTTCCTGGGCGAGATCCTCGTCGCCCGACGCCTCCTGACGCAGGAGAAGCTCGACAACGCCCTGCTCAAGCAGCGGGTGTCCGGGAAGCGGTTGGGCGCGCTCCTCGTCGACCTCGGGATGATCGACGAACGCGACCTCGCGGAGGCGCTGGGCGAGCACTTCGGCGTCGCGACCATCGACCTGCGCCGAGAGGCCGCCGAGACCGACGCGGTCGAGCGCCTCCCCGAGGGCGCCGCCCGATCGCTGCTCGCGCTGCCGCTGCGGCTGGCCGAGGGCATCCTCGTGGTCGCGGTGGCCGACCCGAGCGACCAGCTGATGTCCGAGCTGTCGGCGCTGACGAGGCTTGACGTCGAGCTGGTCGTCGCCGCGACGACGGACATCCGGCGGGCCATCGACCAGAGCTACCGGGCGCTGGCCGCCGTGGACCGCCACGTCGACGCCTTCGAGGCAGCCAACACCGACCGGCGCGCACAGCAGACGTCAGCGTCGGTCGCTGTGGACGAGAACGCGCCGGTCGTCCAGGTCGTCAACCTCGTCCTCGCCCAGGCGCTACGGGACCGAGCCTCCGACGTGCACATCGAGCCGATGGACGCGCTCGTCCGGGTCCGGTACCGCATCGACGGCGTGCTGCACGACGTGCTGAGCCTGCCGGCCGAGATGGGCGCCGCTGTGATCAGCCGGCTGAAGGTGCTCGCCGGCATGAACATCGTCGAGCGGCGCAAGGCGCAGGACGGTCAGGTCGCCATGGACGTCGAAGGGCGAGCCATCGACCTGCGGGTGGCGAGCACCGGCACCGTCGCAGGCGAGAAGCTCGTGCTCCGGGTCCTGGACAAGAGCCGGCCGCAGTTCCGGCTCTCCGAGCTGGGGATGCCGCCGGACACGTACCGGGTCTTCGGCGAGCTCGTCCGCTCGCCCTACGGCATGGTCATCTGCGCCGGGCCCACCGGGAGCGGCAAGACCACCAGCCTCTACGCCACCCTCAGCGAGCTCAACGCGCCCGAGCGCAACATCATGACGATCGAGGACCCGGTCGAGTACGTCTTCCCGTCCATCAACCAGATCCAGATCAACGAGGCAGCCGGCGTCACGTTCGCCACCGGCCTCCGGTCCATCCTGCGGCAGGACCCGGACGTCATCCTGGTCGGCGAGATCCGCGACGAGGAGACCGCGCGGATCGCCATCCAGTCCGCACTCACGGGCCACCTCGTGCTCTCCACCCTGCACGCGACCGACGCGACCTCGGCCCTGCTCCGCTTCCTCGACATGGGCATCGAGCCGTTCGTCGTGTCCTCGGCCGTGACCGGCGTCATCAGCCAGCGGCTCATCCGCCGCATCTGCGACCAGTGCCGCGTCCAGTACCGGCCGACCACCGACGAGCTCGACTTCTACGTCGACGCCGGCGGCACCCGCAAGGTGACGCGCAACAGCCGCTTCTGGCGCGGGGAGGGGTGCACCTTCTGCAGCAACACCGGCTTCCAGGACCGCGTCGGGGTCTACGAGCTGCTGCGCATGACCCCGGAGATGAAGCAGCTGGTCGCACAACGACCCACCCACCAGGACGTCCGCGACCTGGCCGCCGAGCAGGGGACCCGGACCCTGCGCGAGGAAGCCGTCCGACTTGTCGGTGACGGCGTGACCACCGTCGCCGAGGTCGTCCGCGGCATCCACATCCTCTAGGACGACGGACATGACCAGCCTCTGGAAGGTGCGCGACCGGGGCCCGGCTTCGGGCCCGGTGGCGACGGACGTTCCCGGCCCGCGCGCGGAGACCTCGGCCACGGCACCCCCCGCTGAGAAGCCGCGGAGGGGCCGGACCGAGCTGTGGCCCGCCCGGGTCAAGAACAAGGACCTGATGCTGCTCTCGCGGCAGCTCTCGTCGTTCGTCCGCGCCGGCATCCCGATCCTGGACGCGTTGACGCTGCTGCAGGAGGACGTGGTCAACCCGACGTTGGCCCGGACGCTTGCCGCGATCGCGGACGACCTGCGAGAGGGCGTCGGTCTCTCCGCCGCGATCGAGCGGCACCCGACGGTGTTTCCCCCCGCGTACCGCAGCATGATGCGCTCCGCCGAGCTGACCGGGAACCTCGACGAGGTGCTGGACCGGCTCGCGAGCTACCTCGAGCGGGACGAGGAGACGCGCAGCAAGCTGCGCTCGGCGTCGGTCTACCCCGCGGTCATCGCGTTCCTGTCGGTCGCCGTGACCGTGCTGCTCGTCGTCTTCGTGCTGCCGAAGTTCCGGCTCTTCTTCACCTCCTTCGGCCGCGAGCTGCCGCTCCCGACGCGCATGCTGCTCGGCCTCTCGGACTTCCTGTCCTCGTGGTGGTGGGCCGTCCTGCTGGGCGGCGCGTCCGTCGTGACCGGGCTGGTCGTCTACGTGCGGCGGGACTCCGGCCGGGAGGTGTTCGACCGGCTGGCGCTGAACGTCCCGGTCATCGGCCAGACCGTGCGGTACGCACTCGTCGAGCGGTTCTCGCGCATCTTCGGGTCGATGGTCCGGGCCGGGGTGCCGCTCGGCGAGGCGATGGACGTCGCCGCGACCGCGGCCAACAACCGTGTCGTGACCCGGGCGCTCGTCACGGCGCGCGAGGCCATGATGCAGGGCGAGGGGATCGCCGGGCCGCTCGGCCGCAGCGGGGTCTTCCCGCCCGCGGCGGTGCAGATGCTGCGGGTCGGCGAGGACACCGGCTCGCTCGACGACCAGCTCGACGCCGTCGCCGTGTTCTACGAGCGCGAGCTCGACTACCAGGTCAAGAAGCTGACGTCGCTGTTCGAGCCGGCGGTCCTCGTCGTGATGGGCGTGGTCGTCGGGTTCGTCGCGCTGGCGCTGGTGACGGCGATGTACGGCATCTACCGGAACACCGGCGCGCCATGAGCGCGGGCCGGGCCACCCGCGGCCGGGCTCCCCGCGACGAGCACGGCTTCACCCTGGTGGAGATGCTGCTGGCGGTGGCCATCCTCGGCCTCGGCGTCGTGACCGTGCTCGGCGGCATGATGACCTCGATCACCAGCGCGGACGTCGACCGCAGCGCAGCTGTTGCCGCCGGGGCGGTGCGGGCGTACGCGGAGGCGGTCGCCGGCGACGCCTACTCCTCCTGCGCGACCTCGTACCCGGCCGCGGGTTTCACTGCCCTGGCCGGGTACTCGACGACGCTGACCGTCGCCTACTGGGACCCGACCGCGGGTGGCGGCGCCGGGGCCTTCGTCGCCACCTGCCCCGCCTCGGACTCGGGACTGCAACGCGTCACGCTGACGGTCACCGCCACCGACGGGCGCGCCGAGGAGCAGCTGCAGGTGGCCAAGCGCCGGCGACCGGCCGGGGAGACGTCGTGACGGCGCGGCCGGCCCTGCGAGCCGACGGCGGGTTCACTCTGGTCGAGCTGCTCGTCACCGCCGCGATCGCAGGCCTGGTGACGCCGGTCCTCACCGGGGCCCTGCTGACCGGCTGGCGGACCACCGACGAGACGGTGGCCAGCCTCTCCGACAGCCGGAACCGGCTGCTGCTGCCGTCCACGTTCACCCGGGACGTGCAGAGCGCCGGATCGGTGGACACCAACACGGCCGACAGCACCTGCACGCAGGCCGGTGACACCGTGGTCGTCCGGCTGCGCTGGACCGAGATCCCGGCCAGCGGGCCGCCCGTCGCGCAGGTCGCGGCCTACGTCACCCGGGCCGGGGCGGGGGAGACCTTGCTGGAGCGCCGGTACTGCGACGACAGCACCGGCACGATGGCGCTCCGGTCGAGCGTCAGCCTCGTGCACGGGGTGGCAGGGACCCCGTCGGTGACCTGCCACGACGCCGCCGGCGCCACCGTCGGGTGCGCCGCCGCTCGGTCGGTGTCGGTCTCGGTGACCGACGGGTCCGGCGCGCTCACCGCGTCGGCGCGCAGGCGGTCGACGTGACCGCGTTCGCGCGCCGCCTCAGCCGCCGGATCGACGCGCGCGACGACACCGGCAGCGCCCTGGCGCTCGCGCTGGTCTTCCTCATGCTCTTCGGGATCTACGTCGGCGTGGTGCTCAGCTTCGCGCAGACCAGCCTGCGATCGACGGCGGCCGTGCGCGACGAGGGCGCCACGACCTACGCCGCAGGCGGGGCGGTGGACGGCGCCATCAACGCGGTCCGGACGGACCTCACCGCCGGCGTGGACCCGGGCACGACCCCGATCCCGGCCACGTCCTGCTTCTCGCTCCCCGCCGGCCAGCTGGGGAACACCGCCCCCGTCACGGTGACCTGCCGGCCCCGGTCCGGGTCGGGCGCCGGCGCGACCGGCAGCCTGCGCAGCCAGCCCGCGCAGGCGGTCCTGAGCACCGCTTCCGACGTCGATGAGGGCATCACGATGTCGGCCGGTGCTGACGTGCGCGTCACCGGCTCAGTGCTGGCCCGGCAGAAGCTGACGGTGCCGGTGGGTGCGACGCTCACCAGCACCACCTCGATCGCCGCGAGGACCTGCGCGGTGCTGGGGACGGCCACGCCCGCCCCGCAGTGCGGGGCGACGATCCCGTCCGACCCGGCGGCCGACCCGGCGGCGTTCCCCGCGACCTGGGCGGGCCCGACCACGTACCCGACGCCGGTCGGCACCCTGCCGGCGTGCGCAACCCCAGTGGTCCGCCTGTCCGCCGGCACCTACCAGTCCCGGGCCGCCCTGCAGGCCGTCCTCAACTGCCCCAACACGGTGATCTGGCTCCGCCCGGGCCAGTACTACTTCGACTTCACCGACGCCGGGACGCACGAGCTGATCTTCGACACCGCCAGCTCGGTCGTGGTCGGCGGGACCGAGAGCGGCTGGACGCCGAACATCACCGCCGCTGCGTCGGTCCCGCGGCCGACCGCCGCCAGCCCGCAGGCCAGCGCCTGCGACCGGTCCGCCGCCGGCGTCGAGCTCGTCTTCGGCGGCGACAGCCGGATGAGCGTCCGGTCGGGGTCGGTGCAGCTGTGTGCCCTGGAACCGTCGACCACCGCGACGAAGCAGCACGTCGTCGTGCGCGGGCTGAGCAGCACGACCACCGTGCCCGGCAGCACGACCGGCGCCGTCACCGGGTCGACCGATACCGGAGCAGCGAGCTCCCGAAAGTGGCTGAACCCCCAGAACGCCACCGTGGTCGACGGGAGCTACGCCTACGTGAAGATGCCGAACAAGAACGACCCGCCCTCGATCCTGAGGATGCCGGTCAGCAGCCCCGTCGTCCCCGCCGGTGCCACCGTCACCAGCGTGCGGGCGGACGTCACCGAGGCGCTCGAAGGCACCGGGAACATGACCGTCCGGCTCACGCCGGGCAACGGCGGGGCTCCCACGGCCACGCTCATGCTGCGCGACTGCCCGGTCGCCACGCCCTGTACGAACACCGGCCAGCAGACCGACTCGGTCACGCACACCGGCTTCACAACCGCTGCGCAGGTCAACGGGATGTCGCTCGAGCTCATCCTCGACAACCCGAACAACTCCCCCGTGGAGGCCTGGGTCGACGGCGTCACGGTCACGGTGAGCTTCACCGCCCCGATGCGCGCCGTGTCCGGCTCGTCAGCGGCGGCGCCCTATGTCGTGGGGTCGGCCGCCACGACCCCGCTGCTGGCAGCCAGCGGCGCGTGGTCGTCGACGTCCCAGCTCGCGCTGCGGGGCACGGTGTACGCGCCGACCGCCGTCGTCGACCTGGCGCAGACCGGCGTACCGCACGTCGTCGTGGACCGGGGGGTTGTCGCCCGGCACGTCGCGCTGCGCATGACCCCGGCCGGCGGCTACACCGGGCCGCTGATCTCGGTCCCGCCGACGGTGCAGTCGCCGCGGCGGGTGCTGTTCACCGCGACCGACGCGAGCGGGACCGTCCTGCTCAGCTCGGAGGTCGTCTTCGCGGACAGCTCCGGCGGCGCGAACGGGGCGATCCCGTCGGTCCAGACGTGGGCGGTGCGCTGATCGGCTGGGCAACCACCCGAAAGGTTGACCCAAAAGGGTGCTGATGAACCCTCAACCCTTCGAGGCATCGACCGATGTAAGGAGTCGGCAACCGTGCCGACTCCGTCTGAGAGGGAACACCCCATGTTGACCAAGCTCCGCGCAGCGACCAAGGAAGAGTTCGGCTTCACGCTGGTGGAGCTTCTGGTCGTCATCGCCATCCTCGGCGTCCTCGCCAGCGTCGTCGTCTTCTCCGTCGCCGGCATCCAGGACAACAGCCAGACCTCAGCCTGCAAGGCCGAAGCCGCCACGGTAAAGGCCGCGCAGGAGGCCTACTACGTGAAGAACAAGTCCTACGGCACTGCGTCCGACCTGACGTCGTCGCCGAACAAGCTCCTCGGCTCGACTCCCACGATGGTCAACATCACCCTTGGTGGTACCCCGGTGGGATCCAGCTACAGCCTCGCGTGGGCCGGCACCGCCTGCACGGGCGTGACGGGACCGTAACTCGCGACCCGAAGGGCCCGCCGGATCTGACCCGGCGGGCCCTTTGCTGTGTCCGGGACTGGGTCAGCCGGCGTCGGGGGTCTCGTCGCTGGAGACCTTCACATCCGGCTTCTTGATGTCGACGTCGGCCTCCCCGCCGAAGTAGAAGAAGCCGGCGACAGCGACGGCGGCGAGCACGAGAACCGCGGCGAGGACGCCGGCGGTCGCACTCCCCGCCTCGACGGGCCGGGAACGGAAGGGTCGGAGCAGGGCACGCATGGTCGGCCTCCGGATGATCGTCAGCGCAGATTGGTCAGGTCGGGCGGTAAGTGAGTTACCCGGCCGAGAGCCGTGCCAACCCGGCGGGGCGGACCCGCGGTGAGGGCGGCGAAGTGTGCGACATGAACGGGCACGGCGCAAGCGGTTGAGACGTCTGTCTCACAGGGGGCCTGTCACCAGCCGTCGATCAGGCGTTACCGTGACAGCCCCGCGGGCGCGACGACGGGGCCGCGGCGACGACGCGAAAGGGACACCTGAGGCCATGACGGCACAAGCGATCGACTCCCCCACCCGGCACCGGCGGCTCAACGAGTGGGTGGCCGAGGTCGCCGAGCTCACCCAGCCGGACCGGGTCGTGTGGTGCGACGGCTCCGACGAGGAGTGGAACCGGCTCACCGAGGAGCTGGTCACGGGCGGCACGCTGACGCGGTTGAACGACGCGAAGAAGCCCAACTCGTTCTGGGCGCGCACCGACCCGAGTGACGTGGCCCGGGTCGAGGAGCGCACCTTCATCTGCTCCCGCGACGAGGCCGACGCCGGCGCGACGAACAACTGGATGGACCCCGACGAGATGAAGGGGATCATGACCGAGCTGTACCGCGGCAGCATGCGCGGTCGCACGATGTACGTGATCCCGTTCTGCATGGGTCCGCTGGAGGCCGACGCCCCCATGTTCGGCGTCGAGATCACCGACTCCGCGTACGTCGTCTGCTCGATGCGGATCATGGCCCGCATGGGCACCAAGGTGCTGGAGCGCATGGGTGAGGACGCCACCTTCGTGCCCTGCCTGCACTCCGTGGGCGCTCCGCTCGAGCCCGGCCAGGCGGACGTGCCGTGGCCGTGCAGCGACACGAAGTACATCACCCAGTTCCCCGAGGAGCGGATGATCTGGAGCTACGGCTCCGGCTACGGCGGCAACTCGCTGCTGGGCAAGAAGTGCTACTCCCTGCGGATCGCCTCCGCCATGGCCCGCGACGAGGGCTGGCTCGCCGAGCACATGCTGATCCTCAAGCTGACGTCTCCCGAGCAGCAGGTCTACTACGTGGCCGCGGCCTTCCCCAGCGCCTGCGGCAAGACGAACCTGGCGATGCTCGAGCCGACGGTCGAGGGCTGGAAGGTCGAGACGCTCGGTGACGACATCGCCTGGATGCGCTTCGGTGAGGACGGCCGCCTGTACGCCCTGAACCCGGAGTTCGGCCTGTTCGGCGTCGCCCCCGGGACCGGCTGGGACACGAACCCGAACGCGATGCGCACCATCGCGAAGGGCAACTCGCTGTTCACCAACGTCGCTCTCACCGACGACGGCGACATCTGGTGGGAGGGGATGACCGACGAGCCGCCGGCCCACCTGACCGACTGGAAGGGCCGGGACTGGACGCCCGACAGCGACGAGCCGAGCTCGCACCCGAACTCGCGGTTCTGCACCCCGATCATGCAGTGCCCGATCATCGCGCCGGAGTATGACGACCCGAAGGGCGTGCCGATCTCGGCGATCCTGTTCGGCGGTCGCCGCAAGACCACGGTGCCGCTGGTCTACGAGGCCCGCGACTGGGTGCACGGCGTCTTCATGGGCGCGACGCTGTCGTCCGAGACCACAGCCGCCGCGACCGGCGCGGTGGGGGTGGTACGCCGCGACCCGATGGCCATGCTGCCGTTCATCGGCTACAACGCCGGTGACTACTTCA
>DASTVO010000299.1:0-2328 GCA_035759075.1 Actinomycetes bacterium
CGCACGACGACCACCTCCCAGCAGCCGTCCTCGCGCAGCCGGGCCGCGACCACCTCGGCGCAGCCGGTGAGGGCGGCGAGCCGCTGGACCCGGGCCGCGGCTCGCACGAAGGCAGCGAGCCGGTCGCGATGGACCGCAGCCTCCTCGAACCGCTCGACCTCGGCGAGGCGGGTGACCTTGCGGCTCAGCGCCGCGACCAGGGGGCGGACGTCGCCGAGCATCGCCGCCCGCACGGCCTCGACGTGGCGGGCGTAGTCGTCGACCGACTCCCGCCCGTCGCAGGGTGCGCCGCAACGACCCATCTCGGCCAGCGCGCAGGCCGGCGAGACCTTCCGGGGCGACAGCCGCGCGGAGCACTGGCGCAGCCGGAACGCCTCGTGGACGGCAGCGGTGGCCAGCTCGACCTGGTGCGCCGAGGAGAACGGGCCGAGGTAGGCAGCACCGTCGTCGCGTACCTCCCGCACCTTCGACAACCGCGGGAACGGCTCGACGGTGAGCTTGAGCCAGTGCGCCCGCTCGGGGAAGCGCGACCGGCGGTTGTAGCGCGGCTTGTGCTGGGCGATCAGGCGCAGCTCGCGGACCTCGGCCTCCAGCGGGGTCGCGCACACCACCGGGCGGACCTCGGCGGCCAGCCCGACCATCTCGGCCATCCGGCCGCGGGTCTCACCGGCGGTGAAGTAGGTGCGCACGCGCGAGCGGAGGTCCTTGGCCTTGCCGACGTAGAGCACCTCGCCGCGGTCGTCGACGAACTGGTAGACCCCGGGCAGCCGCGGCAGCCCCTCGGCCAGGTGGCGCTTGGCGCGCTGCGCGGGGGAGACCCGGGAGGAGAAGGTCGACAGCTCGTCGAGGGACCGCACGCCGAGGTTCCCGAGCCGCTCGAGCATCCCGTGCAGCACGTCGACGGTGGCCCGGGCGTCGGAGAGCGCGCGGTGGTCGGGGGTGGTGCCGGCGCGGAACAGCCGAGCCAGGCTCGCCAGCTTGCAGTTGGGCGCCTCGTCGCGGGTCACGACCTGGCGGGCCAGCCGGGCGGTGTCCAGCACGCGGTTGCCCGGCCACTCCCGCCCGGTCGTCGCGCAGGCGGCCTTGAGGAAGCCGATGTCGAACGGCGCGTTGTGGGCGACCAGGACCGCGTCGCCGGCGAACTCCAGGAACGCCGGCAGCGCCACCCCCAGCCGCGGGGCCGTGGCGACCATCGCGTCGCTGATGCCGGTGAGGACCGAGATGAACGACGGGATCGGCACCCCCGGGTTGACCAGCGTCTGGAACTCGCCCAGCGGCTGCCCGCCGCGCACCTTCACCGCGCCGATCTCGGTGATCTCGCAGCTGGCCGGGGAGCCGCCGGTGGTCTCGAGGTCGACGACGACGAACGTCACCTCGTGCAGCGGCGTGCCCAGCTCGTCGAAGGTCGCCTGCACCGGGACCGGGGAGGGCGCCTGCATGGCGGCCGGGGCCTGCATGGCGGCCTGGCTCGGTGCGGGCGGGTGGTGCATGACGGCGACGCTAGGGAGAACCGTGGACACAACGGTGGAGGCGCACCGTCGCGGGGCCGTGCTTCGCCGCGTACGCCCCTGCTTCCATGGCGCTGTGGTCGTCAGAGGCCGCTCGTGGAGATCGACATCGACCACGACGCCATGGAAGCGCCAGACGTACGCGGGGGAGCTGCGGTCAGACGACGCCTGTTCCGGTGAGCCCTCGCAGCGCCAGCGCGACGCCGAGCAGGACGACCACGGACGCGGTCAGCAGCGGCGCGTGCCGCAGCACCGGGGCGAAGCGCGACCTCGGGCGCTGCGCCAGCCGCTGCTCGGCGCGGTCGCGCAGGCGCATCACCAGCACGCCGACCACCGCCAGGGTGGCGGCCATGCCGAGGCCGAACGCCACCACCAGCAGCACGCCGAACCACGGGTGGCCGAGTGCCAGCGCGCCGAGGAAGACCAGAACGGCTGACGGGCTGGGCAGCAGGCCGCCGGCGAGGCCGATGGCGACCAGGCCGCGCCGGGACGGTGCCGGCACCTCGTGGGCGTGGGCGTGCGGGTGCGGGTGCTCGTGCGGGTGGTCGTGGTCGTGCCCGTGGGCGTGGGCGTGGTCCTCGTGGACCAAGATCCCCACAACTGCATGATCACCGGCGTGGTCGGGGTGAGTTCCCGCAGGTCGGGGGCTCGGGACGGCCGAGATCCCCGGAGCTGCGTGATCCCCGCCGGGGTGGGGGTCGGCTCCGGACGGCGGGTGGGTGTGTTGGCCGGGGCCGGTGCCGTGGGTGTGGCCGGTCAGACCTCCGCTGCCGGTGCGGGCGGCGCGGAGCAGGCCGAGCCCGACCGCGACGACGAGCAG
>DASTVO010000300.1:0-9573 GCA_035759075.1 Actinomycetes bacterium
CTGCACGCCCGGCTGGTAGCCGACGGCGGTGCCGTAGCCCAACAGCGCAGAGCCCGTGGTCGGGTCGGTGGCGAGCTCGGTGCCGGAGGCGAGCCTGGTCCAGCTGGACCCGAAGTCCTTGGAGACGTACAGGCCGTCGAGGACCGTGGTGCCGACCGGCGGGCGCGCTCCGTCGGGGGCGTCGATGCCGGCCACGCCGCCGTTGTTGAGCAGCTTGGCGTCCTGCACGATCGCGTACAGCAGGTCGTGGTCCTGCTTGTCACCCACGGCGTTGCCGAGCTCGACGCGGCCGATCCGGTCCTGCGCGGTGAACCCGCTAGCCGTCAGCCGGGTGAAGGTGTTGGGCGTGCCGGACGCGGAGCGGTAGACGCCGTTCTGCGGCGACTGGACCGAGCCGTCCGGGTTGGTCTTGCTGCCCCCTCGCCAGCCGACGGTGGCGACGACGGTGCCGGCCTTCGTGGTGGTGCCGACACCACCGCCCTCCGCCACGACCACATCGGTGACGACGTTGGCCAGGGCGCACTCCGGCTGCGCTGTCATGTCGGTGACCCCGGAGCACTCGCCGGTGGGAAGGTTGGCGTTGCGGTAGCTCTGCCCGCCGTCGGTGGAGGTGAACAGGCCGAGCTGCGTCGCCGCGTACACCTTCTGCGGGTCACCCGGGTCGACGGCGAGCGCGAAGCCGAGGCCGCCGTCGGGCAGACCGGTCGCGCGCGTCCACGTCTGGCCGAGGTCCTTCGAGAAGTACGCACCCATGCCGGTGAACGCGTAGGAGCCGAACGTCGGCTCGCCGGTGAGCGCGAGCAGGGTGCCGCCGCCGGCCGGGGTCCAGCCCACGGCGCCGGTGACCGAGGTCGGCAGGTCGCCGGTCGCGTTCGTCCAGGTCTTGGCCAGGTCGTCCGAGCGCCACACACCACCGCTGGCCACGGCGGCGAAGAGGCGGCCGGTCTCCGGGTCGTGCGCGAAGGAGTCGATGCGGCCGCTGTTGTGGACCAGGCCGAGACCGTTGACCTCGGGGTAGCGCGGGTCGTTGACGATGAGCGGACCCTGGCCGTAGAGCGACCCGGTACCGCCGGTGCCCTTGACCGAGCCCGCCGTCATCGCCGACCGCTCCTCGGCGCCGGCGGCCGCGGCGCCGTCGGCGTACCGGCCGTAGGGCGCCATCCGCGGGATGGCCCGGCCTCCGAAGAGCGCGATCAGCTCGTGCAGCGACTCCGGTCGCTTGGTCCGCACGCACTGCGAGGCCCACTCGTCGCGCGGCACGTCGGCGAGCATCGGCAGCTCGCGCAGCGCCTCGTGGGTGAGTGCCTGCTCGCGCTCGGCCACGGCGCGGGCCTGCCCCTGCTCGGACGACGCGGCCTCCTCGAACCCGGGCAGCGCCGTACCCTCGCCCTCGGCAACCATCTCGTGCCGGATCTCGGCCAGCACCTTGGGCACCGGCGTGTAGCCGGGGGCGCAGTCAGCGGCAGCGGCGGGCTCACCCTCACGGACGGACTCGACGCCGACCAGCGCTGCGGCCGCGAGCGCGGCCGCGAGCGGAACAGCCAGGACGGTGCGCAGCGGTCGTGACATGCGGAGCCTCCCCAGGACGCCGGCCCCGTCGACCGGTCACCGAGGGGTAGAACGAGGCGTTCCGGGGAAAGTTATGCAGTTCGGTCGAAAACCGACGGCGGCAGCGCCACGCCGGGCAGCAGCTCGGCGAGCAGTCGGCGGACCCGGCCGTCGATGTCCCCGACGATCCGCCGCACGGTCTCGGGGTCCTGGCCCTTGGGGTCGTCGAGCTCCCAGTCCTCGTACCGCGCACCGGCGTAGTAGGGGCACGCCTCGCCGCAGCCCATCGTCACGACCGCCGTGTAGTGCCCGTCGGGGTCGAACCCCTTCGGCCGCTCCTGGCCGGCGTCCAGACCCAGCTCGCCCAGCACCGACGCCACTTCGGGGTGCACGTGGTCGCCCGGCTCCGAACCGGCGGAGAACACCTCGACGTGCTTGCCGGCGTAGTGCTCGGTGAGCACCTTGCCCGTGACGCTGCGCCCGGCGTTGGCCTTGCAGGCGAACAGGATGCTCGGCCTCGTCATGCTGGAGGAACCTCTCGTCGGTCGGGACGGCTCGCAGGGTGCGGCACCACCACGTCGTCGGCAGCCCGTTCGACGCCAGGGTAGAGCGCCTTGACCAGCACGACGGCCACGGCGGCGCCGACGACCTGTGCGGCCACGAAGCCCGGCACCGACGCCGGGTCGATCCCGGCGAACGTGTCCGAGAAGGCCCTCCCGACCGTGACCGCGGGGTTCGCGAAGGACGTGCTGGAGGTGAACCAGTAGGCGGCCCCGATGTACGCGCCCACTGCTGGAGCGGCCCAGGCGCCGCGCCGGCTGCGGGCGAGCGCGAAGACCAGCGTGACCAGCCCCGCCGCGGCGACGACCTCACCGACCAGCAGGTGCCAGTCGGAGCGGTCGGTGGTCGCCAGGCCGGTCGGGACGTCGTACATGAGGTTGGCCAGGGCGGCTCCGGCCACACCGCCGCCCACCTGCACGAGCACGTACGCGGCGAGGTCGCGCGGAAGGAGCCCCGTGCCGAGACGGCGGCCGAGCCACCAGTCCGCCAGCGAGACGACGGGGTTGAGGTGTGCTCCGGAGACCGGCCCCACCATCAGGATCAGCACGGTCAGACCGAGCACGGTGGCCGTGGAGTTCTCCAGCAGCTGCAGGCCCACGTCGTCCGGGGACAGCCGCTGCGCGGCGATGCCCGACCCGACGACGACCGTGACCAGCAGCCCGGTGCCCAGGCCCTCCGCAAGCAGCCGGCGGGCGAGGGGTGCCGGCTCGCCTCGCTCGGTTGCCATCGCACGCAGCAGACACCACCCGTCCGAGGGGGTCAAGTGAACATCGGGCGACACCGAGGGGGCCGGCGAGCGACGACGGTCGCCGGCCCCCGTCGCTCAGCAGCAGCCCTCGTCGCAGCATGCGGTGTCGTTCTCGCAGCAGCCCATGGACGGTCACCTCCCTCCGATCGGATGCGCCCGCTCAACACGTGGGGCAGGGCGCGGTACGGGTCAGTGCGCCGGCGGCACGGCGGCCGAACGCGTCCCGCAGGGCGGCCACGACCGGGCGTGGCCGCACCTTCCGGGCCGGGGAGTGTCTCCGCACCCGGCGGGCCACGGCGTCGGCGGCCGCCTCGCGCCGCAGCTCCGCGATCCGGCTGTGCACGACGGCAGCGAACGGGTCGGTGGAGGTCACCGTGAGCTCCTTGTATCGATAGTGGTCGATGTCTCGCCACAGGATGACCTGGATATCGATCGATGTCAATGGTTGATCGGTGTCGACCTGCTGGGACCATGGACCCATGCCTACGGTCAGCCACCACCTCACGCGGCCGGCCGTGCTCACCCCCGTGCTCACCCCCGTGCTCACCCCCGAGCGGGCGTGAGCACGCCGGACCCGGAGCCGCCCGCGCTGGTCGTCTTCGACATCGACGGGGTGCTGGCGGACGTCGCCCACCGGCTGCACCACCTCGAGCGCCGCCCGAAGGACTGGGCGGCGTTCTTCGCCGCCGCGGGCGACGACCCAGTCCTCCGCAACGGTGTCGACCTGGCCCACGAGCTGGCCGAGTCCCGACCGGTGCTCTACCTGACCGGGCGCCCGGAGTGGCTGCGCCGCACGACCGAGGACTGGCTCGCCCGGCACGAGCTGCCTGCCGGCGGCCTGGTGATGCGGCGGCACGGGGACCGCAGGCCGGCGCGCGTCGCCAAGCTCGAGCTGCTGCGCGAGGTC
Organism: Actinomycetes bacterium; assembly: GCA_035759075.1. Taxonomy (GTDB): domain Bacteria; phylum Actinomycetota; class Actinomycetes; order JACCUZ01; family JACCUZ01; genus DASTVO01. Next base: position 3,765 of record DASTVO010000300.1, read on the forward strand.
GCGAGCCGGCAACCGGTGCACGTCGTCGTCGACGACGACCCAGCGGTGGTCGCCGGCCTGCGCGACGCCGGCTTCGCGGTGCTGCACGCGACCTGGGCGACGACCGCGCGGACGACCGGTCCCGGCGAGACGCAACCGACACTCTGGGAGGCCCAGGAGTCCGACGGCCGGACCTGACCCGACAGGGGCGCACCCCGCCAGCTCGCAGTGGGAGGGTTCTGGCGTGGCGACCCGACCAGACGGGCTCCAGCTCGGGCTCCGGCAGAACGCCGGCCAGTTCGCGCTGCTCGTCGCGGTCAACGCCCTGGTCGGCGGGATGCTCGGCCAGGAGCGGACCGTGCTGCCGCTGCTGGCGGAGCGCGAGTTCGGCATCCAGGCGTACACGGCGGCCCTCACGTTCATCCTGGCCTTCGGCGTCGCCAAGGCGGTCACGAACTACCTCGCCGGCACCTGGTCGGACCGGTACGGACGCAAGCCCGTGCTCGTCGCCGGCTGGCTGGTCGCGCTGCCCGTGCCGCTGCTGCTGATCTGGGCGCCGTCGTGGGCATGGGTCGTGGCGGCGAACGTCCTGCTCGGCATCAGCCAGGGCCTGACCTGGTCCACGACCGTGATCATGAAGATCGACCTGGTCGGGCCGCGCCGGCGTGGCCTGGCGATGGGCTTCAACGAGGCCGCCGGCTACGGCGCCGTCGCCGTCACGGCGCTCGCCACCGGCTACCTGGCCGCGCGGTACGGCCTGCGTCCCGAGCCGTTCTACCTCGGGATCGCCTACGGGGCCCTCGGCCTGGGCCTGTCGACGCTGGCGGTGCGCGAGACCCGCGGCCACGCCCACCTGGAGGCCGGAGCCCACCAGGCACGGGCCGGCGGGCGCCACGACCACCTGCACGCCGGCCTCACCGACCGGGACGTGTTCGCCCAGACCTCGTGGCGCGAGCCGGCGCTGTCTTCCGCCAGCCAGGCCGGACTGGTGAACAACCTCAACGACGGGCTGGCCTGGGGCCTCTTCCCGGTGCTGTTCGCCGCGGCCGGCCTGTCGCTGACCGAGGTCGGGGTCCTGGCGGCCGTGTACCCGGCCGTGTGGGGCGCCGGCCAGCTCGTGACCGGCGCCTGGTCGGACCGGGTCGGCCGCAAGCGGCTGATCGTCGCCGGGATGCTGACCCAGGCGGTGGCTCTCGCGGTCGTCGCCGCGGCCGACGCGTACGCCGTGTGGCTGGGCGCCGCGGTCCTGCTGGGCGCCGGGACCGCGCTGGTCTACCCGACCCTGCTGGCCGCGATCGGGGACGTGGCGCACCCGTCCTGGCGGGCACGCTCGGTCGGGGTCTACCGGCTCTGGCGCGACGGCGGGTTCGCCGTCGGCGCCCTGGTCTCCGGCGTGCTCGCCGACGCCTTCGGGATCCGCGCCGCCGTCTGGGCTGTCGCCGCACTCACCGCGGCCTCTGGTCTGGTGGTCGCCGCCCGGATGTACGAGACCCTCCACAAGCCGGACTGAGCGGCGTACCGTCCTGGCCGGAGGTGGGGGCCATGAGCGCCGTGCGACCGTCGAGCGCCGTCGACGCCCTCCTCGCCGAGGCGCGCGCGGGTATGGACCGGGTTCACCCGCACGAGCTGGCTGCGGAGATCGCGGCCGGTGCGCTCGTCGTGGACATCCGCCCGGTCGAGCAGCGCACCCGCGACGGTGACCTGCCGGGCGCGGTCGTCATCGACCGCAACGTGCTGGAGTGGCGGCTCGACCCGACCTGCCCGCACCGCATCGACGCCGCATCCGAGCTCGACCTGCGCGTGATCGTCGTGTGCAACCAGGGGTTCAGCTCGAGCTTCGCCGCCGCGACGCTGCGACGGTTGGGACTGCACCGCGCCACGGACCTCGTCGGGGGCTTCCAGGCGCTGCTGCCTCAGCTTCCCGCGCAACAGGCGGCGTCGCGGGACGGCTCGGTCGACGGCGCGCCGGCGAGGACCGTGTAGACCTCCCGCGGTGGCCGGTGTGCCGCTCGGCACGCCGGCCACCGCGGCCGTTCTCAGCTCGCCCAGGTGACGAAGGTGATGACGGCGTCACCACCGCCGAGGTCACGGACGTACGTCGAGTGCCCGTGCGCGCGGGAACCCTCCACGCGCTGCCCCCAGCCCGCGTCGCTCCCGACCTGCGGCTTGCCCTTGCCGGGGACTGCCTGCCCCACGGTTGTGGAGGAGTCCAGGTGAGCGTAGATCGACTCGAGCTGGGCGTAGTCGTGCGAGTTCGGGTGCTGGTTCGGCACGGGGTTGTTGGAGTAGTCCATGCAGGTGCCGAGGTCAGCGTTGTTGAAGTCCTCGTCCTGGTGGTCCAGGCCGAGGGTGTGCCCGACCTCCTGGCAGGAGACCACGTTGCGCCACGCGGGCGTGTTGTACTGCGCCGTGTTGAAGTAGGTGTCGTTGAGCTTCACGACGCCCTGCGTGATGTGGGTGCCGCCGGTGATGCTGATCGACGCGATGCCCAGCCACCCGTTGTTCCCGTAGGTGGCGTTGCACACCTCGACCCGGCCCGCCGTGGCCTTGCACGTCCGGGGGGAGGTCGACCCGGCCACGACGGTCGTGTCCAGGACGCTGGACGCCGACCAGTCGGCCGAGGTGGTGGCCAGATGGGCGTCCCACTTACTGTCGACGTTGTCGCCCAGTTTCAGGGTGAACGGGTTGGACGTGCGGGCCCAGTGGTACCCGCCCCAGCTGTGGCTGGCGTTGGCGGGGCCGGGTACGGCCAGAGCGGCCAGAGCCGCGGTGGCGGCCACAGCCAGCAGTTTCAGGCGCATGGGTCTCCTTGTGGGTGAGCCGGATGGTGGCGGTCAGCCTGGACTGCGGCCGCTCGCGCGCACAATGCCCGTTCGGCAAAGAACCGGTCATCACGGGCGAAACCGTCAGACCGACCTCAGGTGCTGCGGAGTGACCGGCGGATGCCGCTTGCCAACGTTACTGACGAGTAGCATCATCGTTGTTACCGACGAGTAGCAAGCGTCAGCCGGGTCGACCGTACGGAAGGACACCGCCCCGATGGGCCACTACAAGAGCAACCTGCGGGACATCGAGTTCAACCTGTTCGAGGTGTTCGGCCGCCAGGAGGTCCTGGGTTCCGGGCCGTACGCCGAGATCGACGAGGACACCGCGCGCAGCATCCTCGGCGAGGTCGAGCGCCTGGCCACCCACGAGCTGGCCGAGTCGCTGCTGGACTCCGACCGGCAGCCACCGGTCTACGACCCGGCCACCCAGTCGGTCACGATGCCCGAGGGGTTCAAGAAGTCCTTCCAGACCTACATGGACGCCGAGTGGTGGCGGCTCGACCTGCCGGAGGAGCTCGGCGGCACCGTCGCTCCCCCCAGCCTGCGGTGGGCCGTGGCCGAGCTCGTCCTCGGCTCCAACCCTGCCGTGCACATGTATGCCTCCGGAGCGAGCTTCGGCCACGTCGTGTGGCGGCTCGGCACCGAGGAACAGCGCAAGGTCGCCCGGCGGATGGTCGAGCGCCGGTGGGGCGCCACCATGGTGCTCACCGAGCCGGACGCCGGCTCCGACGTGGGCGCGGGGCGCACGAAGGCGGTCCAGCAGCCCGACGGGTCCTGGCACATCGAGGGCGTGAAGCGCTTCATCACCTCGGCCGAGCACGACATGGCCGAGAACATCGTGCACCTGGTGCTCGCCCGGCCCGAGGGCGCCGGTCCGGGCACGAAGGGGCTGTCGCTGTTCATCGTCCCGAAGTACCTCTTCGACTGGGACACCGGCGAGCTGGGCGAGCGCAACGGCGCCTACGTCACCAACGTCGAGCACAAGATGGGCCTGAAGGCCTCCACGACCTGCGAGCTCACGTTCGGCGAGAAGGCCCCCGCCGTCGGCTGGCTGGTCGGGGAGGTGCACGACGGCATCGCGCAGATGTTCAAGGTGATCGAGTTCGCCCGGATGATGGTCGGCACCAAGGCGATCGCGACGCTGTCGACGGGCTACCTCAACGCCCTGGAGTACGCCAAGACCAGGGTGCAGGGCCCGGACCTGACCAAGATGACCGACAAGACCGCGCCGCGGGTGCCGATCACCCACCACCCGGACGTACGCCGGTCGCTGATGCTCCAGAAGGCGTACGCGGAGGGGATGCGCGCACTCGTCCTCTACACGGCCACCGTGCAGGACGACGTGGCCCTGGCCGAGGCCGCCGGTGACGAGAGCGCGGCGCACGACCTGGCCGTCCGGCTCAACGACCTGCTGCTGCCGATCGTCAAGGGCTTCGGCTCGGAGAAGTCCTACGAGCTGCTCGGCGCGCAGTCGCTGCAGACGTTCGGCGGCTCGGGCTACCTGCAGGACTACCCGGTGGAGCAGTACATCCGGGACGCGAAGATCGACACCCTCTACGAGGGCACGACGGCGATCCAGGGCCTCGACTTCTTCTTCCGCAAGATCGTGCGGGACAAGGGTCAGGCGCTCACGAAGCTGATGACCGACATCCAGGAGTTCGCCAAGGGCGACGAGGGCAACGGCGTCCTGCAGGCCGAGCGCGACCTGCTCGCCAAGGGCCTCGAGGATGTCCAGGGCATCGTCGCCACGATGGTCGGCGCGCTCACGGCGTCTGCCGAGGACGCGAGCAACGTCTACAAGGTCGGGCAGAACACCACCCGGCTGCTGATGGCCTGCGGTGACCTGGTGACCGCGTGGCTGCTGCTGCGCCAGGCCGCGGTGGCACTCGCCGCGCTCGAGGCGGGGGCGACCGGTCGCGACAAGTCGTTCTACGAGGGCAAGGTGGCAGCGGCGCAGTTCTTCGCCCGGCAGGCGCTGCCGCTGCTCAGTGCGCACCGCGCGGTGGCCGAGAGCGTCGACAACGCCCTGATGGACGTGCCCGAGGCCGCCTTCTGAGCGACCTCGCCGCGAGATGCCCGCTTTGTGACGGTTCGGGAATGATCCGATCGGGTGGCGCCGGGTTGCCCGGGCGGCGCCGGGGTACACCCTCGACGGGCAGTCGGCACCGCGTCGGCCGCCGTGAGCGTGACATCTGAACGAGGAGGTTCCCTCATGGGCATCGGCGTGAGCATCTTCTTGATCGCGCTGGGCGCGATCCTGGCGTTCGCCGTGAGCTTCGACGTGTCCGGCCTGGACATCAGCGTGGTCGGCTACATCCTCATGATCGTCGGCCTGATCGGCCTGATCATGACCGCCTTCATCTGGGGCCCGCGCAGCCGCGGCCACGACGAGGTGATCGAGGAACGCCGCGTCCGCGACGTCTGACCTCTGACGGTCCCGAGGCCGGTGCCCCCGTGTGGTGCCGGCCTCGGGCCTGTCGTCAGACTGTTGGCACCGTCTCCGTCCCGGAGGGACCAGCGCATGCGCACCTCCAACCGGCCGCCGTCCGGTGGCCTCTCCATCGGCACCGCTCTGGTGCTCCTCGCCGTGGGCGGGGTCCTCGCCTTCGCCGTGGAGCCGCCGGCCGACGTCGAGGAGTACGTCGACGTCATCGACCTCGGCCTGATCCTGGTGTGGACCGGCGTCGCGCTCCTGCTGCTGCAGGTGTGGCTGTACAAGCCGCGCCGCCGGCGCAGCAGGCGTCAGCGGCAGTGGGACGACCGGACCGACGAGTGGTACGAGCAGGACGTTCACCGTCCTGGGTACGAGGGCGAGACGCGGCGCCTGCCGACCATCCGGGACCGGTAGGCCGCACCGATCGGACCACCCCCGCTCAGACTTTCGTCCTACGCCCGGAGTTCTAATACGGCTGCGTCTTGTGGCTGATGGTCGCGAAGTTGATCGCCTCTAGCCTCGGGATCTGGGTGCCCAGGCCTCAGGGGGGCTGAGGCCGCGCACCTTCAAC
>DASTVO010000301.1:0-3887 GCA_035759075.1 Actinomycetes bacterium
GGACCGTCCGGCCGGCCCTGGGGAGCGGGGCGACCCGGTCCAGTCGTCTGCGCCGGCCAGGTCGTCGTCCGGCAGCAGCGACAGCTCTCGGTCTGAGGTGATCCGGCACCAGACGGTCTTCCCGGTCGGGCTGGACTGGACCCCCCACTCGTCGGACAGCGCCGTCACGAGGGTCAGACCACGGCCTGTCGTCGCCGTCGACGAGTACTCGCGCTGCTGCGGCAGCACCGTCGACGAGTCGCTCACCTCGACCACCAGGCAGTCGGGGTCGAGCCGGAGGTGGACGGTGAACTCGGAGTGCGCGTGCAGCGCCGCGTTGGTCGCCAGCTCGGAGATGACCTGCTCGCCGGCGGTCTCGAACGCCACGGCGTCCCATTCATCGAGCGAGCCGCGGAGGAAGTGCCGCGCGGCCCGAACGCTGCTCGCGTGGGCGTCGAACGTACGGGAGACCTCCGGCACGTCACGCAGCGTAGGCCCTGACGGCTCCCGGCGCGAGAGGGGGCGGGACGAACAGGGGCCGAGGTTGTGGCACATACCCATAGGGGGTAAAGTTCGAGTCGGCCACATACCAGGCCAGGGTAGGGGAGAGCAGCGATGACCATCAGCACCGAGCACGGCTACACCGCCCGCAAGGAGAGCCATCTCAAGCGGCTGCGGCGCATCGAGGGGCAGGTCCGCGGCCTGCAGCGGATGGTCGAGGAGGACAAGTACTGCATCGACATCCTCACCCAGGTCTCCGCCGCGACCCGGGCCCTGCAGTCGTTCTCGCTGGAGCTCCTCGAGGAGCACCTCGCCCACTGCGTGGTCCAGGCCGCCGCGACCGGTGGCCCCGAGGCGGACGAGAAGGTCCGCGAGGCCTCGGACGCCATCGCCCGGCTCGTCCGCAGCTGACGCACACACCGACCAGGAGGACACGACCATGAGCACCACCACGACGTACGCGGTGAGCGGCATGACCTGCGGCCACTGCGTGAACGCGGTCACCGAGGAGCTGCAGTCGCTTCCCGGCGTGCGGGAGGTGTCGGTCGACCTGACCGCGGGCGGAACCTCGTCGGTCCAGGTCGTCTCGGACTCCCCGCTCCCCGAGGACGCGGTGCGGGCCGCTGTCGACGAGGCCGGGTACGAGCTGCAACCGGAGGGAACGACCTCACCGTGACTGCCGGCACCACCGACCAGCACACCGTCGAGCTGCAGATCGGCGGCATGACCTGCAGCTCGTGCTCCGCCCGCATCGAGAAGAAGCTCAACCGGATGGAGGGCGTCTCGGCGAGCGTCAACTACGCGACCGAACGGGCCCGGGTCACCTTCGGTGAGAACGTGTCGGTCGACGACCTGGTCGCGACCGTGGAGGCGACGGGCTACTCGGCCGCGGCGCCTGCCTCCCGACCGGGCCCCGACCACGGCACCGACGCGCAGGCGTCCGGCGAGGCCGACGCCGTCGACCCGCTGCGCCGCCGGGTGCTGGTCAGCCTCGTGCTGACGGTCCCCGTGCTGGCGCTCTCGATGGTGCCCGCGCTGCAGATCGGCTACTGGCAGTGGGTGGCGCTCGTCCTGGCGACACCGGTCGTGACGTGGGGCGCCTGGCCGTTCCACCGGGCGGCGTGGGCCAACCTGCGCCACGGCGCCGCGACCATGGACACCTTGATCTCGGTGGGCGTCTCGGCCGCGTACGGCTGGTCGCTCTACGCCCTGTTCCTCGGCGGCGCCGGCGAGCCGGGCACGACGATGCCCTTCACTCTCGTCCCGGCCCGCGGCTCCGGCGCCGACGAGGTCTACCTCGAGGTCGCGGCGGGCGTCACGCTGTTCATCCTCGTCGGGCGGTACCTGGAGGCGCGGGCCAAGCGCCGCTCCGGTGCCGCCCTGCGCGCGCTGCTCGAGCTCGGGGCCAAGGACGTGGCCGTGCTGCGCGACGGGACCGAGGTCCGCGTCCCGGTGGAGGAGCTCGCCGTCGGGGACGAGTTCGTCGTCCGGCCCGGCGAGAAGGTGGCCACCGACGGGACCGTCGTGAGCGGCACCTCCGCGGTCGACGCCTCGATGCTCACCGGCGAGTCGGTGCCGGTCGAGGTGGGCGTCGGCGACGAGGTCGTCGGAGCGACGGTGAACGCCGGCGGGCGGATCGTCGTGCGCGCCACGCGGGTCGGCTCGCAGACCCAGCTCGCCCAGATGGCCCGGCTGGTCGAAGAGGCCCAGAGCGGCAAGGCCGCGGTGCAGCGCCTGGCGGACCGGGTCTCCGCGGTGTTCGTGCCGACCGTGATCGTGCTCGCGGTAGGGACGCTGGCGACCTGGCTCGCGACCGGGGCCTCGCCCGAGGTCGCCTTCACGGCAGCGGTTGCGGTGCTGATCATCGCCTGCCCGTGCGCGCTGGGGCTGGCGACGCCGACCGCGCTGATGGTCGGCACCGGCCGCGGGGCTCAGCTCGGCATCCTCATCAAGGGCCCCGAGGTGCTGGAGTCCACCCGGCGCGTCGACACCGTGGTCCTGGACAAGACCGGCACGGTCACGACCGGCACCATGACGCTCGTGGACGTGCTGCTCGCCGACGGCGAGGACAGGTCGCAGGTGCTGCGCCTCGCGGGTGCCCTGGAGAGCGCCTCGGAGCACCCCATCGCCCGCGCGGTCGCCACCGCGGCGACCGAGGCCGTTGGCAAGCTGCCGCCGGTGGACGACTTCACCAACCTCGGCGGACTCGGCGTGCAGGGCGTCGTCCCCGACGGCGACCGGACGTACGCGGTCCTGGTCGGCCGCGAGCGGCTGCTGGCCGAGTGGTCGCAGCCCCTCCCCCGCGACCTCGCGGACCGGATGGCCGAGGCCGAGGCGCTCGGCCGGACGGTGGTGGCTGTCGGCTGGGACGGCAGGGCACGGGCCGCCCTGGTCGTCGCGGACGCGGTGAAGCCGACCTCTCGCGAGGCCGTCGCCCGGCTGCGGGCGCTGGGGCTGCGCCCGGTGCTGCTCACCGGCGACAACGAGGCGGTGGCCAGGACGGTCGCCCGCGAGGTGGGCATCGACGCCGACGCCGTCATCGCCGGCGTCCTGCCGTCGGACAAGGTGGACGTCGTGAAACGGCTGCAGGACGAGGGCCGGGTGGTCGCCATGGTCGGTGACGGGGTCAACGACGCGGGTGCGCTGGCGCAGGCGGACCTCGGCCTGTCGATGGGGACGGGGACCGACGTCGCGATCGAGGCGGCGGACCTCACGCTGGTGCGGGGCGACCTGCGCTCGGCGGCGGACGCGATCCGGCTGTCGCGGCGCACGCTCTCGACCATCAAGGGGAACCTGTTCTGGGCGTTCGCCTACAACGTGGCCGCCCTGCCGTTGGCGGCGGCCGGGCTGCTCAACCCGCTGGTCGCCGGAGCGGCGATGGCGTTCAGCTCGGTGTTCGTCGTGACCAACAGCCTGCGGCTGCGCCGGTTCCGGCCGCTAGGCGCGGTGACCGCAGGATGAGGACCGACACCGACGTCGAGCCGCGCAGCGGCGACGGAGCGGCCGCCGCGCCGCCGCCGACGCTGCTCGCGCACTGGCAGCGGTGGCTCGGCGCCGACCACGCAGACCTGGCGCGTCTCGGGGCAGCGGACCCGCGTACCCGCCCTGTCCTGTCGGTGGTCGGGTCGACGCGGCGCACCCAGCCCGGGTGGGACGGCGAGGTCCACCTGGTGACCGGCGTGGTGGACCCCGACGGCCACGGCGTCGTCTCGCTGCCGCCCGCCCACGCCGGATGGGCACGCCGGCTCGTCGACGAAGGCGGCGACCTCGACGACCTGCGGGCTGCCCTGCCGGAGCGGCTCGGGCTGCCCGGCCACGAGGTGTACCGCGCGGTCTACCGGTGGAGCGTCGCCGCTCCCCCTGCCGGGGAGCTGCTGCCCGCCGGGAGCTGGCTGCCGGTCGACGAC
>DASTVO010000302.1:0-3590 GCA_035759075.1 Actinomycetes bacterium
GCTGGAGATCGGCTTCGGGATGGGCGAGGCGACCGCGGCGATGGCGGCGGCGGAGCCGGAGCGGGACGTGCTGGCGGTCGACGTCCACACCCCGGGGCACGGCAACCTGCTCAAGCTGGTCGAGGCGCAGGGGCTGGTCAACGTCCGGCTGATGTCGGGGGACGCCCGGGTCGTGCTGGCCGACATGCTGGGGCCCGGCTCGCTGGCCGCGGTGCGGGTCTTCTTCCCCGACCCGTGGCCGAAGTCACGGCACGCGAAGCGGCGCCTGGTCAGCCGGGACTTCGCCGACCTGGTGGCCGACCGGCTGGCCGACGGCGGGTACCTGCACGTCGCGACCGACATGGCGGGCTACGCCGACCAGGTGCGTGCGGTGCTGCGCGACCATCCCGACCTGCGGCTGGTCAGCGACGTGCCGTGGCGGGCGGAGACGCGGTTCGAGCGGCGAGGCGTGCAGGCCGGACGACCACCCCGGGACATCGGGGCCGTACGACGCCCTCGGGGCTGATCCTCAGTGCTTCTTGCCGGGCGGGACGATCTCCGTCCGGTTCTTGGCGTCAGCCTTCGCGTTCTTCTCGGCGCGCTTCTCCTTGAGGGACTTGCCCGCCTTCTTGGACATGTGCTGTCGGGGGGACTTGTCGGCCACGGGTGCTCCTCTGCCGGAAGCCTGGTTGGCTCCGCAGGCCTGACACTAGGCGCTTCCCCGCTCCTGCGCGCTGGATCCGGTCATCGGGCCCGGCGGGCCGACTCCTCCCGCAGCCGGGGCTCCGTGCGTCGCTCCGGGCGGATCCCGCGCTTGTCGGCGTAGAACGCGCGGACGAGGTCCATGTCCGCCGTCACGTCGCCGCTGGGCGTCAACGTGGGGCCGAACCCCATCGTCCGGCTGGGGCCGTCGATGAAACCCAGCACGACGGGCAGCCCGGTCTGCTGCGCGATCGTGTAGAAGCCCGACTTCCAGTAGTCGGTGCGGTCCCGGGTGCCCTCGGCGGCGAGCACCAGCAGGAACCGCTCGTCGCGGCGGGCCTCGTCGAGCAGAGCCCGCACGGTGGCGCCAGGACTGCTCCGGTCAAGGGGGATGCCGCCGGTCACCCGCAGCAACGGAGCCAGCGGGCCGCGGAAGAGCTCGCGCTTGATGAGGACCCTGGCCTGCACGCCGTCGCGCCAGGTGAGAAGCAACATCGCCACCCAGTCCCAGTTCGACGTGTGCGGCGCGCCGACGAGGATGCCGGCCCTCGGGACGTGGCCGACCGCCCGCCAGCCGCTCAGGCGCAGCACGAGCCGGGCGATGGGCCTGCGCAGCATGGTCGTCCTCAGGGGTCAGGTCGCGTCGGAGGCGAGCGACCCGACCACCGTAGACGTGTCCACGGTCAGCGGACACGCGCCCAGGTCCGCGACGAGGTCCTCGAGGTCGTCGAGGGGCACGTCGCGGGCGTAGAGCCAGCCCTGGCCGTACGGGATGCCGACTGCCCGGCAGGCCGCGGCGGTGGCCTCGTCCTCGATCCCCTCCGCCACGACGTCGAGACCCATGGCGGCCCCGAGCTGGGCCATCGAGGAGACGATGGCCGCGGAGCGGCGGTCGGAGAGCATGGTGGCCACCAGCGACCGGTCGAGCTTGAGGATCCGGCCCGGCATCCGCCGCAGGTACCCCAGCGCGGCCGAGCCCGCCCCGAAGTCGTCGACCGCCACGACGACTCCGCCCGCGGCCAGCCGCTGCAGCTCGGCCCCGGCCGGGTCGGTCGCGGACACGAAGATCTGCTCGGTCACCTCGAGGATGAGACGGGAGGCCGGCAGGCCATGCTGCTGGACCCTGTCGAGCAGGTCGTCGGCGAAACCGGGGACCCGCAGCTGCACCGGGCTGACGTTCACCGCGCAGGCCAGGTCCCGCTCGTGGAACCGGTGCTGCACCGCCGTCGAGATCGCCAGCTCGAGCAGCTGCTCCCCCAGCGCCACGATCAGCGAGCTGGCCTCGGCGACGTCGATGAACTCCGCCGGTGTCACCGGGCCCAGCTCGGGGTCGGTCCAGCGGGCGAGCATCTCCACCCCGGACACCGTCCCGGTGTCCAGGCGGACCACCGGCTGCGCGTGCAGCGTCACCTGCCGGTTCTGGACCGCGACCCGCAGCCGGGCCTCGACCAGCCGCCGGCGCTCGGAGTCGGCCGCCACCTGGTCCGCGTACACCACCCAGCTGTTGCGCCCCTGCTCCTTCGCCGCCCGCAGCGCCACCGCCGACTCGGCGAGCACGGACAGCGTCGCGCCGCCCTGCATCATCGGGGCGATGCCGACGCTGGCGCCCAGGGCCACCCGGCCCACGCCGGGCACGGCCAGCGCGGCCACCCGCACCGCGAGCACCAGCCGCTCCGCCAGGTGCTCGACCGTGGGACGGTCGCCGGTGGCCAGCACGGCGAACTCGTCGCCGCCCAGCCGGAAGACCCGCTGGTCCTCGCGGCAGACCTCCTCGAGCTGGCGTGCCATCTGGGCCAGCAGCTGGTCGCCGCAGCTGTGGCCCAGCTGGCCGTTGACGTTCTTGAAGTTGTCCAGGTCGAGGGTGAGCACCCACGACTCGGAAGCGTCGTCGCGGGAGGTCAGCTCGGCGACCAGGGCGCGTCGGTTGGACAGACCGGTGAGGACGTCGACGTACGCCATGCTCCGGACCCGGTCCAGCAGCGCACCGGACTGCAGCGCCACCACGACGTCCCGGACCACGGCCGCGACGAGGCTGGTCCCGACCAGCACGAGGGTCACCCCGTCCACCGTCGGGTCGATCACGACGGACCACAGCAGAGCCACGAGGAGGAGCGCGACCACGCCGGCGAACAGCAGGGTGCGGCGCCGCTCCAGGGCGTACCCCTCGTCCTGCGGGGACCGTGCGCCGCCCATCCGCAGCAGGCCGGCGCAGACCAGCGGCCACGCCAGGCAGGTCAGGGCCCGGGCCTCCCACGACCAGCCGCCGGACGGCGAGAGCGCGACGTACTGGGTGAACACCGCCGCGGCGATGAACAGGCTCACGCCCACCGCGACGGTCACCATCCCGGGATCGTCCTCGCGCAGGGCGGCGACCGAGAGGACCGCGACGACGGCGGTCTCCACCAGCAGGATCGCCACCGACAGCACCCCCGGCCCGGTCCCGGTGTCGACCACGCCGGCGAACGCCGCGCGCCACAGCAGCGCAGCGCCCAGCCCGCCGGCGACCAGGCCCTCGCAGGTGAAGCGCAGCGCGGCCTGCGGCTCGGCGATCCGCCGCAGCGACAGTCCGAGGCCGGCGATGGCGACCGGGCCGGCCAGCGTGGACACCAGGTCACCCGTGGTCGGGTAGGAGGCGCCCGCGGGGATCTGGACGCCGGCGATCACCTGACCCAGGCCCCAGAGCACCGCCGCGGCACCGATCAGCGACCGGAACGGCTCGCGACGGGTCTGCCGCTCCCGGACGAGCACGGTCGCGCCGCCGGCGAGCGCCGTGAGCCCGGACAGGACCGAGCCGAAGGGCACGGCCGCGGCGCCGTCCAGCAGCCCGACCACGACCACCGCCGCGCCGCAGACGACCGACACCCCGAGGACCAGTCCCCACCGGGTCGAAACCGGTACCAGCCCCCGTG
>DASTVO010000303.1:0-9055 GCA_035759075.1 Actinomycetes bacterium
CGCACTCCGAGTTCACCGTCCACCTCCGGCTCGACCCCGACTGCCTGGTGGTCGAGGTGAGCGACTCCTCGACGGTGCTGCCGCAGCAGCGCGAGTACTCCTCGACGGCGACGACAGGCCGTGGCCTGACCCTCGTGACCGCGCTGTCCGACGAGTGGGGGGTGCAGTCCAGCCCGACCGGGAAGACCGTCTGGTGCCGGATCACCCCGGACCGGGAGCTGTCGCTGCTGCCGGACGACGACCTGGCCGGCGCAGACGACTGGACCGGGTCGCCTCGTGCTCCAGGGTCGGCCGGACGGTCCGGCGGCGACGTCCTCCTGCGGGCCGCATGAGCACCGGCCCGGGCGACATCGAGCTCGCCACCGTCACGCTGCTCGAGCTCCCGCTCGACCTGCGGGCCCGCGCCCAGGAGCACAGCGACGAGCTCACCCGCGAGATGACGCTGATCGCCGAGCAGATGCGCCAGCAGGGGGACAGCGGAGGCCTGCCCCTGCGGCTGGTCGAGCTCATCGCGACGCTGACCGAGCAGTACTCGATGTTCACGGCCGAGCAGGAGCAGCAGATCGCTGCCGCCCACCGGGGCGGACGGGAGACGATCGACCTGGAGTACCGCGTGCCCGCGTCCGCGGCCGAGGCGGCGGTCGCGGTCGGTGCCATCTTCGACGAGGCCGACGAGTACTGCCGGGCCGGCCAGCACCTGCTCACCCTCGCGACGCCGCCCGAGCTGGTCGCCTACCGGAACTGGTACCTCCAGCAGTTCGTCGACCAGATCGCCGGCGCCGAGCCGGTGCCCTGGCCTCGCTACCGCAGCCTGAACATGGTGTCCGACTAGCGTTCGCCGACCGCTGAGGGCGTGCCGGTTAGGGTGGAATCCCCGCCCGCGTCCTGCCCGGAGGCCCCGTGTCCGCCCCCCTTGTCCGCGCCCTGCTGGCGCTGGGCATCCTCGCCGGCTCGGCGTACTTCGCGCTGACGACACCGGCTCGCCTCGGCCTGGACCTCAAGGGCGGCACGCAGATCGTCCTGGAGACGAAGGACTCGCCGACGGTGCAGACCGGTCGCGAGGCAACCGACCGGGCCGTCGAGGTGCTCCGCCGCCGCGTCGACGCGCTGGGCATCGCCGAGCCGTCCCTGACCAGGTCCGGCGACACGCGGATCATCGTCGAGCTGCCGGGCGTCCAGGACCCGCGGGAGGCCGCGGAGGTCATCGGGCGGACGGCGCAGCTGACCTTCCACCCGGTCGTCGGCGTCGAGGCGCCGCAGCCCACGCCGTCACCCTCGCCCTCGCCGACGGAGCCCGCCGGGGAGGACGGCGAGATCGTCCTCGACGACGAGGACGGGCAGCCGGTGCGGCTGGGACCGCCCGCGCTGACCGGTGACGGCGTCGAGGGTGCCCAGGCGCGGATCGACCCGGCGACCGGGCGCGGCTGGTTCGTCACCATCGACTTCAAGGGAGCCGGCCGGGAGTCGTGGGAGCAGCTGACCGGCAAGGCGGCGTGCGCGCCGCCTGGTGACCCGACCCGCCGGGTCGCGATCGTCCTCGACGAGCAGGTGATCTCCTCGCCACAGGTGAGCGAGGGCGTCCCGTGCGGCGTGGGCATCACCGGTGGCACCACCGAGATCACCGGCACCTTCACCCAGGAGGAGGCGCAGGACCTCGCCATCCTGATCCGCGGCGGTGCCCTGCCGGTGCCGGTCGAGGTCATCGAGCAGCGCACGGTCGGCCCGACGCTGGGTGCCGAGGCGATCGACGCCAGCGCGAAGGCCGCCGTCATCGGCGTGGCCCTGACCGGGCTGTTCATCGTGGTCGTCTACCGGCTCATCGGCGGGATCGCCGTCGTGGCGCTGGCGGGCTACTCCCTGATCTCGTACGCGACGCTGGTCGCTCTCGGCGCGACCCTGACCCTGCCCGGGCTGGCCGGCTTCGTCCTCGCCATCGGCATGGCCATCGACGCCAACGTCCTGGTCTTCGAACGGGCCAGGGAGGAGTACGTCGCGGCCAAGAAGAAGACCCTGCGCACGGCGGTCGCGACCGGCTTCTCCAAGGCCTGGACCGCCATCGTCGACTCGAACGTCACGACCCTGCTGGCCGCCGGGCTGCTGTTCTTCCTCGCCTCCGGCCCGGTCCGCGGCTTCGGTGTGACGCTGTCCATCGGCGTGCTCGCCTCGATGGTGTCGGCGCTGATCGTCACCCGGGTGCTCGCCGAGTGGGCCGTCAGTCGCAGGCGGGTCGCGGAGCACCCGCAGGTCAGCGGCGTCGCCAACCCGGGCCGGGTCCGCGAGTGGCTGACCGCGCGCGACTTCGACCTGATGCGCAGCGGCCGCCGCTGGCTGGCCGGCTCGGCCATCGTGATGGTCCTCGCCATCGCGGGCATCGGGTACCGCGGTCTCGACCTCGGGGTGGAGTTCACCGGCGGCCGGCTGGTCGAGTACTCCACAAGTGCCGCCGTCGACGTGGAGACTGCCCGCACCGCGGTCGCCGACGCCGGGTTCCCGCGCGCCGTCGTCCAGGAGAGCGGCGAGAACAACATCTCGGTCCGCACCGGGGACCTGACCAACGACCAGGAGTTCGAGATCCGGCAGCGGCTGGAGGAGGTCGTCGGCGGCGAGGTCACCAAGGAGCGCGACGAGCTGATCGGGCCGAGCCTCGGCGACGAGCTGCGCACCAAGGCGCTGATCGCCCTGGCGGTGGCGCTGGCCGCGCAGCTGCTCTACCTCGCGATCCGCTTCCGCTGGACCATGGGCGCCTCGGCGGTCTCGGCCATGGCCCACGACGTGGTGGTCCTGGTCGGCGTCTTCGCCTGGCTGGGCAAGCCGATCGACGGCGTCTTCCTCGCCGCGCTGCTGACCGTCATCGGCTACTCCGTCAACGACGCCGTCGTCGTCTTCGACCGGGTCCGCGAGCTCTGGAACGCCGACCGCAAGCCGGGCTACCAGCGGGTCGTGAACTCGGCCGTTCTGCAGACCGTCCCGCGGACGGTGAACACCGGCATCGGCGCACTGGTGATCCTGACCGCGCTGGCGTTCCTGGGTGGCGACTCGCTCACCGACTTCGCGGTCGCGCTGCTCATCGGCATCACCGTCGGCACCTACTCGTCGGTCTTCGTGGCCGGGCCGCTGTCGATCGAGCTGGAGCGCCGCAGCCCGTCCCCGCCGCCGGTGCGCAAGACCTCCCCGGTGCGCAGCAAGGTGGAGCGCGACAGCAGCGGCGCCGTCGTCTGACGCGGCCGGCGAGCTCTAGGTCCGGCGGCCGGGCCGCCGGCGGGGGGCGTGCCAGTCGGCGAGGCGGCCGCCCACGGAGACGGCGCGCAGCCGCCGCTCGACGTCGGAGCGCGCGCTGTCGGTCGCCACGAGGATGAGGTCGTCGCCGACCCGCAGCGTCGTGCTCGGCCGCGGCACGAACGCCTGCCCGTCCCGCACGACCAGCGTCACCGCGGCGCCGTCCGGCAGGCTCAGCTCGGTCACCTCGACGCCGGCCAGCCGCGAGCCGGCCGGCACGTGCACCTGCAGCAGGTCCGCCTCCAGCCGGGTCAGCGGCGAGGACTCGATGTCCAGCGGCTGAGCGGCGTCCTCGGCGACGACCCGCAGCCGTCGCGCGACCGCCGGCAGGGTCGGGGCCTGGACGAGCGTGAACACGACCACCAGCACGAAGACCAGGTTGAAGATGTCGTCGTCCGCGGACGCGGTGGCGAGCACGACCGGCACCGCGCCGCGCAGTCCGGCCCACGACAGCAGCCCGCGCTCGCGCCAGGTCGTGGGCAGCCGCCACCGCACGCGTCTCCCGTCGTCGCCGTCGAGGGCGGCCGTGCTCAGGCCGGTGTCCGCGCGGGTCCCGAACGGCCCCAGCGCCACGACCACCGAGACCGGGCGGGCGACCACCAGCAGCACCACGCCGATGGCAAGCGCCGGCAGGATCGACGGCCCGAGCTCGGACGGGGTCGCGACCAGGCCGAGCATCACGAACAGCCCGATCTGCGCGAGCCAGGCCATCCCTTCGGCAAAGCCGCGGGTCGCCGGCCGGTGCGGGAGACGGGAGTTGCCCAGGACGAGACCGGTCAGGTAGACGGCGAGGAAGCCGCTGGCGTGGATGACTGCGGCCGCGCCGTACGCGGCGGTGCACAGCGCCAGCACGGCGATCGGGTAGAGCCCGGACGCCGGCAGCGCGATCCGCCGCACGCCCCATGCACCGGCAAAGCCGACCGCGAGGCCGACGACGGCACCCACAGCGAGCTCGTAGCCGATCAGCAGCAGCAGCTCCCACCACGACGGTGCCGACGCCCCTGCCAGCGCGACCACGAGGATCACGGCGGGGGCGTCGTTGAAGCCGGACTCGGCCTCGAGCAGGCCCCCCAGCCGTGGCGGCAGCGGCACCCGGCGCAGCACCGAGAAGACGGCGGCCGAGTCGGTCGGCGACAGCACCGCGCCGATCAGGATCGCCTGCTGCCAGCCGATGTCGAGCACCGTGTGCGCCGCCACGGCGACCACCCCGACCGAGGCAGCGGTCCCCACGACCGCCAGTGAGGCCGCCGCCGGGACGACGGTGCGGATGCTCGACCAGGGCGTGGTCAGGCCGCCCTCGGCGAGGATGACGACCAGGGCCGCGTAGCCGAGCGCCCGGGCGAGCTCGGGGTCGTCGAAGCCGAAGCCGAGGGAGTCGTCGCCCAGGACGATGCCCAGCGCGAGGTAGAGCAGCAGCGTCGGCAGCCCGCTGCCCACCGCGAGGCGGACCGCCGTGATCGCCACGAGCAGCACGACGGAGCCCACCAGCAGCAGGACACCGAGCAGCTCGACGTTCACGCGGTGGGTCCCTCGTGTCCGCGCAGCCAGCGGACGCCGGAGGGGAGCGCGACGAGGTCGACCGCACGGTCGTGCGGCTCCGACGGTACGCGGGGGAGCAGCTCGCCCTCGTACAGCAGCGTGGCGACGAGGTGCTCGGCCGGCACCCGCGCGAGCGCCCGGTCGTACGAGCCGCCGCCGCGCCCCAGCCGGGTGCCGTCGGCGCCGACGGCGAGCGCCGGCACCACCACGACGTCCGCCTCGGCGACGGCCTCCACGCCCAGCCGTGGACCATCCGGTGTCCACACGCCGTGGACGTCCCTCGCTCCGGCGCCCGATGCGTCGTAGATTGCCCAGTCCAGGTCGAGGTCGGAGCACACGACGGGGAGAAGGACCCGCACCTCCCTCGACCACAGGTCCGCGAGCAGTACAGAGGTCGACGGCTCCGTGCCGAAGGAGTAGTAGGCGGCCACGCAGCGCGCGGCCATGACGTCCGGGAGGTCGAGCAGGGACCTGGTGGCACGAGCGGCGGCCGACCGCCGGTCCTCCGCGTCGACGTCCCGGCGCGCCGCGAGGACTCGCGCGCGCAGCTCCGCCTTCGTCGCCGCCACGGTGAGAGCATTCCAGCCCGCCCCGCGGGACGCGTCAGCCACGAGAGGACGGTGACCGGCATGAGCCTTCGCACGCGGCTGTGGCTCGTGCTCGGCGGCCTGTTCCTGCTGCCGGTCGTCGTGGGAGGTTTCGCCCTGCTCGTGCTGGTGCCCGACGCGCGCTCCGAACGGGTGACCGACACCGTGGGGGCGGCCGGCGCCGCGGTGGCGGCCGAGGTCTCGGACGACTGCCGGCTGCTCGGCGTCGCCGCCCGCAGCACGGCTCTCGAGGCGGCCGCCGCGGACCCGCAGCAGGCGGTCCAGGTCGTCGTGGAGGGCGGGTACGCGGACTACGCGGCGCTGCTCGCCCCGGACGGCTCCGTGGTCGTGGCGGCAGGTCGGCTGGCGCCGGGCGCCGGACCGGTGGACGAGCTGTCGAGCTGCACGGCCGACGGCGGCGGGGCCGAGTCGGCGCTGGCCGAGTCCGCGGACGCCGTCGGCGTGACCGGCATCGCCCGGGCCGTCGCGGCCCGCAACCTCGACGCCGGCTTCCTGCAGGACCTGCGGGCGCGCAGCGCCTCCGGGGTCGAGGTGGTGCTGCTCGACGGGGAGCGCGTGGTGACCAGCACCACGGACCCCGAGACGGCCCGCACGGTGGCCGAGGCCGTGGCGGGGAGCCGCGGCACCGTGGACGTGGCCGGGTGGACCGTCGACATCGAGCCGCCCCGGGAGGGCGTCCCGTACACGGTGGCGGTGGCCGCGGAGGACCCCGGGCTCGACGACCGGGCACTGCTCCTGGTCTTCATCGTGATCGCCGGTGTCGTCGCCGCCGGCCTGCTGGTGCGGGTGGTCGCCAGGGGCCTGAGCCAGCCGTTCACCGAGCTCAGCGAGGCGGCCGAGCGCGTGGTGAAGGGCGACCTGGACACCGAGATCGCGACCTCGGGCGACGAGGGGGAGGCGGCGCGGATCGGCAGCGCGTTCAACCAGATGGTCGACGAGCTCAGGCGCAGCCTGCGCGAGCTGGAGCGCAGCCGCGAGGACCTGCGCGACAGCCTGGAGCGCATCGGCGACGCGCTGAGCAGCACCCACGACCTCGAAGGGCTGCTGCAGGTGGTGCTGGAAACGGCGACCGCGACCCTCGGCAGCCGGGCCGGGGTGGTGCTCTATCTCTCCGGCGACCAGCTCGCACTGGTCGGCGAGCAGGGCCTGCACGAGGCTGGGCTGTCCGCGCCGTCTCTCGCGGTCCCGGGCACCGGCGTGCTCGGGCGGGTCGTGTCGACCGGCACCCCGGTCCGGGGCCGGATCGGCTCCGGCCCGGCGCCGCTCGAGCCGACCGAGAACGAGCCGACCGGCCGGGACGTGCTGGCCGTGCCGCTGCGCAGCATGGGCAGCGTCGTCGGGGTGGTCGCGCTCTACGACCGGGTGGACGGCCGGCCCTTCGAGGCCGCCGACGAGGACGCGCTCGGGACCCTGGCCGGGCAGGCGAGCATCGCCATCGACAACGTGCAGCTGCACCAGGAGGCGCAGCGGCTGTCCACCACCGACGGGCTCACCGGACTCTGGAACTTTCGCTACCTGTCGATGTCACTCGCTCGTGAGATCGAGCGCTCCACCCGGTTCGCCCGGCCGCTGGCCGTGCTGATGCTCGACCTGGACCACTTCAAGTCCGTCAACGACACCTACGGGCACGCGCGCGGTGACACCGTCCTGCGCGAGCTCGCGCACCGGGTGCAGGAGCAGATCCGCGAGGTGGACACCTTCGCCCGCTACGGCGGCGAGGAGTTCGTCGTGGTGCTGCCGGAGACGACGGTCGAGGGGGCGGCGCAGCTGGCTGAGCGCATCTGCGTCGCGGTGCGGCGCGAGCCGTTCGTGGTCGAGGGCGAGGAGCCGCTGCATGTCACGGTGTCGGTCGGCGGAGCGGCGTTCCCCGAGCACGGCTCCAGCCCGGCGACGCTGATGCGGGCGGCGGACAAGGCGCTCTACGTCGCGAAGGCCGAGGGGCGCGACCGCTGGCACGTGCCCGGCGCCTGACCCCGCGGGCGCGGACCACCGTTAGGGTGCCGCCCATGGCTCAGGTGACCAAGGCTGTCGTGCCCGCCGCTGGGCTGGGCACCCGATTCCTGCCCGCCACCAAGGCGACGCCGAAGGAGATGCTGCCGGTCGTCGACAAGCCGGCCATCCAATACGTCGTGGAGGAGGCGGTCGCCGCCGGGCTCACCGACGTGCTGCTCGTCACCGGCCGCAACAAGAACAGCCTCGAGAACCACTTCGACCGCAACTGGGAGCTCGAGACAGCGCTCGAGGCCAAGGGCGACACCGAGCGCCTCGACCGCGTCCGCGAGACGGTGGTCACCGCGGACATGCACTACACCCGCCAGGGCGACCCTCGCGGACTGGGCCACGCCATCCTGTGCGCCGCCCGCCACGTCGGTCACGAGCCTTTCGCGGTGCTCCTCGGCGACGACCTCATCGACGTCCGCGACCCGCTGCTCACGACGATGCTCGCGGTGCGCGAGCGGCACGGCGGCAGCGTCGTCGCGCTCATGCGTGTCCCACCCGAGAGCGTGCACATGTACGGGTGCGCCGCGGTCACCGACGCCGAGGACCCGGACGCGGTGCGGATCATCGACCTGGTCGAGAAGCCGCCCGTCGAGGAGGCGCCGAGCGACCTCGCGATCATCGGCCGCTACGTCCTCGATCCGGGCGTCTTCGACGTGCTCCGCGACACGCCGCCGGGCCGCGGCGGCGAGATCCAGATCACCGACGCGCTGCGGACGATGGCCGCCTCCGGCGAGCACGGCCCGGTCCACGGCGTCGTGTTCGAGGGCCGCCGCTACGACACCGGCGACCGGATCGACTACCTCAAGGCCGTGGTCCGGCTGGCCAGCGAGCGCGAGGACCTGGGTCCGGAGTTCCGCTCCTGGCTGCGTGACTTCGTCAAGGACGACCTGCTGCCGTGAGCGACCTCAAGAGCGTCGACCAGCACGTCGCCGACATCCTCGCGACGGTCGATGCGATCGCGCCGCTGGACCTCCAGCTGCTCGACGCGCACGGCTGCATCCTGTCCGAGCAGGTGGTCGCCCACGTCGACCTGCCGATGTTCGACAACTCGTCGATGGACGGCTACGCGGTGCGCCTCGACGACGTGGCGGGCGCCGGCGAGACGAGCCCGGTGCGGCTGCCCGTGGTCGGTGACATCGCGGCCGGCTCGCCCCCGACGTACACGGTGCAGCCCGGCATGTCGGTGCGCATCATGACCGGCGCGCCGATGCCGCCCGGTGCGGAGGCGGTCGTCCCGCTGGAGTGGACCGACCGGGGCATCGCGAGCGTCACCATCAACCGCGCCCCTGAGCCCGGGGCGAACGTTCGGCGCAAGGGCGAGGACGTCCGCAGCGGCCAGGTCGTGCTGGAGCAGGGCACCCGGCTCGGCCCGGGTCAGCTCGGGCTGCTGGCGGCCGTCGGCCGGGACCGGGTGATGGTGCGGCCGCGCCCGCGGGTGGTCGTGCTCTCGACCGGGAGCGAGCTGGTCGAGCCGGGCGCGCACCCCGCGCCCGGGCAGATCCACGAGGCCAACTCCTGGATCCTGACCACGGCCGCGCGCGAGGCCGGCGCGCTGGCGTTCCGGGTCGGGATCGTGCCCGACGACGACCGGTCGCTGATGAACGCGATCGAGGACCAGCTGATCCGCGCCG
>DASTVO010000304.1:0-2189 GCA_035759075.1 Actinomycetes bacterium
GGCTTCTTGACGCCGCGCTCGATCTGGCTGAGGTACGGGTTGGACACGCCCGCGACCTTCGCGAGCTGACGCAGGGACACCTGCGCGGACTCGCGCTGCTCGCGGATGTAGTCACCCAGCGAGGTGACGTTCAGCGTGGCCATACCGACAGTCTTACCCCAGGTGCTAACTACAGCAAGCACTCAGCAAGCAGATATCCGGGTGAGACGCGTCACATCCCGTCGAGGTCCCAGGACGTTCCGCCGGGCGTGTCGTGGACCGCGATGCCGAGGCCGACCAGGCGGTCGCGGACCAGGTCGGAGGTGGCGAAGTCGCGGTGCGCCCGGGCTGAGGTGCGCAGCTCGAGCAGGAGGTCGACGTACGGGGCAACCTGTTCCCTGGGGTCCCGCGCCCCGCCGACCGCCAGCTCGCCGAGGCGCACCACGAGCGCCCGCAGGACGCGGCGGGCCTCGTCGAGGTCGTCGCTCTGCAGGGTGTCGGCGCGCCAGCCGGCGATCGCCGCCTCCAGGCGCAGGACCGCCGCGACACAGCCGTCCACGTCCCGACGGACGAGCGCCTCGTCGAAGTCCGCGCGGGCGCCGTCCGCCTCCCCGCGTACGGACGTCGCCGGTGTGGGCGCGGCCGACTCCTCGGCCGCAGCGACGGCAGCCGCCGCCGGAAGGACGGCCGACACCGCCTCGTCCCCGCGCAGCATCCCCTCGAGGTCGGTGAGCGACAGGCGCTCGCCGGCCGCGAACGTGCGGGCCGCGCCGCGTCGCCGCACCGTCATCACGCCGTTGCCGAGCACCCGGGCCGTCGCGGTCTCCACGTCGATGACGACCGCTGTGTGCTCGTCGACGCCGAGCACGCCCACCTCCGCCGGGAGGTGGTCCTCCAGGGTGGCCAGCCGCGTCTCACCGAGGTAGCAGAACCGTGTGTCGTGGGTCCCGCCCTCGGCGTTGTCGTAGTGCGGGATCACCGCGGCGGTCAGCCCGGTCAGCTCGCCGAGCAGGTCGAGGCCCTCGACCCAGGCCGGCTCCGCTCCAACCTTGTAGATCTCGTAGACCGGGACGGTGTGGCTGCCGAGGGTGAGAGCTGCCGCGCTGCCCATGACCACCGTGCCGCCGCGTCGGACGACCGAGGCGAGCGCGCCCGGCACCGCGGTGCCGCGCCACTGCCGCAGTGCGTACGTCGGACTGCCCGGTCCGGCGAACGCCCAGGCGGCCTGGTCCAGCAGGGCCAGGGCGCGCTCCTTCGTCGCCTCGTCGGCGTCGTCGCGTGGCCACTCCGCCACGGCGATCTCCCGGCCGACGCTCTGGGCGAAGTACAGGCGGGTGCGCGCGACCAGCTCGTCGCGGTTCATCTGGAAGGAGAACGGGGTGTCCAGCAGCACCGCCGGCCCCGGTGGGCAGTCCGCGAGGATCTCGCGGTGGACCCGCACCATCGTGGGGGCGGTCTCCCCGGAGCCCATGACGACGACCCGTCCCATCACCGACCAGCCTCCACCCGCGCTGCCAGGTCTGCCAGGTCGGCGACCAGCCGGTCCGGCTGCTGGGCATGCAGGTCGTGGTCGGCGTCGTCGTACCAGACGACCACCGCGTCCGGCAGCAGCTCGACCGCCCGGCGCGGCGCGTCGCGGTGCATCGGGTCGTGGTCGTCCGAACGCACCGGGGTGAGGAGCACCGGCACCGTCACCCGCGGGTAGAGCGAGGTCACGTCGGCCTCCCACAGCGAGCGCAGGATCTGCCGGTGGTGCTCGCGGGCGAGCCGTGGGGCGACGGTGCGGTCGGGGCTCACCGCGAAGTTGGCCAGCGCGCCCTGGATGCTCTCCTCGGGCCAGTCGGGGTGCCAGCTGCGCAGCCGCTCGGTCATGCGCTCCAGCGGCACGGAGCCGAAGACCGGAGGGGCGAGCACCGCCCAGCAGTCGTCGAACGTCGCGAACCGCTCGCCCAGGGCGATCCACCCGCCGTCGATCAGACCCAGACCCGCGACCCGGCCGTGCTCGGCAGCCAGCGTGAGCACGACGTTCCCGCCCCATGACTGGCCGACCGCGATGGGGGTGCGGTCGCCGACGAGACCCAGGAGGTCGACCAGGGCCGCCAGGTCGGCCGCAGCCTGCTGGGTGCTGTGCCCGTCGGGCACCTGCTCGGAGAGACCGTGGCCGCGCAGGTCCACGGCGACGACCTCGTGCCCGGCAGCGGCGAGGCGTC
>DASTVO010000305.1:0-2695 GCA_035759075.1 Actinomycetes bacterium
GGCGAGGCGCTGCTGCAGGCGCCGACCCGCGAGCTCGTCGACTTCCTCGGCCGTACCTACGCGCTGTGCGCCCAGGGCCAGGAGCGCGAGCACCTCGACCTCGACGGCGCCATCGACGCGCTGCTGGCCGGCTGACCGGCCACCCCGACCGACCGTCGGTTCGACGCCGCGGGCCGGCTGGCTAGGGTGCGGGTCGTGCCGACCCAGGACGACTTCGCCGACGTTCTCGCCGCCAACGAGCGGTTCTCCGCACAGGGGCGGATGCCCGCGCTCGAGGCCAGGGCGGCCAAGGGCCTCGGCATCGTGACGTGCATGGACTCGCGCATCGACCCGCTGGCGATGCTCGGGCTCGCCCGTGGTGACGCCAAGATCATGCGCAACGCCGGCGCCCGGGTCACCGACGACGTGCTGCGCACCCTGGTCGCGGCCTCCTACCTGCTCGGCGTCGAGCGGGTGATGGTCATCGCGCACACCAGCTGCCGGATGGCCGGCGGGACCGAGGAGGACGTCCATGCCGCCATCAGCGCGGCCGGTGGCCCCGACACCCGCAGCATCTCGTTCCTGACGACCACGGACCAGGAGAGCGCCCTGCGCAGCGACGTGCAGCGGATCAGGTCGTGGCCCTACCTCGCCGACGTGACCGTGGGCGGGTTCATCTACGACCTCGAGACCGGTCGCCTGCGCACCGTGTGCTGACGGTCAGCGCGCCGTCGAGATGTACTCGGTGAGCGAGGCCCGCTCGCTCTCCAGCTCGGTGATCCGGTACTTCACGACGTCGCCGATGCTGACGATGCCGTGCAGGCGGTCGTCGACGAGCACAGGTACGTGGCG
This sequence comes from Actinomycetes bacterium, assembly GCA_035759075.1. GTDB lineage: Bacteria > Actinomycetota > Actinomycetes > JACCUZ01 > JACCUZ01 > DASTVO01. Next base: position 832 of record DASTVO010000305.1, read on the forward strand.
GATGCGCTGATCCGTCATGAGCCGCATGAGCTCCTCGATCTGGGTCTCCGGCGTCACCGTGCGGACTTCCGTCGAGCAGATGGCCGACACCGGCTCGCCCAGGACGCCGTCACCGCGCTCGGCGATCGCCCGGACCACGTCCCGCTCGCTGACGATCCCGTCGACGGAGCTGCCGTCCTGCGAGACGACCACCGCGCCGATGCCGTGCTGTGCGAGCAGCGCGAGCAGCTGGCGCACCTCTGTCTCCCCCGTGATGGTGACCACGTCCTGGCCCTTGGTGCGGAGCACCTCACTGGTTCGCATACGTGCCTTCCTCCACCTCGCGGAGACCGGCCTCCACAGTACTCAGGTCGCGGCACACGCGTCCCGGTAGTGCGGCAGGAGGCCGGCCCATCCGGCCTGGTTGCGGGCCCGCCGCTCCTGGGCCGCGGCACCCAGCCGCTCCCAGCCGGTGTGCACGATCGTCACCCGGGTGCCGTCCGACGCCGGGTCGAACCGCACCTCCACCTCCGTCGCGTCGCTCCGGTCGCTCGCGATGTGCCACAGGTAGACCAGCCGCGTCGGCGGCTCCCAGGTCAGCACCTCGCCCCACTCGTGCTCGGCGCCCGACGGCGTCCGCTCGAAGATGCGACCGCCGGGACGTGGTTCGAACGTCACTGACAGTCCGCGCTCGGCCGAGACCGAGTGCTCCGGCGGCCACCACTGTGCGGTCCGCGAGGCCCACACGTCGAACGCGTGCTCCGGCGAGCAGCGCACCTCGAAGGCGATCTCGAGCGGCTCGGTCACCGACGCCTCCGCGGCGGCCGGGCCGTCGACGACGACCGCAACGTCGGACGTGGCGCGTCCGGCCCGTCCGGCGCGGTGCTCTCGGCCACGATCCGGAACCGGGCCGCCGCCTCCCCCCACACCCGGTCCAGGTAGGCGCGGACCGCGACCAGCCCCTCGTCGTGCAGCCGGTAGAGCCGGCGGGTGCCCTCGGCGCGGTCGGTGACCAGGCCGGCCTGCTTGAGCAGGCGCAGGTGCCGGGACACCGCCGGCCGGCTGATCGGCAGGTCGTCGGCGATCTCCTGCACCGACCGGTCGCCGTCGCGCAGCAGCTCGACGATCGCGCGACGGCTGGGGTCGCCGAGCGCGTCGAAGGGGTCGCGGTGGGCCGGGTCCGCCATGGCCAATACCGTAACATCTCTGTTACCGTAACTCTTCGGTTACCGAACAGGAGGCAGCCATGGGTACGGTCGTCGTGCGCTACCGCACCACCGAGGACGGCGCGCAGCGCAACCAGGAGCTGGTCGAGAAGGTCTTCCAGGAGCTCGCCGAGACCCGCCCCGAGGGGCTGCGCTACGCCACCTTCCGGCTGGACGACGGAGTCAGCTTCGTGCACGTCGCGACGGTGGAGACGGCGGACGCCTCCAACCCGCTGAGCGGATCGGCGGCGTTCGCGGAGTTCCAGCGGGAGCTGCTCGACCGGTGCGAGGACCCGCCGGCGCCCTCCCCCGCGACGGTCGTCGGCTCGTACGGCTTCTTCGGCTGAACCTCCCGACCCCGAGGAGCTCAGCCGGCTGCCAGCACCCCGCCGACGACGGTGTGGCTGACCGCCCGGCCGCCGAGGTGCGCCACCACGTCGGCCTCGTGCTCGGCCGTCAGCACCGCCAGGTCGCCGCGCGCACCGACGGCGAGGTGGCCGACGTCGTCGCGGCGCAGCGAGCGGGCTGCGCCCAGGGTGGCGGCCCGGAACGCCTCGTCCACCGACAGGCCCATCGCCAGGCAGGCGAGCTGCACCGCGTACGGCATCGACTCGCACCACGACGTGCCGGGGTTGCAGTCGGTGGCCAGCGCCAGCTCGACCCCGGCCTCGCGCAGCACG
>DASTVO010000306.1:0-5510 GCA_035759075.1 Actinomycetes bacterium
GCTGGCCGACGACGTCCTGCAGGAGCAGGTCGGCCGACCCGGCGCCGAGCACCCCGAGCACCTTGTGCTGCGCCAGCAGGTCGGCCTGCGCCGCGCCCTCGCCGCCGACACGGCGACGGCCGCGCTGGCCGGTGCCTGCGACGGCTCGCTGCCTGTGGGCACACTGGTCGCCGCGGTGCTCGAGCTGCTCGGTGCACCCGACCACGAGGGTCGCGAGGAGCTCCTCCACGAGGCACGCCGACTCGTCGAGGCCGGGGTGCTGGAACCCCCTGTTTGACACCTGTTGGCATCCTGGGGCCCGACGGGGGGCGCCCGAGAGCACGCCGCCAGCACGATCGCACGCACCACCGACGCACGACCGACAGCGAGGAAGAGAGCCACGTGGCCACGGACAAGACCGCAGCGAGCCGGACCGGCACCCGCCGGCTGGTCATCGTCGAGTCGCCCGCCAAGGCCAAGACCATCGCGGGCTACCTGGGCCCGGACTTCGAGGTCGAGGCCAGCATCGGGCACATCCGCGACCTCCCGACGCCCTCCGAGCTGCCGGCCGAGGAGAAGAAGGGCCGCTTCGGCAAGTTCGCCGTCGACGTGAACGCCGACTTCGAGCCCTTCTACGTCGTCGACGCGGACAAGAAGAAGAAGGTCGCCGAGCTCAAGCGTGCCCTCAAGCAGGCCGACGAGCTCTACCTCGCGACGGACGAGGACCGCGAGGGCGAGGCCATCGCCTGGCACCTGCTGCAGGTCCTGGACCCGAAGGTCCCGGTGCGCCGGATGGTCTTCCACGAGATCACCCGGGACGCCATCCGCGAGGCCGTGGAGCGCACCCGCGAGCTCGACCAGAGCCTGGTCGACGCCCAGGAGACCCGCCGGATCCTCGACCGGCTCTACGGCTATGAGGTGTCGCCGGTCCTGTGGCGCAAGGTCCGCCAGGGGCTCTCCGCCGGCCGCGTGCAGTCGGTCGCCACCCGGCTGGTGGTGGAGCGCGAGCGGGCCCGCATCGCGTTCCGCACCGCGTCCTACTGGGACATCGAGGCGACGCTGGAGAAGCCGGGGGCGGACTCCGGTGCCTTCGACGCCCGGCTGGTCCAGGTCGACGGCAAGCGGGTCGCGACCGGGCGTGACTTCGGCAGCGACGGCAAGCCGGTCGCCCGCTTCGACGGCGTCCACCTCGACGAGGAGGCCGCACGGTCGCTGGCCGACGGGCTGCGCGGGGTCGACCTGACCGTCCGGTCGGTCGAGGACAAGCCGTACACGCGCCGCCCGGCCGCCCCCTTCATGACCTCGACGCTGCAGCAGGAGGCCAGCCGCAAGCTGCGGCTGACGGCGCAGACGGCGATGCGCCTGGCGCAGCGGCTGTACGAGAACGGCTACATCACCTACATGCGGACCGACTCCACGACGTTGTCGGAGTCGGCGCTGAACGCTGCCCGCTCGCAGGCCCGCGAGATCTACGGGCCGGAGTACGTCCCGGACGTGCCGCGCCGTTACGAGCGGAAGGTCAAGAACGCGCAGGAGGCGCACGAGGCGATCCGGCCGTCGGGCGACACGTTCCGGACGCCGGGACAGCTGGCCTCCGAGCTCAGCCGCGACGAGCTCGCGCTCTACGACTTGATCTGGAAGCGGACCGTGGCCTCGCAGATGGCCGATGCCCGCGGCGAGACGGTCACCGTGCGCCTCGGCGGCACGGCGGCGGACGGCCGGGACGCCGAGTTCTCCACCTCCGGAACGGTCATCACGTTCCGGGGCTTCCTCGCCGCGTACGAGGAAGGCCGCGACGAGGACGAGCCGACGGCGAAGGACGGCGACACCCGTGAGCGGCGGCTGCCGCAGATGCGCGCCGGCGACGCGCTCGACGTCCTGTCGCTCGAGCCGGACGGGCACTCGACCTCGCCGCCGGCGCGCTTCACCGAGCCGACCCTGGTGCGGGCGCTGGAGGAGCGCGGGATCGGCCGCCCGTCCACGTACGCCTCGATCCTCGGCACGATCATCGACCGCGGGTACGTCTTCAAGCGCGGCTCGGCGCTGGTGCCGTCGTGGCTGGCCTTCGCGACCATCGGGCTGCTGGAGAAGCACTTCGGGTCGCTGGTCGACTACGACTTCACCGCCGAGATGGAGGAAGACCTCGACCGCATCGCCGGCGGCGAGGAGCAGCGGGTCGCCTGGCTGCGGCGCTTCTACTTCGGGGAGGGCAACGGCGGCCCGGGCCTGCACGAGCTGGTCTCCGGCTTCGGCGACATCGACGCCCGCGAGGTCAACTCCATCCCGATCGGCAACGACATCGTCCTGCGCGTCGGGCGCTACGGGCCGTACGTGCAGCGCGGCGCCGACGGCGACGAGTCCTCCGAGCGGGCGTCGGTCCCGGAGGACATGGCCCCGGACGAGCTTACGGTCGAGAAGGCCGAGGAGCTGCTGGCCGCGCCCAGCGGCGACCGCGAGCTCGGCGCGCATCCCGAGAGCGGCCTGCCGGTGGTGGCCAAGGCGGGCCGGTACGGGCCGTACGTGACCGAGGTGCTGCCCGAGGACGCGCCCAAGAGCGCCAAGCCCCGGACCGGGTCGCTGCTCGCCACCATGTCCCTCGACACGGTGACCCTCGACGACGCGGTCCGGCTGCTGTCGCTCCCCCGGGTCGTGGGCGCCGACCCGGAGAGCGGTGAGGAGATCACCGCGCAGAACGGCCGCTACGGGCCGTACCTGAAGAAGGGCTCGGACTCCCGGTCGTTGGAGACCGAGGAGCAGATGTTCGACATCACCCTCGAGCAGGCGCTGGCGATCTACGCCCAGCCCAAGCAGCGCGGCCGACGGGCCGCCGCGGCGCCGCTGCGCGAGCTCGGGAACGACCCGACGTCGGGCCGGCCGATCGTGGTGAAGGAGGGCCGGTTCGGCGCCTACGTGACCGACGGCGAGACCAACGCGACCCTGCGCAAGGCCGACTCGGTCGAGAGCGTGACGGTGGAGCGGGCCGCCGAGCTGCTCGCCGAGAAGCGCGCCAAGGGCCCGGCGCCGAAGAAGCGGGCCGCCAAGAAGTCCACCGCGAAGAAGACCGCCAAGAAGACCGCCGCCACGAAGACGACGGCGAAGAAGAGCTGACGGGACCCGTCCGTGGTCACGACTACGCTGACCGCGTGAGCACCGCAGGCGACGTCACCCGGCACCGGGGTGCCGTGAGCCCCGAGCACGACGTGCGCGGCGTCCTGCGGATCGCATCTTTCCGGCGGCTCTGGACGGCGCTGTCGCTGTCGAGCCTCGGTGACTGGCTCGGCCTGCTTGCGCTGACCGCCCTCGCGCCGCTGCTGGCCAGGGAGGGCTACGCGGCGGCGAACCTCGCGATCGCGGGTGTGTTCATCCTGCGGCTCGCCCCCGCGATCGTCGTCGGCCCGCTGGCCGGCGTGGTCGCCGACCGGCTCGACCGCCGGTGGACCATGGTCGTCTGCGACGTGGCGCGGTTCGCCCTCTTCCTGTCGATCCCGATCGTCGGGACCCTGTGGTGGCTGTTCGTCGCGACGTTCCTGATCGAGGTCGCGAGCCTCGTGTGGATCCCCGCGAAGGAGGCGACGGTCCCCAACCTGGTGCCGCGCGAGCGGCTCGAGACGGCCAACCAGCTCAGCCTCTTCACCACGTACGGCTCGGCGCCGGTGGCCGCTGCCGTGTTCGCCGGCCTCGCGCTGCTGTCGGGGATCCTGGACAACCCGGTCCCCGCACTCGGCCAAGTGGAGCTGGCGCTCTACGTCAATGCCGCGACATTTCTCGTCAGCGCGCTGACCATCGCGCGGCTCACCGACATCCCGCGGCGGGAGAAGGCGGCGCCCGGCGAGGCGCGGCCGGGCGTGTGGCGGACCCTCGTCGAGGGCTGGACGTTCGTGGCGCGCACCCCGCTGGTCCGCGGGCTGGTGGTCGGGATGCTCGGCGCGTTCGCCGCCGGCGGCGCGGTCATCGGTCTCGCCCGGACGTTCGTCACCGACCTCGGCGGTGGTGACCCGGGCTACGGCCTGCTGTTCGGCACGGTGTTCCTGGGTCTGGCCAGCGGGATGTTCCTCGGGCCGCGCCTGCTGCCGGACTTCAGCCGGCGGCGGCTGTTCGGTCTGAGCATCGGTACGGCGGGTCTCGCGCTGTCCCTGCTGGCGCTGATCCCGAACATGGTCATCGCCGTGATGGTGACGCTGGTCCTCGGTGCCTTCGCGGGTGTCGCCTGGGTGACCGGCTACACGCTGCTCGGCCTCGAGGTCGCCGACGAGGTACGCGGCCGGACGTTCGCGTTCGTGCAGACGATGGTCCGGGTCGTGCTGGTCGCGGTCCTGGCGGTCGCTCCGCTGCTGGCCGCCGCCTTCGGGCAGCACGAGATCGCCGTCACCGACGCGATGGTCCTGACCTACAACGGCGCCGCCGTCACCTTCCTGCTGGCCGGCCTGCTGGCCGCCGGGCTGGGCGTCCTGTCCTACCGGCACCTCGACGACCGGCGGGGCGTGCCGCTGGCGGCCGACGTCCGGTCGGCCTTCCACAGCGAGGTCGTGGGGCTGCGCGGCGGGCGGCCGCGGCACGGCTTCTTCATCGCGCTCGAGGGCGGCGAGGGCGCCGGCAAGTCCACCCAGGCGCGTCGGCTGGCCGAGTGGCTCGAGGGCCTGGGCCACGACGTGGTGGTCACCCACGAGCCTGGCGGCACCGACGTCGGCCGTCGGCTGCGCTCGGTGCTGCTCGACCTGCCGACCACCGCGGACCCCGGCGACCCCGCCCCGGCCGGGCTCTCGACCCGCGCCGAGGCGCTGCTGTTCGCGGCTGACCGCGCCCAGCACGTGGCGACGGTCATCGCGCCTGCCCTGGCCCTGGGCCACGTGGTCATCACCGACCGCTTCGTCGACTCGTCGGTCGCCTACCAGGGCGCCGGGCGCGACCTTGCCGGCGGCGAGGTCGCCAAGCTCTCGCGTTGGGCCACCGACGGGCTGGTTCCTGACGTCACGGTGCTGCTCGACCTGCCGGCCCAGGACGGGCTGCGCCGGGTCGAGACGCCCGACCGGCTCGAGTCCGAGCCGCTCGCCTTCCACGAGCGGGTGCGCGAGCGGTTCCTCGAGATCGCCCGCCGCGGCGGCTCCCGCTACCTCGTCGTCGACGCGACCCGGCCGGTGGACGAGATCACCGAGGCGATCAAGGCGCGGGTCGGGCCGGTGCTGCCGCTGAGCGCGGCCCAGCGCCGCGAGATCGAGCAGGCCCGGCGGGCCGAGGAGGAGCGGGCCCGGGTCGCGGAGGCCGCCCGCCGGCTCGAGGAGGCACGGGCGCAGGCCGAGGCCGAGGAGCGTGCCCGCGCCGAGGCGGCCGCGGCCGAGGAGCGCCGGGCCCGCGAGGCGGTCGAGCTGGAGGAGCGCCGCCGCCAGGCCGAGCAGGAGGCCGAGGAGAAGGCCCGTCGCGACGCGGTGGCGTCGACCGAACGGGCCCGCCAGGAGGAGGAGCGCGCCGCGCGCCGTGCCGTCGAGGCCGAGGAGCGTCGCCGCCGCCGGCACGACGAGCGGGCCGCGCGCGAG
>DASTVO010000307.1:0-16926 GCA_035759075.1 Actinomycetes bacterium
GGCTGCGTGCCACCCTGGCCGGCCTGCTGCTGCGGCCCGACGGGACATCTCGGAAAGTCGGGGCGAAGAAGGGTGAGGGCGCCGGGCCGGGGCAGTAGACCTCCGGGTCCAACAGCGGGCCCGACGACGCCGGGAGCCCCACGATGTGCCGAGTGGTCACCCGCGAGTTCGACGGCGCCTCCGGCTCGGCCGGGGACGCCCGCGGGTTCGTGGCGGACGCGCTGGCGGGATGGGACCTGGACGTCCTCGTGGTCGACTCCCAGCTCATGGTCAGCGAGCTGGTGGGCAACGCCGTGCAGCATGCGAGGTCGGCCGTGGCCGTGAGCGTGTCGGTGGCGGACGGGACTCTCGAGGTCGGGGTGACCGACCGCTCGCGGGACCTCCCGCGTCCGCCCGGCGGCCCAGAGACGGTGTCCGGCCGGCTGGCCGAGAGCGGCCGCGGTCTGTACCTGGTCAACCAGCTGGCCGACGCGTGGGGGACCACGCTCGTGCCCGAGGGGAAGCAGGTTTGGTTCCGGCTGGATGTCGGCTCCGACTGGCCGCACCGGACCTCCTGTCCCTGTGGCGGGGACGACCTGGAACGCGTGCGGCTGAAGTCGGGCCGGTACGCGGTGCGGGTGCCCGGTCCGTGGTCCGGCGGCTAGACCGGCGGCGTCCATGTCGGTCCAGCATGCGGACGCGGTTCGACGCGGACAGGGACGAAACCGCGCCTCCCCGCGTACCCTCGACCTCGTGCGGATGCGCCAGCTCCTTCTCGGCCGCCGCGGCGAGGCTTCCCTCTAGAGGCCGGTCACCTCGCCGCGGAGCGCTCGCCTGTGTCCGGTCGCCTCCCGCGAGACCCCGAGAGTGACCCCGATGAGCGACGTACGGAACCCTCAGCAGCCCTCCGGCATGCCGACCCACCGCTACACCCCCTTCACCCCAGTCGAGCTGCCCGACCGGACCTGGCCGGCGGCACGGATCACCGAGGCGCCGCGCTGGTGCGCGGTCGACCTGCGCGACGGCAACCAGGCGCTGATCGACCCGATGAGCCCGGCTCGGAAGCGGCGCATGTTCGAGCTGCTCGTCCGCCTCGGCTACAAGGAGATCGAGGTCGGCTTCCCGTCGGCGAGCCAGACCGACTTCGACTTCGTCCGCCAGCTGATCGAGGAGGACCTGGTCCCCGACGACGTGGTGATCCAGGTGCTGACGCAGGCGCGGGACGCGCTGATCGAGCGCACGTTCGAGTCGATCCGGGGCGCCAAGCAGGCGATAGTCCACCTGTACAACTCAACGTCGGTGCTCCAACGCCGTGTCGTATTCGGACTACCGAGAGAAGGCATCACCGACATCGCGGTGCAGGGCGCGCGCCTGTGCCAGAAGCTGACCGAGACGGTCCCCGGGACCGAGGTGTTCTTCGAGTACTCCCCGGAGTCCTACACCGGCACCGAGCTCGACTTCGCCGCCGAGGTCTGCAACGCCGTCAACGACGTGTGGCGTCCGACGCCGGACCGCAAGACCATCGTCAACCTGCCGGCGACGGTGGAGATGGCCACGCCGAACGTCTACGCCGACTCGATCGAGTGGATGCACCGGAATCTGGCCCACCGCGACTCGGTCGTGCTCTCGCTGCACCCGCACAACGACCGCGGCACCGCGGTGGCGGCCGCCGAGCTGGGGTTCATGGCCGGCGCCGACCGGATCGAGGGCTGCCTGTTCGGCAACGGCGAGCGCACCGGGAACGTCTGCCTGGTGACTCTGGGCATGAACCTCTTCTCCCAGGGGATCGACCCGCAGATCGACTTCAGCGACATCGACGAGATCCGGCGGACCGTCGAGTACTGCAACCAGCTGCCGGTGCACGAGCGGCACCCCTACGGCGGCGACCTGGTCTACACCGCCTTCTCCGGCTCGCACCAGGACGCCATCAAAAAGGGCTTCGACTGGATGCACCGGGACGCCGCCACGGCCGGCGTCGACGTCGACGACTTTCGCTGGGCCGTCCCGTACCTGCCCATCGACCCCAAGGACGTCGGCCGCAGCTACGAGGCGGTCATCCGGGTCAACTCGCAGTCGGGCAAGGGCGGGGTCGCCTACGTCATGAAGGCTGAGCACCAGCTCGACCTGCCGCGCCGGCTGCAGATCGAGTTCAGCCAGGTGATCCAGGCGCGCACGGACGCGTCCGGCGGAGAGGTCACGCCGGCGCAGATGTGGGAGGCATTCGACGCCGAGTACCTCGCGCGCCGGACACCGGTCTCGCTCAACTCGCACCACACGTCGTCGGCCGACGGGGAGGACGACGAGCTCGCGGTCAGCGTCTACGTCGACGGCGAGCGGCGCGACCTCATCGGGCGCGGCAACGGGCCGATCGCCGCGTTCGTCGACGCGCTCGCCTCCATCGGGCACGACGTGCGGGTGCTGGACTATGCGGAGCACGCGCTGTCCGAGGGCGGCGACGCGCGCGCGGCCGCGTACGTGGAGTGCGCGATCGGCGAGCGCATCCTCTGGGGGGTCGGCGTCGACCCGAACATCGTCACCGCCTCGCTGAAGGCGGTCGTCTCGGCGCTGAACAGAGGATGACCTCCGACGCGCCCGTTCCGCGATGGTCCCTGGCCGGGCACGCGGGTTCGTGGACGGGCAGCAACGCCTTCCGGCTGATGCCGGCGGACGAACCGCACCGAGCCCCTGCCACCGCGACCGTCTCGGTCGCCGCCGGCGGGCTGCTGGCGGCGGTCGCGTACACGTGGCCGCACCCGCAGGACGGTGCCCAGGAGGGGCTGCTGGTCGTCGGCACGGACGAGCAGCCGGAGCGAGCCGTGGCCCTCTGGGGGGACTCCTGGCACCAGTCGCCGGCGTCCAAGAGCCTGCGCGGCACGGTCGCCGACGGCACGGTCACCGTCGGGTACACCTACGGCGGTGACTGGGAGTGGAGGATCGTCCTCGACGCCACGGACCCGGAGTCGCTGGGCCTGCGCATGGACAACGTGGTCCCGGCGTCGGCGGCCGCCGGCGGGCACGCCGCCGGCGCGTACTGGGCGATGGACGCCCGGCTGCGTCGCAGCCCCTGACGCTCCGGCTGTCCGGGGGCACAGATGACCCGTCTGCCATCGGACCAGTCCGCGCGGGCACTCCGCCCCTGGGCAGGTCGAGGGCGCCGACCGAGGTTTGGGATGAGCGACCTCGGAAGGAGGCACTGTCATGCAGTGGGACCTGGGGCTCGAGGGCTTGGCGGTGCTCGGTGGCATGTCGCTCGGCGTCGGCGCGGTCGCCGGACTGGTCGTGGGCAAAGGTGCGGGATACCGGTTGCTGGCAACCGCTGTCACGACTGTCGCTTGCTTCGGCGTCGGCTTGTTCACCAGCGAGGTGCTGTTCGGCTGGGCTACCGAGGAGGAGCTGCAGCCGAACATCGACGGGTTGTCACGCGACGAGGTGCTCCTGTCCAGCGTGCTCACCGCCGCCGTGGTGGTGCTGCTGATGCGGTACCTCAGGCGCCGGGCGGGAGACCAGGAACGCCACGGCGACGCCGGCCGACCATCTGCCCGTCAGCACGGACGCCACGCCTCGACAACCCGGTAGCTGCCTGGTCGGTCCGTCGGCGTCTACAGGTCAAGATCGCTGTTTCCGTGCACGGTGTGCTAGTGGACTGCCTTACGGCGCACCGAATCAGGGATCAAGGGCCTGGCTCCGGCGGCTCGCGCAGCAGCTCGCGGGTGACGGTCGTCCGCGCCACCGGGCGGCCGCGGAACCAGACGTGGCGGGGCGGGTCCTGCAGCCGCAGCACCTCCGGCCAGCTCGCGGCCGCGTAGAGCTGCAGGTCCGCGCGTGCCCCGACCTGCACGCCGTAGGCGCCACCGAGATGCCAGGCTGCGGCCGGCACCGACGTGACGGCCGCGAGCGCCTTGTGCTGCTCCTCGACGGTGGCCAGGTGCGCGGCGTGGGCCGACACCAGCGCGACCTCGAGCAGGTCGCCCCGGCCGAACGGGTAGAAGCCGTCCTTCACGCAGTCCTGCCCGAAGGCCACCGGCACCCCGGCGGCCATCAGCTCGCGCACCCGGGTCGTGCCTCGTCGCACCAGGCCGCGGTCGCCGCGGCCCTGGATGACGAGGTTGGTCACCGGGTTCGAGACGACCGTGATCCCGGCGCGGGCGCAGCCGGCGATCACCTCGTCCGCGTACGCGTCGTCCGCCGCCGCCAGCGCGCACACGTGGCCGGCCGTGACCCGCCCCTGCCACCCCGACCGCTCGGTCGCCTCGACCACCATGGCCAGGGTCCGGACCGTGCCGTCGTCGGTCTCGTCGACGTGCATGTCGATGTCGGCGTCGAAGCGCCGGGCCAGCTCGAAGCAGAACCGGACGTGCTCGCGCTGCTCGTCCTCGGTCGCCTCCCAGTGCGGCATGCCGCCGACCACGTGCGCCCCGCTCTCCATGGCGGCGACCATCAGCTCCGCGGTGCCGGGGTCGCGGACGATCCCCTCCTGCGGGAACGCGACCACCTGCACGTCGGCGATGTCCGCGCAGTCCGCGGCGGCCGCGAGCACGCCGTCCAGCGGCGTCAGCCCGCCGATGGTGTCGACGTCGACGTGGCTGCGCAGCCGGGTCGTGCCGGTGAGCACGGAGGACTCGATGGCCGACCGCGCCCGCCGGCGGACGTCCTGCACGTCGTAGCCGCGCTTGGCGGCGTGGATCGCGCCGATGGCGCCGGCCAGGGTCCCGTCGTGGTCGACCAGCTGGTCGCGGATCAGCACCTTGTCCAGGTGCACGTGGGTGTCGACGTACGCGGGGAGCAGCAGCCCGCCGGCCGCCTCGACCCGGTCGTCGATGCCCGCGCCTGCTCCCGGGCCGACGCGGACCACCAACTCGTCCTCGACCACCACGTCGACGACGCTGCCGTCGGCCAGCGTCGTCCCGACCACCGCGTACGGGTTCATGACCTGACGATGCCAGAGCCACCGAAGTGCCTGGACCCTGTGGACCGCGCGCACTTGCTGGGCGTGTCCCTCTTCGGACGGAACCGCCGTGACCTTCGTCTCTGATGCGTGGCGACGCGAAGATCTACCGTGACGTGTGAGGGGATCTGCCCGGGAGTCGAGCAGGGATGCCCTTGAGAAGAGGCTCGACGATGAGTACGACACCATTGCGGCACCACGGAATGCACTGGCCACCTGAGACCCACCTGGGTACGTGGGCGCTCTCACTTGCGGGAGTAGCCGTCGGCGGCACGGTGGCAGTCGCTATCGCCTTCGCCGCCGGCGTGGACACCGGCGACAGCTTCACGGACAACTGGTTCATGAGCCTGGCAGGTGTGGCGATCCTGGCCAGCGCTGCCGTCTCGGTCGTCACCGGCTCCGTCGCGCTGATCCGCGGCCACGACCGTTCCTGGTTGGTCCTGGCCGGCACAGGCCTGAGCCTTCTCGTGACGGCCCTGATGCTCCAGCAGGTGGCGGAAGGGCTCGGCTGGCTGGCTGGGTAGTTCCACGGTCCGAACGACTCCGGGGGTAGCGTCACTGGCAACCGGTCCGGGCGATGTACAGCATCGCGGGCTCGAGCAGGTCCCACTGGTCACCGTTATGGTCAGCGGGTCCTGATCGCTCGTGGGCGGGGATCGGCATGCGCGTACTGGTCGCGACGACAGCAGGTTCCGGGCACTTCGAGCCGCTCGTCCCGGTGGCCCACGCCTGCGTCGCCGCGGGGCACGAGGTGCGGGTCGCGGCCCCCGCGAGCTTCGCTGCGACGGTGGCCAGGACGGGTCTCGAGCACTGGCCGTTCGACGACGCACCGCCGGACCACATGGGAGCAGTCTTCGCGCAGCTGCCCGCCCTCGACGGCGCGTCGCCCGCGGAGATCGACGCCGGCAACGCCGTGGTCGTCCGTGAGGTCTTCGCCCGACTCGACGCCGGGGCCGCGCTGCCCGGCCTCACGACGGCGATGGCACGCTGGCGCCCGGACGTCGTCCTGCGAGAGCAGGCCGAGCTCGGCTCGTACCTCGCGGCGGAGGCAGCCGGTGTCCCGCACGTCCAGCTCAACACCAGCCTGAGCTGCTTCCTGGACTTCGCCGGCCTGGTCGAGGAGCCGCTGGTCGCGCTCGGGGCCGACCCCGGACTGGCCGGGCTCCGCGCGGCCCCACGGGTCACGCTGGTGCCCAGTTCGCTGGACGGCGCGTCCGTGTCCCAGACCGGCCCGCTCGAGCGGGTCCGGGTCGAGCAGGTACCAGGCGGGAGACATGAGCTGCCCGACTGGTGGGCCGGCCGCGCCGGCCCGCTGGTCTACGTGACGTTCGGCACGGTTGCGGCGTCGGTCGGCCTGTTCCCCGACCTGTACCGGAGGGTCGTGGACGCGCTCGCGGACGCACCGGTCCGGGTGCTGCTGACCACCGGTGACGCCGGCGACCCCGAGGCGCTGGGAACGGTTCCGCCGAACGTCCACGTCGAGCGGTTCTGGCCGCAGCGCGACGTGATGCCCCACGCGGCCGCGATGGTGGCGCACGGCGGCCTGAGCACGACGCTCGTCGCGCTGTCCGCCGGCGTGCCGATGCTCCTGCTGCCGATCTTCGCCGACCAGCCGTTCAACGCCGACCGGGTCGAGAAGATCGGCGCCGGGGTCGTCGCCCGCGGCGGTCCGGCGGCGGGAGCGGCCCGGCTGCCCGACCTGCTCGACCGGGTCCTCGGGGAGACCTCGCTCCGGGAGGGGGCCGCTGCCGTGGCGGAGGAGATCGCCGGGCTGCCGCCGGTCTCCCGGGCTGTCGCCGTGCTGGAGCACGCGGCGTCGACCACAATGGGTGGGTGAGCCTCTACCGCGACGAGGGTGTCGTCCTGCGCACCCAGAAGCTGGGGGAGGCCGACCGCATCATCACCCTGTTGACCCGTTCGCACGGCCGGGTCCGCGCAGTCGGCAAGGGGGTGCGCCGGACCCGGTCCAAGTTCGGCTCCCGGCTCGAGCCCTTCACCCATGTCGACCTGCAGCTCTACGCGGGCCGCTCGCTGGACGTCGTGCAGCAGGCCGAGACCATCGCGTCGTACGGCGACCGGGTCGTCGACGACTACGGCCGCTACACCGCCGGCACCGCGATGCTCGAGACCGCCGAGCGGCTGACCGCGGAGGAGAAGGAACCGGCCACCCAGCAGTTCCTGCTGCTGGTCGGCGGGCTGCGCACCCTGGCCGACGCCAGTCACGCCGCCGGGCTGGTCCTCGACGCGTTCCTGCTCCGGTCCCTGGCCGTCGCCGGCTACGCCGCGTCCTTCGAGGACTGCGCCCGCTGCGGCCGCCCCGGACCGCACCCGTTCTTCAACGTCGCGGCCGGCGGCGCGGTCTGCGGGTCCTGCCGCCCCGGTGGCTCGGTCACGCCGGCGCGGGAGACCCTCGAGCTGCTGTCGGCCCTGCTGACCGGCGACTGGGCGGTCGCCGACGTGAGCGACCCCCGGCACCGGCGCGAGTCCAGCGGGCTGGTCGCGGCCTACCTGCAGTGGCACCTCGAACGTGGCCTGCGGTCGCTGCCGATGGTCGAGCGCACCTGACTCGCTAAGGTCGCGGCGTGGTCGGTCGACGCAGGCGCACGGCGGTCAGGCCGCCCACCCCGCACCCGTCCGGCGCCAGGCCGCCGGAGCTGCCCCGCGAGCTGGTGCCGAAGCACGTCGCCATCGTCATGGACGGCAACGGCCGGTGGGCCAAGGAGCGCGGCCTGCCGAGGACCAAGGGGCACGAGGCGGGCGAGGCGTCGCTGCTCGACGTCGTCCACGGCGCCATCGAGATCGGGGTCGAGCACCTCTCCGCGTACGCCTTCTCGACCGAGAACTGGAAGCGCTCGCCCGACGAGGTCCGCTTCCTGATGGGTTTCAACCGCGAGGTCATCCGCCGGCGCCGCGACGAGCTCGACGCCATGGGCGTCCGCGTCCGCTGGGCCGGTCGCCGCAAGCGGCTGTGGCGCAGCGTGATCGACGAGCTCGAGGACGCCGAGCGGCGGACGTCGGGCAACAGCACGCTCACCCTGCAGTTCTGCGTCAACTACGGGGGCCGCGCCGAGATCGCCGACGCGGCCGCGGCCATCGCGCGCGAGGTGGCCGCCGGCCGGCTCGACCCCGACAAGGTCGACGAGCGCACGGTCGCCCGGCACCTCGACGAGCCGGGGATCCCGGACGTCGACCTGTTCGTCCGCTCGTCCGGCGAGCAGCGCACGTCCAACTTCCTGCTCTGGCAGTCCGCGTACGCCGAGCTGGTCTTCCTCGACACGCTCTGGCCGGACTTCGACCGCCGCGAATTGTGGCGGGCGATCGAGGTCTACGCCGCCCGCGACCGCCGCTACGGCGGGGCGGTTCCCAACACGGCGCCGGACGAGCCGGCGGCCGGTCAGGAGCAGAACCCGCGGGCCCAGGCGAGGTAGGCCTTCGGCCGGTTGGTGATGACCGGTCCGGACCGGTTCCACGCCATCCGCCGCCAGCCCCGCCGGTAGTCGACCGTCCACGGCCGGATCTCGATCCCGGCGCGCTGCCAGCGCTTCGCCCGGCGCTCGGTGACCGAGTAATGGTGCACCAGGTAGGTCCGGCCGAAGGAGAGCACGGAGCGCGGACCGCGGTAGCGGGGGTAGTCGATCTTTCCGGTGCGCAGGCCCGGCGCGGCCGCTCGGACGGCCTGGATCGTCGCCCCGTCCAAGCTGGTCACCCGGACCCGCTCGGTCATCCCGAGCCGGCGGAACCCGTCGAGCAGCGTGTCCATCTGCGCGGCGGTCGGCCGGGTCTTGAGCTCCACCAGGAAGCGCGCGCCGCGGGTCCGCCCGTAGCCGAGCACCTGGTCCAGGGTCGGCACCTTCACCCCCGTGTACCGCTTGGCGAACCACGACCCCGCGTCGAGGGCGCGCACCTGCGACAGCGCCATGGCGGCGATCTCGCCGCTTCCGTCCGTGGTGCGGTCGACCGTGGTGTCGTGCATCAGGACCGGGACGTCGTCGCTGGTGAAGCGGACGTCGGCCTCGAGCCGCCGCACGCCCAGCCGCAGCGCCGTGCGGTACGCGGGCAGCGTGTTCTCGGGTGCCCGGGCCGAGTCGCCGCGGTGCGCGACCGGCGGGGCCACGCACCCGGTGCCGGCCGCCGCCGGAGTCGCGCCCGGCCCGGCGGCGAGGGTGCCGAGCATCCCGAGACCGGCCAGCAGCGTGATGGCCGGCAGGACGGTGGGGCGGACGGGCACGACGGAGACCCCCGAGGTCGTGTGCGCGGTCGACGGACTGCAGGCGGGTCGAGCAGTCGTGTCCCCGACGGTACGCGGCGAGGCGCGGCGCCGGTCAAGCCGGTTGCCCGGCTTCTCGGCCTCGGCCTCATGAACAGTCGGCGCACGTCCCGAAGACCTCGACGGTGTGCTCGACGTCGCGGAACCCGTGCTCGGCGGCCACCTTGTCGGCCCAGGTCTCGACGGCCGGGCCCTCCACCTCGACCGTCCGCCCGCACCGCCGGCACACCAGGTGGTGGTGGTGACCGGTGCTGCACCGGCGGTAGACGGCCTCGCCGTCGGTCTGCCGCAGGACGTCGACCTCGCCGGCGTCCGCCATCGACTGCAGCGCCCGGTAGACCGTGGTGAGCCCGATGTTGTCCCCGCGCCGGCGCAGCAGCGAGTGCAGGTCCTGCGCGCTGAGGAACTCCTCGGTCTCGTCGAGGGCGGCTGCCACGGCGCTGCGCTGGCGCGTCGCGCGGACCGGTGCCGCGCGGTGCCGTTCGGTCATCCGGGTCGCCCCCGTTCAGTGCTCGTCGTAGTGCGCGCCGTGCGGCGCGTGCCGGTGCCCGTGGTGCAGGTAGTCGGTGTGGTCGCCGTGCGGGACCGGCTCGTGCCCGCAGCCCGGGCCGTGCTGGTGCAGATGGTCCTCGGCCTCGTCGTGCACGTCACGGTGGAGCAGGCGACGCAGCGCGCTGCCAGTGGCTGCCACCGTGAACAGCCCGATGGCGAGCAGCACGATGGTGCCGCCGGAGGGGGTGTCGGCGTAGTACGAGGTCGCGACGCCGCCGACGCTGACGACCAGCCCGATCCCCATGGCCGCGAGCAAGGTGGCCCGGAAGCTGCCGGTCAGCAGCTGCGCGGTCGCGACCGGCACCACCATCAGCGCGCTCACCAGCAGTAGCCCGACCACCCGCATGCTGATCACGACGGTGCCGGCGACCATGACCGCGAGCAGCAGGTTGAGCGGCAGCACGCGCAGGCCGGCTGCCCGCGCGTACTCCTCGTCGTTGCTCACCGCGAACAGGCGGGGAGCCAGCCCGACCGTTGTCACCAGCACGACGACAGCGAGGACGGCGAAGACCACCAGGTCGCCGGGCGTGGTCGTGGTGATGGCCCCGAAGAGGTACGCGGTGAGGTTCGCGGGGGTGCCGCCCTCGGCCTGGCTGATGATGACGACACCGGCCGCGATTCCGCCGTAGAACAGGATGGCCAGCGCGACGTCGCCCCCGGTGCGCCCGCGGGCCCGGACGAGCTCGACGACCACGGCGCCGAGCACCGCGGCGACCAGTGCGGTCAGCACCGGCGCGCCGGTGGTCAGCACCCCGACCGCCACACCCGCCAGCGCGACGTGCCCCATGCCGTCACCGATGAGGGCGAGCCGGCGCTGCACCACGTGCACGCCGACCGCCGGGGCGGTCAGCCCGATGAGCAGCGCCGCGAGCAGCGCCCGCTGCATGAAGCCGTAGTCGAGCAGCTCGAGCATGGTCAGCGTCCCGTCAGCCCGATGCCGCCGGGCCGGTCCAGCCCGGGGGAGGGCGCGGCAGTGGGCTCCTCGTGGTGATGGTCGCTGCCCGTGTGCAGCCCGGGCACCGGCGGACCGTCGTACGCGGTGCGGCCCTCCTCGAGGACGACGACCCGGTCGACCAGTGGCTCCAGCGGCCCGAGCTCGTGTGCGACGAGCAGCAACGTGCGCCCGGCCGTGACCAGCTCGCGCAGCGTCGCCGCCAGGATCTGCTGGTTGGCCAGGTCGACCCCTGCCGTCGGCTCGTCCATCACGAGCACGTCGGGGTCGCCGGCGAGCGCACGGGCGATCAGCACCCGGCGCTGCTGCCCGCCGGAGAGCTGGGCGACGTTCGTCCCTGCCTTCTCCGTGAGTCCGACGGTGCTGATGGCGCGCTCGACCGCGGCCCGGTCCTGCGCCCCCAGCGGCGCGAAAGGTCGCTTGTGCGGCAGCCGGCCGGTCGCCACCACCTCGCGCACCGTGGCTGGCACACCGCCGGCCACCGCCGCCCGCTGCGGCACGTATCCGATCCGCCAGCGCGCCCGGAACCGGGCGGCGGGGACGCCGAACACCTCGAGCCGCCCGGACAGCAGCGGGACGAGCCCGAGCAGCGCCCGGACCAGCGTCGACTTGCCGGAGCCGTTGGCGCCGAGCAGGGTCACGACCTCGCCGGAGCACAGGGTGAAGTCGACGTCGCGCAGCACCGGGCGGCCGTCGTAGCCGACGGCCCCACCGGTCAGCCGCAGCACCGGCTCGCCCGGCGCGCCGGGTAAGCCGGGCGGGGACGGGTCGGTCGAGAGGCTCACCGGCAGGCTTGGCCGTCTTGGAGCACGGCCAGGTTCGCGCGCATCACCGAAAGGTAGTCCTCGCCGGAGGACTCGGAGCTCAGCCCCTCCAAGGGGTCGAGGACTGCTGTCCGCACTCCCGTCTCACGGGCCAGCGTCCGGGCCACCTCGGGGCTGACGAGGGTCTCCGAGTAGATGGTCCTCACGTCGTTGTCCGCGACGAAGTCGGCGACCTCGGCGAGAGCCTTCGGCGACGGCTCGGACTCAGGGCTCAGCCCGGTGATGCCGACCTGCTCCATGTCGTAGCGGGCTGCCAGGTAGCCGAACGCGGTGTGGCTGGTCACCAGGTCGCTGCCGGCGCATCCGGCCAGACCCTCGGCCAGCTCGGCGTCGAGCGCCTCCAGCTCGGCACGGACCTCCGCCGCCCCGTCGGTGAACGTGGCGGCGTGCTCCGGGTCGACCTCGCCGAGACGCTGACCGACAGCGTCCGCGACGTCGGCGAGCCGCGTCGGATCCAGCCAGAAGTGCGGGTCGACGGTGCCACCGGTCTCGACCAGGTCGGCCGGGTCGGTGACGTCGAGCGCGCTGTCGCCGGCCTCCTGGGCGACCGCCTCGTCCACCGCGGGCTGGAAGCCGTCCAGGTAGACGACCAGGTCGGCCTCCCCGATGGTCGCGACCTGTCGCGGGCCGAGCTCCAGGTCGTGCGGCTCGGCGCCCGGGGGCGTGAGGGAGCTGACCTCGGCGTGCTCGCCGGCGACCTGCGCGGTCACCCACTGCAGCGGGTAGAAGGACGCTGCCACCCGCAGCGGGCCGCCCTCGCCCGACCCGGCCGAGGAGGAGCCGCCGCAGGCGGCGAGGACGAGGGCGAGCGTGGCAGCGGGGAGAAGTCGAAACGGTGTCACCCCTTCAGTGTGCCTTGTTGGAAATGATTGTCAAAATCGTCTGGCCGGCCGACCACTACGGTGTGACCCGTGCTGGCCCTGACCCGTTGCGCCGTGCCCGAGCCCGACCAGGAGACCTTCGCCGGCTCCGCGCGGGAGGCGCTCGACGCGCTGTCGGCGCGCGAGGGGTTCCTCCGCGGCCACCTCGGGCGCAACGCGGACGACCCGAGCCTGTGGGTGCTGGCGACCGAGTGGGACGCGGTGGGCGCCTACCGGCGCGGCCTCTCCGCGTACGACGTGAAGGTCGCGCTCGCGCCGCTGATGGCCTACGTCGTGAACGAGCCCGGCGCGTACGAGGTCGTGGTCTCGCAGCAGGGCGCCGGTCACTGACGTGGGCACCCGGTCGCGGTCCCGCCGCCGCCCCGCCGACGCGCCCGCGCACCAGCACTCGCACGCGCACCTGGCGGCGGCCGGCGCCGTACCGGCCGCCCGCGGCACCCGCACGCTGCTCTGGCTGCTCGTCACGCCGCTGGTCCTCGCGACGGTCGCCGGTCTGGTGCTGCTGCGACCCGGTGACGACGCCCGGCTGCCGAGCGGCGCCCTCGGTCCCACGGCCGACCGCGAGCGCGCCACCGTGCAGGACGTGCGCCGTGACCCGTGCGGGGGCGCCGCGCCGGCCGACGGCGAGGCCGCGCCGACTTGCCCCGTCGCCACTGTGGCGCTGACCAGCGGGCCCCGGTCGGGCGACGAGGTCGAGGCGCTGGTGCCGGAAGGGGAGGGCACGCCGACCTTCGAGGTAGGGGACCGCGTCGTGGTGGCGTACATCGCGGTGGCGCCGCCCGGTCAGCGGTACGAGATCATCGACTTCCAGCGCGGCCGGCCGCTGATCGCCCTCGCGGTGCTGTTCGCCGTCGCCGTGCTGCTGGTGGGCCGCTGGCGGGGACTCGCCGCCCTTGTCGGGCTCGGCGTCAGCGGCGTCGTGCTGCTGTCCTTCGTGGTGCCGGCCGTCCTCGACGGGCAGAGCCCGCTGCCGGTCGCCCTTGTCGGCTCGTCGGCGATCATGCTGGCGTCGCTGTTCCTCGCCCACGGGGTGACCGCGCGGACGGCGGTCGCGGTCCTGGCGACCGCGGCCAGCCTGGCGCTCATCGCGACACTGGCCTACGCCGTCGTCGCGGTCAGCCACTTCACCGGCCTCGGCAGCGAGGACGTGGCCTACCTGCGCAGCGCCTTCGGCGAGATCGACCTGCGCGGCCTGCTACTGGCCGGGGTGGTCATCGGGTCGCTGGGCGTGCTCGACGACATGACGGTGACGCAGACGTCGGTCGTCTGGGAGATCGCGCACGCGGACCGTGCCGCCCGGCCGCGGGACGTGTACCGCGCGGCGGCTCGCGTGGGGCGCGACCACGTCGCCTCCATCGTGAACACCCTCGTGCTGGCGTACGCGGGGGCCGCTCTGCCGCTGCTGCTGCTGTTCTCGGTGGTGCAGGCCCAGGCGTCGGACGTGCTGACCACCGAGCTGGTCGCCCAGGAGGTCGTGCGCACCCTCGTCGGCGGCATCGGCGTCGTCGTGGCGGCGCCGCTCACGACCGCCCTGGCGACGATCTTCGCGGTGCGCGACCGTGACCGCGGCGCGCGGGCCGCCGGTCACACCGAGTAGGGTCGAGCGCTCAACCGCCGACAACCAGCCGGATGGAGGCCATCGTGGCCAGCAAGGGATCCGCGAGCGCGAGCTCCGCCCGCAACGACGCGATCGTCAACCTCAGCAAGCGCCGGGGGTTCGTCTACCCGAGCAGCGAGATCTACGGCGGCACCCGCTCCGCGTGGGACTACGGACCCCTCGGCGTCGAGCTCAAGGAGAACGTCCGCCGGCAGTGGTGGACCTCGATGGTGCAGTCCCGCGACGACGTCGTCGGCCTGGACTCCGCGGTGATCCTGGCCCGCGACGTCTGGGTCGCCTCGGGCCACGTCGACACGTTCACCGACCCGCTGTCGGAGTGCCAGTCCTGCCACAAGCGGTTCCGGGCCGACCACCTCGAGGAGGCGTACGAGGAGAAGAAGGGCACGCCGCCGCCGAACGGCCTGGCCGACGTCAACTGCCCCAACTGCGGGGTCAAGGGCGCCTTCACCGAGCCGCGGCAGTTCTCCGGGCTGATGAAGACCTTCCTCGGGCCGGTGGAGTCCGACGAGGGGCTGCACTTCCTGCGGCCGGAGACCGCGCAGGGCATCTTCGTCAACTTCCTGAACGTGATGACCTCGGCGCGCAAGAAGCCGCCGTTCGGCATCGCCCAGACCGGAAAGTCGTTCCGCAACGAGATCACGCCCGGCAACTTCATCTTCCGCACCCGCGAGTTCGAGCAGATGGAGATGGAGTTCTTCGTCGAGCCCGGCACCGACGAGGAGTGGCACGAGTACTGGCTGCAGGAGCGGTGGCGCTGGTACACCGACCTCGGGCTGCGCGAGGAGAACCTGCGCTACTACGAGCACCCGGCGGAGAAGCGCTCGCACTACTCCAAGCGCACGGTCGACATCGAGTACCGGTTCGGCTTCGGCGGCAAGGAGTTCGACGAGCTCGAGGGCATCGCCAACCGGTCCGACTTCGACCTGACGGCGCACGCCAAGCAGTCAGGCACCGACCTGAGCTACTTCGACCAGGAGAAGGGCGAGCGCTGGACGCCGTACGTCGTCGAGCCCGCCGCTGGTCTGACCCGCGCCACCCTCGCCTTCCTGCTCGACGCGTACACCGAGGACGAGGCGCCCAACGCCAAGGGCGTCATGGAGAAGCGGACCGTCATGCGCCTCGACCCGCGCCTCGCGCCGGTCAAGGTCGCCGTCCTGCCGCTGTCGCGCAACGCCGACCTCACCCCGAAGGCCAAGGACCTGGCCGCGACGCTGCGCCGGACGTGGAACGTGGAGTTCGACGACGCCGGCGCGATCGGGCGCCGCTACCGCCGCCAGGACGAGATCGGCACGCCGTTCTGCGTCACGGTCGACTTCGACACCCTCGAGGACCAGGCGGTGACCATCCGGGAGCGCGACTCCATGAAGCAGGAGCGGATCGGCCTGGACGCCGTCCCCGGCTGGCTGGCCACCCGGCTGCTCACCTGCTGACGTCGTCCCACCCGCAAGATCTCGACGACCGTGCTCAGGAAGGCAGTCGACTGCCTTCCTGAGCACCGGGACGGGGATCTTGGGGGTCCGACACGCGGGAGCCTTGACCGCCAAGTAGGACAAACCCGACGCAGTCAGGGCTAGCGTCTCCCGTGCCGATAGGACAGCGGGGGTGAGCGCACGTGGGCCGCCGGATCCGGACCGTGGTCGCAGCCGCACTCGCTGTGGTCGTGACGCTCGTCGTGCTGCCCGGCTCCGCCACCGCCGCCGACGACGGAGGCCGGATCGAGGCCCGCTGGCAGGCCACCGGCGCCGAGGCCGGACCGCTCGGGGCGCCGGTCGGGGACCCCTACGACGTCGGCGACGGGCGCGGCCGTGACTTCGCCGGCGGCAGCATCTACTGGTCGCCGGCCACCGACGCCTGGGAGGTCCTCGGCGCCGTGCGGGACCGGTTCGTCGAGCTCGGCGGCCCGACCGGTGTGCTGGGCTGGCCGACGGCGGCGGCCGAGCCGCTGCCTGCGCCGGAGGGATCGCTGGAGCAGGTGTTCACCGGCGGGCGGTTCTACGTCTCGCCGGCCGGGACCGTGGCGCTCTCCGGTGCCATCCTCGACCGCTACCTGCGCATCGGCGCCACGACCTCCTACCTCGGCCTCCCGCGCACCGACACCGTCCCGGTGACCGGCGGCTTCCAGACGCTGTTCCAGCGCGGGAACCTTCGCTGGTCCGAGTCCACGGGAGCGACCACGGTGACGGGCCGCTGGATGCCGCGCGTACGCCGGGTGACCGCGGCCGAGATCCCGTACACGTACCGCGCCGGCTGCCCCGTCGGGCCGGCCCAGCTGCGCTGGATCCACATGCCGTACTACGACTGGAACGGCGAGCCGCAGTGGGGTGACCTGGTGGCGCGGTCGACGGTCGCCGGGGACCTCAAGCGGGTGTTTCGCAAGGCGTTCCAGGCGCGCTTCCCTATCCGGCGGATGAACCCTGCCGACGTCTACGACGGCGTCGACGTGCGGGCCATGGCGGCCGACAACACCTCGGCGTTCAACTGCCGCAAGGTGACCGGCAACCCCTACCGGCTCTCGCAGCACTCCTACGGCAACGCCATCGACATCAACACCGTCGAGAACCCGTACGTCACCCGGTCCCGGGTCTACCCCACCGAGGGCCGGGCCTTCCTCGACCGGCGGCGCCCCCGGAAGGGCATGATCCTGCGCAACGGCCCGATCGCGAAGGCGATGCGGACCGAGGGCTGGCTGTGGGGGGCGCGGTGGGCCCACCCGGACTACCAGCACTTCTCCTCGAACGGTGGGTGACCCGTGAGCCGACACCTGGCGACCGCCGCCGCCGCCGTCGCGCTGCTCGGCGCGCTGGCCGGCTGCGGCTCCGGTGACCCCGAGCCGGTGACCGCCCGGGCCCCGACCTCGGCGGTCACGAGCCCGGTACCCACCGTCACCGCGTCGGTTGCCGGGCCCTCT
>DASTVO010000308.1:0-8915 GCA_035759075.1 Actinomycetes bacterium
TGCGCATCGTCGCGACGAAGCGGCGCAGACGGCGGCTGCGCGTACCGGCCAGCACCCGGAGGCTGCGCGCGGCCTGACCGGTGAGCACCCGGCTGTCGGCCCTTGCCCCGATGATGGGGGACGTGGCACCGGCTCCCGACCTCCGCGGCCCGCTGGTCGGCCGAGCCTTCGAGCTCGACCGGCTCGCGGGCCTGCTCGGCGTGCAGACGGGCGACCACGAGGACGTACGGTCCGCCGCGGTGCTGCTCGCCGGCGACGCCGGCGTCGGCAAGACCCGTCTGCTCGCCGAGCTCACCGACCGCGCCCGGGACGACGGGTGGCGGGTGATGGTCGGGCACTGTCTCGACTTCGGTGAGAGCGCGCTGCCCTATCTCCCGTTCAGCGAGGCCTTCGGCCGGCTCGCCGACGAGGAGCCGACGCTGGCCGCCACGCTGGCGGCCGGCAACCCCGCCATCGCCCGGCTGATGCCCGCCCGCCGGCTGCTGGGCGAGGAGGAGCACCAGCCGTCGGGGACGCCCGACGGCGAGGGCGGCCTGGACCGGCCGGACCTCTTCGAGTCGGTGCACGCGGCCCTCGAGCGCCTCGGCCGGGCGTCCCCGCTGCTCGTGGTGGTCGAGGACGTCCACTGGGCCGACAGATCCACCCGCGACATGCTCAGCTTCCTGCTCACCCGGCGCTTCGCGGCACCGGTCGGAGTCGTGACGTCGTACCGCAGCGACGACCTGCACCGCCGCCACCCCCTGCGGTCCAGCGTCGCCGAGTGGAGCCGGCTGGCGGGCGTGCACCGGCTCGACCTCGACCCGCTGCCGGACGAGGACGTCCGTGCCCTGGTGCAGGCGTTGCAGTCCGCGCCGCTCGCAGAGGTGGCGGTCCGGCGCATCGTCGAGCGCGCCGACGGCAACGCCTTCTTCACCGAGGAGCTGGTCGCGGCAGCGGCACGCGGTGACCGGATGCTGCCGATGGAGCTCGCCGACCTCCTGCTCGTGCGCCTGGACCAGCTCGACGACACGGCCCGCAAGGTGGTCAGGGCGGCAGCCGTCTCCGGGCGGCGCGTCGGCCACGACCTGCTCGCCCGGGTCGTCGGGGAGGAGCCGGGCGCCCTCGACGCCGCGGTCCGCTCGGCGGTCGAGAGCCACGTGCTGGTGCCGGTCGGGGACGCTTACGCCTTCCGGCACGCGCTGCTCGCCGAGGCGGTCTACGACGACCTGCTGCCCGGCGAGCGGGCCCGGCTGCACGCCGCCTACGTCGAGGCACTGTCCGGGCACGGCGCAGCGGCCATGGCCGCCGAGCTGGCGCGGCACGCCCGCGCGGCCAACGACCTCCCGACCGCGGCCCGGGCGAGCATGGAGGCCGGCACGGAGGCGATGTCCGTGGCCGCGCCGGACGAGGCTGCCCAGCACTTCGAGCACGCCCTCGAGCTCGTCTCACGGCCCGAGGTCGCCGCGGCGCTGCGGTCGGCCGGGCACGACGTCGACGTGATCGCCCTGACCTCCAAGGTGGTCAAGGCGGCGACTGCCGCCGGCCACGTGCAGCGTGCGATCGCCGTCGCCGAGGACCAGCTGTCGGCGTTGCCCGCGGACGCACCGCCGCTGGACCGGGCCCGCCTCCTGCACGTGCTGGCCACCGTCGGGATCCTCGCCGACGCCGGCCCGGACGTGCTGGCCCTCACCACCGAGGCGATGCGGCTGCTTCCGGACGGCGACCCGACACCGCTGGAGGCTCGGCTGGTCGCGCTGCACGCCCACGCCGCGTCGCAGCGCGGCCGCACCGACGACGGGATCGTCTGGGCGCAACGGGCGGTGTCGCTGGCCCGGCAGCTGGACCTGCCCGACGTCGAGTCCGACGCGGCGACCACGCTGGCCCGGCTGCAGCAGGGCGAGGACAGCGCGGCCACCCGCCAGACCCTGGAGACGGCAGCCGCGGCCGCCCGCGAGGCCGGCGCGCCCGGGGCCGAGCTGCGCGGGCTGCTCAACCTGGGCCTGCTGCACCTGGAGGGCGGGCGTCTCACCGAAGCGCTCGACGTGCTCGGACGGGCCACCGGCCGCGCCCGCGAGCTCGGCCGGACGTGGGCACCGTACGGGCTCGACGCCCGGGTCATGGCCGCGCAGGTGGCCTACGTGCTCGGGCAGTGGGACCTCGCGTCGCGCCTGGCCGGCACCCGCGGCGAAGGCCCGCCGGAGGTCGCCGAGGCGTACCTGGCGTCGGTCGGGCTGGCGGTCCGGGCCGGCCGGGGGGAGGTCCTCGCGCTCGACGGGTTGGACCGGCTGCGCGGCTCATGGCCCGCCGAGGGCCTGATCGCGATCTTCACCGCTGCCGCCGGGATCGACCTCCACGGCCACCGGGGAGACGTCGAGGCGGCCAGCGCACTGCACGACGAGGCCGTGGCCGCCGTGTGCGAGGTGTGGGGCCGCAAGACGTTCCACGCCCAGATCCGGCTCGCCGCCCTGCTGGTCGGCCAGCTCGCGACCGCCGCGACCCGGTCCGGCCGCAGCGAGCGGGCGGCGCTCGTCCGCCGTGGCGAGGAGCTCGCCGACGTGGCCGCCTCCGTGGGCGCCGCCGCGGCCGAGTCACCCCGCGGGATGGGCCCGGAAGGCGTGGCGTGGGTGCGCCGGGTTGAGGCCGAGCGCGCCAGGCTGCGCTGGCTCGCGGCGGCCGGAGACAGCGACGAGGAGCAGCTGCTGGCGCTCTGGAACTCGACGGTGGCCGCCTTCGAGGACTTCGGGCACGTCTTCGAGGTGGCGCGCTCCCAGGCCCGGGCGGCGGCCGTGCTGCGCGCGCAGGGCCGCCAGTCCGAGGCGGCACCCCTGGTGGCGGCCGCGACAGAGACGGCCCGCCGGCTGGGTGCCGCGCCGCTGCTGTCCGAGCTGCGCCTGCTGGGCGGGGTGGGCGCCCGGGCCGCCACCGACGGAGCCCGCTCCGGCGACGAGTCGCTCACCGGCCGCGAGCTCGAGGTGCTGACCCTCGTCGCCCAGGGCCGCAGCAACCGGCAGATCGGTGAGCACCTGTTCATCAGCGCGAAGACGGTCAGCGTGCACGTGTCGAACATCCTGGCCAAGCTGGGCGCCGCCGGCCGGACCGAGGCCGTCGCGGTGGCTCGACGCCGCGGACTGCTCACCGACTCCTGACCCCCGTTCGGACGACGTTCCCGCAGCCGGCGCTCGGCGCGCGCGGCCCCGACCCGGCCCGTTCGGCGACGTTCCGCCCGTGACCGTCGGCGTGTCTCCCGGCGTGTCGGTGCGC
The DNA here is from genome assembly GCA_035759075.1 of Actinomycetes bacterium. Classification (GTDB taxonomy): domain Bacteria; phylum Actinomycetota; class Actinomycetes; order JACCUZ01; family JACCUZ01; genus DASTVO01. The sequence goes on from DASTVO010000308.1 coordinate 3,241, forward strand.
AACGTCGCCCAACGCGCCCCGGGCGACCGGGCGAGCGGCTCAGACGACCCGACGCTGCGCGGTCAGCTCGCTGGGCGAGTCGCCGGTGTTCACCGTCTCGCGGGGCTCGAGCAGCACGACGTCGGCGCCGTCGGCCGACACCGGCTGGTGCGGCCGGCCACGCGGCACGACGTACACCTGTCCCGGCCCGAGCTCGACGTCGCCCTCGTCCATCCGGATCGTCAGCGACCCGCGCAGCACCAGGAACAGCTCGTCGGTCTCGGGGTGCGCGTGCCGGGTGAACTCGCCGCGGGCCTTCACCACCCGCAGGTCGTAGTCGTTCATCGTCGCGACCGTTCGCGGCGACCACGGCTCCTCGAACGTCGCGAGCACGGCGGCCAGGTCGACGGGCATCGTCATGTCGCGAACCTGCCAGCACCGGCGGCCACCGTCCATCCCGTCGCGCCATCCCGTCGCGCCATCCCGTCGTTCGACCCGGTTCGGCGACGTTCGGCACGCCTGGGCCGGCGTGTCGCCCGGCGTGTCGGTGCGCAACGTCGCCCAACGCGGTGGGTTGGGCCGTTCGGCCCCGACCATCACCGGCCGGCGGCACCATGGTGGGGTGGCGCACCCGGGGGTGCGCGGAGGAGGTGTGCCGCGATGACGCGTCATCCAGCCGTACGCGGGGCCGCTCTCGTCGCAGCCGTGCTGCTCCTGGCCGGCTGTGCCGCCGATGCCAACCCCGCCGTCGGGGACGGCTCCGCCGGGTTCTGGCTCGGGCTCTGGCAAGGGCTGATCCTGCCGGTGACGTTCGTCGTGTCGCTGTTCAACGACAGCGTGGCGATCTACGAGGTCGACAACAGGGGCCACCTCTACGACCTCGGGTTCGTGTTCGGCGCCGGCGGCCTGTCGCTGCCGGGCTTCCTTGCCAAGTCGCGCCGCGGGTAGGCCGGCTCAGACCAGCCGCTGCGTCAGCGTGGCCGTCGAACCGCTCACCTCGACGGTGGCGAGCGCGCCGTTCACCAGCGCGAGCTGCGGCGGGACGTGACCGATGTCGACGTCGTGGACGACGGGGACACCGAGGTCGCCCAGCGCGTGCCGGAGCGCGTCCAGCTGGCTGAAGCCGCTGCCGTCGGGACCCGCCGGGCGGCCGACCAGCACGGCGTTCGCGGTGTCCAGCCAGCCGGCGAGCCGCAGGTGGTGCAGCATCCGGGCGGCGGTCGGGGCGTCGGCCTCGGCCACCTCGACGTAGAAGAGCAGGCCCTCGGGTGCGTGCTCGCGGGCGAAGCCGGGCACGTCGCCGAAGGGAGTCCCGGGGAGCATCGCCAGCGTCTCCAGGCAGCCGCCCAGAAGTCGGCCGGTCGCCGACACCGCAGTGCCGTCGCCGAGCAGCTTCCAGCCAGCCGGCTCGGACAGTGCCATCTCGCGTACGTCCGGGAACCGCGCGAAGTCCGGCCACGACTTCTGGTACCGCGTCGCGGCGCCCTGGCTGACGGTCGCGCCGGGCGCGGCCCGGGCCACCTCGAGCCAGTGGTGCAGCGGGGCGGGCACCTGGAAGGGCGTGTCCATCAGGTTGGGCGCGTGCAGAGTCGCGACACCGGTGCGCAGGGTCAGCGGAAGCATCGTGGTGGTCGTGTCCGAGTAGCCGACGTACCAGGTCGGCTCGGCCGCCGCGAGCGCCTCGAAGTCCAGCAACGGCAGCACGTCGATCGCGAGCTCGCCGCCCCAGGGCGGGACGACGGCACGGATGTCGGGGTCGGTGAGCATCGCGGCGAGCTCAGCCGCCCGGTCGGCAGCAGGCGCGCTGGTGATGCCGTCGCCGGACATGCAGCGCCCGACCGTCACCTCGAAGCCCTGGCGGCGGAGGTGGTCGACGCAGAAGTCCAGCCGCGGCCGGAGCTCGTCGGCGACCCCCGACGAGGGAGCCGTGACCCCGATGGTGTCGCCGGGTCGCAGCGGTCGCGGGTAGCGCACCGTCTGCCCGGTCATGGCGTCCGGCTCTGCCACGCCTCCCAGGCGCTGCGGACCATCTCCTCCAGATCGAGGCGCGCCGTCCACCCCAGCTCCTTGCCGATCTTGCTGGCGTCGGCGAAGTAGGCCGGCGCGTCCCCGGCTCGCCGGCCCACGACGTCCACCGCGAAGTCGAGGCCGGTCACCGCCCGCACCGTGTCGAAGACCTCCTTGACGGTGATCCCCTCGCCGCGGCCGACGTTGTAGACCTCACCGAGCGGCCCCTCGTCGAGCCGGCGGGCGGCCGCGGCGTGCGCCTCGGCCAGGTCGACGACATGGATGTAGTCGCGCACGCAGGACCCGTCCCGGGTCGGGTAGTCGTCGCCGAAGAGCTGCGGGTTACGCCCGGCACGCAGCGCCTGGAACGTCATGGGCACCAGGTTGGCCACGCTGCGGTCCGCGAGCTCCTTCGCCCCGGCACCCGCCACGTTGAAGTAGCGCAGCGCCGCCCAGCGCAGGTTCGGGTTCGCCGTCGCCAGGTCGCGCAGGACCCACTCACCGACGAGCTTCGTCTCGCCGTAGGGGCTCAGCGGCGCCGTCGGGGTCTCCTCGGTGACGAACTCCACCGGCGGTGTGCCGAACACCGCGGCGCTAGAGGAGAAGAGCACCCGGTCGATGCCCTCGTCGAGGCAGACCTGCAGCAGCGTCACCATGCCGCCGACGTTCTCGTCCCAGTAGAGCAGCGGCTTCTCGACCGACTCGCCGACCGCCTTCTTGGCCGCAAGGTGCAGCAGCCCGGTGACCCCGTGCTCCCGGATCGCGGCGCGCACCGCGTCCCGGTCCTGCACCGACGCGGTCACCAGCGGCACGTCGCCGGGGACGTTCTCGGCGATGCCGGTGGAGAGGTCGTCGAGCACCACGACCGGCAGGTCGATCGCGCGGAAGGCGCGCACGATGTGCGCCCCGATGTAGCCGGCGCCGCCGGTGAGCATCCAGGTCATGGCGGCAACCCTACTGACGTCAGCAGGAGGTGCCGTCAGGCGAATCGGCGTCCGGTGAGCCGCTCATAGGCCTCGACGTACTTGGCCCGGGTGCGCTCGACGACGTCGTCGGGCAGCGGCGGCGGCTGCGCGCCGGAGGCCCGGTCCCACCCGGAGGCCGGTGAGGTCAGCCAGTCGCGGACGTACTGCTTGTCGTAGGACGGCTGAGGATGCCCGGGCTCCCACTCGTCGGCAGGCCAGAAGCGGGACGAGTCGGGGGTCAGCACCTCGTCACCCAGCACGATCTCGCCGTCCGCGCCGCGACCGAGCTCGAGCTTGGTGTCGGCGACGACGATGCCCCGGTCCTTCGCGACCGAGCGGGCCCGGTCGTAGACGGCCAGGGTGATCCGGCGCAGCTCGGCGGCCACGTCGGCGCCGACGACAGCGACCACGTCCGCGTACGACACGTTCTCGTCGTGCTCGCCCATGGCCGCCTTGGTCGCCGGCGTGAACACCGGGTCCGGCAGCTCGGAGCCGTCGACGAGCCCGGGCGGGAGCTCGACCCCGCAGACGGCGCCGGTCGCCCGGTAGTCGGCGAGGCCGGAGCCGGCGAGGTACCCGCGCGCCACGCACTCGACCGGGAACATGTCCAGCCGCCGGCAGAGCACCGCACGGCCGGCGACCTCGGCCGGCACGTCGGTCGACACGACATGGTGCGGCACGATGTCGGCCAGCCGCTCGAACCACCACAGCGACAGCTGGGTGAGGATCCGCCCCTTGTCGGGGATGGGCGTGGGGAGCACGAAGTCGTACGCGGAGATGCGGTCGCTCGCCACCATCAGCAGCAGCCCGTCGGGGGACTCGTACAGGTCGCGGACCTTGCCGCTGTGCAGGTGTCGGTAGTCCCTCACGCGGGCAGTCTTCCACCCATGAGCGAGTCCTTCTCCGAGCCCGCCGAAAGCGGCGCACCCGAGTCCGACGTCGAGGCCGACGACAGCCAGGTCGAGCCCGACAGCGAGTCCGAGTACGTCGGCCGGGTCGCCGGCGACGACCAGGGGTACGCCGGCGAGCAGGGCGCCGAGGCCCGCTCCGAGGAGGAGAACTCCTAGCCTGTTCCGTGTGACGCAGGCCTGGGCGGAGATCTCGACCGAGTCGGAGCTACGGGCGCTGCTCGGAGAGCCGTCAGCTCGGGCAGTCGGCAAGGACCGGGCCGCGCTGCACGACCTGGACCGCGCGTGGCTGGCCGCGTCGCCGTTCGCGCTGGTGGCCACCTCGGCCGCCGACGGGACCTGCGACGTCTCGCCGAAGGGTGACCCGCCCGGCTTCGTCAAGGTCCTGGACGACCGGACGATCGCGGTGCCGGAGCGGCCCGGCAACCGGCGGGCCGACGGTTGGCTCAACGTGCTGTCGAACCCGCACGTAGGGATGATCTTCCTCGTCCCGGGGCGCACCGACACGCTGCGCATCAACGGCCGGGCCCGGCTGGTCCGCGACGCACCCTTCTTCGACGACCTGGTCGTGCAGGGGCACCGCCCGCTGCTGGCGATGGTCGTCGACGTCGAGCAGGTCTTCCACCACTGCGGCAAGGCGTTCCTGCGGTCCGGCCTGTGGGATCCGGACCGCTGGGACGCGGGCGAGCTGCCGTCGCGGGCCGTGATCGCCCGCACCCTGGAGAGGCCGGAGTCGAGCCTCGTCGAGCTCGAGCGCCACTACGGCCCGTCCTACGCCGACGGCCTCTACCGCGACAGCTGACCGACTCAGCCGTGGACCGGCCCGCTCTCCGTGCGCGTTTGCGACGTTGTGCCGGGACGGGGCGGCGTGTCGCCCGCGTGTCCGCGGCGAAACGTCGCAAACGATCTTCGCGGCCCGGTGGTTCAGAGGATGGGCGACGGCGTGTACGCGGCGGCCTGCGGGTGCCGGGACACGAGCTGCTCCACGCGGCGCACGACCGCGGCCACCTGGGCGCCGGCAGCTCCGGTGAAGGTGGTCGGGTCGGCGACGAGCGCGTCGAGCGTGTCCCGAGAGAGACCCAGCCGGGAGTCGGTGGCGAGCCGCTCGAAGAGGTCGTTGCCGGCCGCGCCCTGCTCGCGCATGCCCAGCGCCACCGCCACCGCGTGCTCCTTGATGGCCTCGTGCGCCTGCTCACGCCCGACCCCGGCCCGCACGGCGGCCATCAGCACCTTGGTGGTGGCGAGGAAGGGCAGGTAGCGCTCGAGCTCGCGGGCGATCACCGCCGGGTAGGCACCGAACTCGTCGAGCACCGTGAGGAAGGTCTGGAACAGCCCGTCGGCGGCGAAGAACGCGTCCGGCAGCGCCACCCGGCGTACGACCGAGCAGGCGACGTCGCCCTCGTTCCACTGGTCGCCGGCCAGCTCACCGACCATCGACAGGTAGCCCCGCAGCACCACGGCGAGCCCGTTGACCCGCTCGCAGGACCGGGTGTTCATCTTGTGCGGCATCGCGCTCGACCCCACCTGGCCGGCGCGGAAGCCCTCGGTCACCAGCTCCTGCCCGGCCATCAGCCTGATCGTGGTCGCCAGGCTGGACGGACCGGCGGCGACCTGCACCAACGCGGACACGACGTCGAAGTCCAGTGACCGCGGATAGACCTGTCCGACGCTGGTCATCGTCCGGGTGAAGCCGAGGTGCTCGGCGACCCGCTGCTCCAGCGCTGCGAGCTTCCCGGCGTCGCCGCCCAGCAGGTCGAGCTGGTCCTGCGCGGTGCCGACCGGGCCCTTGACGCCGCGCAGCGGGTAGCGCTCGATC
>DASTVO010000309.1:0-2608 GCA_035759075.1 Actinomycetes bacterium
CCGCGACTGGGGCGTCCTCAAGGAGAAGGACAACAACCTCACCGGTGACGACGTCCGCGAGGGCCTGACTGCGATCGTCAGCGTCAAGCTCGCCGAGCCGCAGTTCGAGGGCCAGACGAAGACCAAGCTCGGCAACACCGAGGCCAAGTCGTTCACCCAGAAGCTCGTGAACGAGAAGCTCGGCGAGTGGTTCGAGCGCAACCCGGGCGAGGGCAAGGACATCGCACGCAAGGCCATGAGCGCCGCGGTCGCGCGGATGGCGGCGCGCAAGGCCCGCGACGCGGCCCGCAGCCGCAAGGGGCTGCTCGGCGGGGGGAGCCTGCCCGGCAAGCTCGCCGACTGCCAGTCCACCAACCCCGACGAGTGCGAGCTGTTCATCGTCGAGGGTGACTCGGCCGGTGGCCCGGCAAAGCAGGGCCGCGACCAGCGGGTGCAGGCGATCCTGCCGATCCGCGGCAAGATCCTCAACGTCGAGCGGGCCCGCATCGACCGAGTCCTGCAGAACAACGAGGTCCAGGCCATCATCTCGGCGCTGGGCACCGGCATCCACGAGGACTTCGACCTCAACCGGCTGCGCTACCACAAGGTGGTGCTGATGGCCGACGCCGACGTCGACGGCCAGCACATCCGCACCCTTCTGCTCACCCTGCTGTTCCGGTTCATGCGGCCGGTCGTGGAGCAGGGCTATGTCTTCCTCGCGCAGCCGCCGCTGTTCAAGCTGAAGTGGGCGCGGCCGGCGGAGCCGGAGTACGCGTACTCCGACCGTGAGCGCGAGGCCCTGCAGGAGGCCGGGGTCGCCGCGGGCAAGAAGCTGCTCAAGGACGAGCCGATCCAGCGCTACAAGGGCCTCGGCGAGATGAACAACGACGAGCTCTGGGAGACCACGATGGACCCGGAGCGCCGGATCCTGCTCCAGGTCACCCTGGAGGACGCCGCCCGCGCCGACGAGATGTTCACGACGCTGATGGGCGAGGACGTCGAGTCGCGCCGGAAGTTCATCCAGCGCAACGCCAAGGACGTCCGGTTCCTCGACATCTAGCCGGCTCCAGCATCGCGACAGCCGTGACCGCCGCAACCTCACCACGTACGTCTAGGAGCTCTCGACCGTGACCGAGACCAACCTCCCGCCCGGTCCCCCCGTCCCGCCCGGCGGACGGATCGAGCCGGTCGACCTGCAGGTGGAGATGCAGCGGTCGTACCTCGACTACGCGATGAGCGTCATCGTGCAGCGCGCGCTGCCCGACGTGCGCGACGGCCTCAAGCCGGTGCACCGCCGGGTGCTCTACGCGATGTACGACGGCGGCTACCGCCCCGACCGCGGCTTCTCCAAGTGCTCGCGCGTCGTCGGTGACGTGATGGGCCAGTACCACCCGCACGGCGACACCGCCATCTACGACACGTTGGTGCGGCTCGGCCAGCCGTGGTCGCTGCGCTACCCGCTGGTGCAGAGCCAGGGCAACTTCGGCTCGCCGGGTGACGACCGGCAGGCCGCCATGCGCTACACCGAGTGCCGCCTGGCGCCGCTGGCCATGGAGATGGTCCGCGACATCGACCAGGACACGGTCGACTTCGCGCCCAACTACGACGGCCGGCAGCTGGAGCCGTCGGTGCTGCCGTCGCGGTTCCCCAACCTGCTCGTCAACGGCTCCGGCGGGATCGCCGTCGGCATGGCGACCAACATCCCGCCGCACAACCTGCGCGAGGTCGCGGCCGGCGTGCAGTGGCACCTGGACCACCCGGAGGCCTCGCACGAGGAGCTGCTCGAGGCGCTGCTGGAGCGGATCAAAGGACCGGACTTCCCGACCAAGGGCCTGATCGTCGGGACGCAGGGCATCCAGGACGCCTACCGCACCGGCCGCGGCTCGGTCACCATGCGCGCCGTCGTCGAGGTCGAGGAGGACTCCCGCGGCCGGACCGTGCTGGTCATCACCGAGCTGCCCTACCAGGTCAACCCGGACGCGCTCGCGCGCAAGATCGCCGAGCTCGCCGACAGCGGCAAGGTGCAGGGGATCGCCGACCTGCGTGACGACTCCTCGGCGCGCACCGGCATGCGGCTGGTCGTGGTGCTCAAGCGCGACGCAGTTGCCAGCGTCGTGCGCAACAACCTGTACAAGCACACCCAGCTGCAGGACACCTTCGGCTGCAACATGCTGGCCCTGGTCGACGGGGTGCCGCGCACGCTGTCCCTCGACGCGTTCGTGCGGCACTGGGTCACCCACCAGGTCGAGGTCATCGTCCGGCGCACGCAGTACCGCCTGCGCAAGGCCGAGGAGCGCGCGCACATCCTGCGCGGCCTGCTCAAGGCGCTCGACCGCATCGACGAGGTCATCGCGCTGATCCGCGCCAGCGCGTCCGCGGAGGACGCGCGGGACGGCCTGATCCAGCTGCTGGAGATCGACGAGATCCAGGCCGTCGAGATCCTCAACATGCAGCTGCGCCGGCTGGCGGCCCTGGAGCGGCAGGAGATCATCGACCGCTACGAGGAGCTGATGCGGGCGATCGAGGAGTACAACGCGATCCTCGCCTCGCCGCAGCGCCAGCGCGACATCGTCAGCGAGGAGCTCGCCGAGATCGTCGACAAGTTCGGCGACGAGCGGCGCACCCAGCT
>DASTVO010000310.1:0-5921 GCA_035759075.1 Actinomycetes bacterium
GGAGAGGATGTGGTCTCCGACGGCTTTGCCCTTCTCGATCACCATGATCTGGTGATCGGCGAGCTTGTCCCCGAGCTTCTTGGCGAGGGTCCAGGCGGCCGCGAGGCCGGCCGGGCCCGCGCCGACGACGAGCACGTCGAAGTCCCGGCGGTCGTCGCTGAGCGTCGTGGGCACTCCCCAGGCCTCGACGACCTCGATGTCGGTCGGGTCGGTCAGCACCCGCCCGCCCAGAGCCGGCAGCCAGACCAGGACCTCCGCGTCCGGGTGCCGGTCGACGACCTCGCGCAGCCGGGCGTCCGCGGACTCCTGGTCCCGCTCGCGGAAGACGCTCGGCACCCCGTTGCGAGCCAGCAGGCTGCGCACGGCGTGCGCCCTGGGCGCTCGCCGGTCCGCGACCACGACGACCTCGCGGAGGTTGGAGACGTCGCTGCGCGACCACTCCTGCACGAACTCGGCGACGACCCGGTGGAACAGCTCGTCCCGCGCCGTCCACGGCTTGAGGACGTAGTAGCTGATGTCCCCGACCGCCATCGCGGTGAGGATCGCGCGCGCCGCGTCGCGGTCCGCCCAGGCGCCCCACTCGACGAGCAGCGCGCGCCGGGCGTCGGGATGCAGCGACCGTGCCCGGTCCAGGACCCACCGGCGGTCCTCGTCGCTCAGCGCGTGGTCGACGAGCACCACGGCGACCCGGCAGCCGGTCTCCCGCGCGGCCTCGAGCACCCGCACGGCGTCCGAGGCGCTCACCTCGCCGCGTACCCGGAAGTCGCCGCCGAAGCTGCGCTGGAGCTCGGACTCGGTCCGGTCGAGGCCGACCGCGTCGGCGTCGACGGCGAGGAGAAGGGGCCGGACGCTCGTGCCCCGTGGGGCGGTCACGCTCGCAGGCTAGGACGGCTACCCGGACAGCACCACCCCCACGTAGCCGAGATAGCCCGCGCAGAGCCCGGCGCCGGCGATGCGCCCGAGCCGTGCGGTGCGGGCCAGCAGCAGGATGCCGAGGGGCAGCGCGGCGGCGGTGACTGCGGCCGCCAGCACGCCCTCGGCCAGCAGGGGCCGGGCCACCGCGGCCGCCCCGAGGGTCGCGGTGGCGTTGTAGGCCGCCGACCCGACGACTCCGGCGACCGCGATCTCGGGGACCGCGTGCCGGGCGGCGGCCAGGACCAGCGCGAACATCTCCGCCGTCGTGGCCAGCGCCAGCACGGTCAGACCGACCGCGGAGTCGGTGCTGCCCAGGCTGTCCACGACCCGGACGGCGCCGCGCACGGCGAGGTCGCCGCCGACGAGCATCACCGCGACGCCGAGCAGCGCGAGCACCAGTGCCGTGGCCGGCGCCCGCGCCACGGGCTGCTCCTCGGCGACCTCGGCGAGCTCGCCGAGCGCGGGCGGCTCCTTCTCCCGCCACCACACGAGCCCGACGAGGCCGGCATAGGCCAGGACCAGGAGCGCGCCCTCGGTGCGACTGACCGTTCCGTCGAGCAGCACCGCCACCGCGAGCACACCGGCGACGGCCGAGAGCGCGGCGTACTGGCGCACCCGGCGGCCCAGCGTCAGCGGCCGTACCAGGGCGGCCAGGCCGAGGCAGGCCGTGAGCATCGTGACGTTGGCGCCGACCGCGTCCCCGACGGCGAGCCCGGGCCGGTCCTGCACGGCCGCGATGACGGCCGTGAGCAGCTCCTCGGGCTCGGCACCGGCGAGCAGCACGCCGACCGCGATGACCGTGACGCCGAGCCGCCGGGCCGCGCCGGCGGCGTTCTCCACGAAGAGCTCGGCGCCACCGACGAGCAGGACGGCCGCCGCGACGAGCAGCAGCCAGCCGAGCACCCGGCCAGTATGTCCGGGATGCCCCGCCGGCCTCGTGATGACCTGTCACGGGCGAGCACGAAGGGCGACGCAACCGCGTCTCGGACCCGAGCTCGCGGCCGGTTCGGTCGTTGCGTCGTCTTTCGTGTCCGCACCGCCGGGCGACCACAGGGTCGCTCGGCGTGGCTCAGCGGGCCACGACCAGGTCGACCGGCATCGAGGAGTCCGCGGGCAGGTCCAAGGCCGACGCCGCGGCACCGCGTACCGCCAGCTCGGCGCCGAGTGCCGCGACCATCGCGCCGTTGTCGGTGCACAGGCCGGGCCGCGGGACCCGCAGCCGGATCCCGGCGTCCTCGCACCGGGCGGCGGCGACTGCACGCAACCGGGAGTTGGCGGCCACGCCGCCGCCGATGAGCAGGTGGTCGACGCCCTGCTCAGTGCAGGCCATCACCGCCTTGCGGGTGAGGACGTCAACGACGGCCTCCTGGAAGGCGGCGGCGACGTCGGCGACCGGCACGTCCTCACCGTCGCGCTGGCGGGCCTCGACCCATCGAGCGACCGCCGTCTTGAGGCCGGAGAAGGAGAAGTCGTAGCGGTGCTCGCGCAGGTCGCGTGCACCGGTGAGCCCGCGCGGGAAGTCGACGTACGCGGTGTCGCCCTCTTTCGCGACCCGGTCGATGTGCGGACCACCGGGGAAGGGCAGACCCAGGACCCGGGCCACCTTGTCGAAGGCCTCCCCGGCCGCGTCGTCGATCGTCGACCCCAGCGGCGTGACGGTCGACGTGACGTCCTCCACCCTCAGCAGCGAGGAGTGCCCGCCGCTGACGAGCAGCGCCATGCAGGGCTCCGGCAGAGGGCCGTGCTCGAGCTGGTCGACAGCGACGTGGGCGGCGAGGTGGTTCACGCCGTAGAGCGGGACGTCGAGCCCGATGGCCAGCGCCTTGGCCGCGGCCACTCCGACCAGCAGCGCGCCGGTCAGGCCAGGCCCGCTGGTCACCGCGACGGCGTCGACGTCGGCGAGCGCGACGCCGGCCTGCGAGCAGGCCCGTTCGACGGTCGGGACCATCGCCTCGAGGTGCGCCCGGCTGGCGACCTCCGGCACCACGCCGCCGAAGCGCGCGTGCTCCTCCACGCTGCTGGCCACGGCGTCGGCCAGCAGCGCGTGGCCGCGCACCAGGCCGACACCGGTCTCGTCGCACGAGGTCTCGATGCCGAGCACCAACGGCTGGTCAGGCACCGCGTCTCACCCGGCGGCGGCGAGGGCGTCGGCGAGCCGGGCCGCGGCCTTCGCGCCGTCGGCCGCGTCGTGGATGAGGAACATCGAGGGCTCGGTCAGCTCGAGCTCGAGCAGCGTCGGCTTGCCGTCGGGGCCCGGGACAAGGTCGACCCGCGCGTAGGCCAGCTCCTCGCGGCCGGCCGGCGACACGTCGGCCAGCGCGTCGAGGACCAGTTCCGCGACCTCGCGCTCGTCGTCCGAGGGTTCCCTGGGCTGGATCTGCTCCTCCTTGTAGGCGCCGGCCACGGGCTCCATGGCGGGGGTGAGCAGCGGGCCCTTCCGGATCGCGTGGCTGAACGAGCCGCCAGAGAACAGCAGCGCCGTCTCCCCGGCGGTGTCCACCGCGTCCAGGTACGGCTGCACCATCACGGTCCGGCCGGCGGCGAGCAGCTCGAGGACGTGGGTGACCGCCAGCTCGTCGTGCTCGCCCGCGCGGTAGCGGTTGGTGTCGCGCGACCCGGCGGACACGGCCGGCTTGACGACGTACTCACCCTGCGTCGGTGGCGTGAAGTCGTCGCCGGGGACCTTCCAGTCGGTCGGGACGACCGGGAGGCCGGCGCCGACGAGGTCCCGGAGGTAGGTCTTGTCGGTGTTCCACTCGATGACCGGCGCCGGGTTGACCAGCCGCGTCACCGCGGCGACCCGGTGGGCCCAGGCGACGAAGTCGTCGCGCTGGTGCTGGTAGTCCCAGGTCGACCGGACGGCGACGAGCTCGTACGCGGACCAGTCGACGTCCGGGTCGGTCCACACCGCGGGCTCGGCCGCGAGCCCGCGCTCGGCCAGGGCTGCGAGCAGGACCGGACCGTCCTCGTCGAGGTCGGGGAACTCGGCGGCGGTGGCGATGGCGATGCGTGCGGTCACCCGGCCAACGTTAGAGCCGCCGCCGCAGCACCAGCGCGTCGGTGCCCCCCGGCCGGTAGTAGCCACGCCGGACCGCGATCCGTTCGAACCCGGCGCGCGCGTAGAGCGCCTGCGCGGCGACGTTCTCGGCCCGGACCTCCAGCAGGACCTCTCCGGCGCCGCGCCGGGCGGCCTCGGTCATCAGCGCGTCGAGCAGCACCCGGCCCAGCCCGCTGCCCTGGTGGCCGCGGGACACCGCGACCGTCTGCACGTCCGCCTGGTGCCCGCTCGACACCAGTCCCCCGTACCCGACGACCTCGTCGCCGGTCTCGGCGACCACGTAGTACCGGGTGACCGGCACGTGGGCCAGCTCGGACCAGAACGTCTCGACCGACCAGGGGTCGGGGAACAGGTCGGTCTCGATGCGGTGCGCCGCCTCGACGTCCCACCACCGCATCCGCCGGAGCGTGACGCCTGGCGACTCGTTCACAGGACCGGCTTGCGGGCGCCCGGCTCGGCGGCGTCCGGGCGCCGCAGGTACATCGGGTCCGGTGCGGTGGTCGGCAGTCCGCGCGCGACCCACGTCGCGAGCGTGGCGGCGGACGGGTGCACGGGGGCCGCGTGCCCGGGGAAGTCCTCGGCGTACAGCGCGGCCCCGGCACCGACGCACGGCCCGGACCAGGCGGCCGTTGCCGGCTTCTCGACGTGCGGGCCGTCGACACGGCGCAGGCCGCCGTCGGTGACGTACTCGGCCCAGTGCACCTCGCGGCGGCGGGCGTCGGTGACGACCCGGAACACGTCCGGCCCACCGAGCGCGTCGACGGCCGCCAGTGCCAGCACGTCGAGGGTGCAGACCCCGACGACCGGGATCGAGAGCACGGCACCGAGCGTGCGCGCCGTCACCAGCCCGACCCGCAGCCCGGTGAAGGGGCCGGGCCCGACACCGACGGCGATCCGGGTCAGGTCGGTGCGCGCGATGCCGGCGTCGGCGAGGACGCCCGCGACCGCCGGCGCGACCAGCTCGCCGTGCCGGCGGGGGTCGACCGTGGTCCGCTCGGCGAGCACCCGCTCGCCGTCGGCCACGGCCACCGTGACGGCCGGCGTGGCCGAGTCCAGGGCGAGCAGCACGGCGACGAGGCTAGACGACGTCAGGCCCGCAGCAGCGCGGCAAGGTCCAGGCCCAGCCAGCGGTGACCGACGCCGCGGGCGACCACGGTCCGCGTCTCGTCGGAGTCGTCGTGCCCGCGCAGCAGCCGCAGCTCCAGCCGGGACTCGGCGAGACCCTCGACCTTGCCCTCGCCCCACTCGACGACCGTCACGGCCTCATCCATCGAGGCGTCGAGGTCGAGGTCGTCGACCTCGGCCAGGTCGCCGATCCGGTAGGCGTCGACGTGGACCAGCGGCGGGCCGGCCCCGCGCGACGGGTGCACCCGGGCGATGACGAAGGTCGGCGACGTCACCTGCCCGCGCACTCCGAGCCCCTCGCCGAGACCACGGGTGAGCGTGGTCTTGCCGGCGCCGAGGTCCCCGGTCAGCAGGACCAGGTCACCGGCCCGCAGCACGGTGGCCAGCCGGAGACCCAGGGCGTGCATGTCCGCCGCGGTCGGCACGTCGAGGCGCACCTCGAGCGGGCGTGCCAGCTCGACCCAGTAGGCACGCTCGGCGGTGTCGGAGAAGCCCAGCCGCCGCCAGTAGTCGGCCACCTCACGCAGCGGCGTGCGCACGCCGACCCGCAGCTCGGTGTAGCCACGGGCACGGGCGACCTCCTCGGCCGCGAGGGCCAGGTCCGCGGCCAGGCCGTGGCGGCGTACCTCGGGGGCCACCGCGACCCGACGCAGCCAGAAGCCGCCGTCGTGCTCGGAGAACCGGGCCGCCGCCAGCAGCCGACCCGGCCGCCCGCCGTCCAGCTCACGGACCACCAGACCGCCGTGCTCGCGGAGGTCCCGCGCCACGTCGGCCTCGCTCTCGCGCAGCGAGGACGGCTGGGGCTCGAGGTGGGCGTACGCGG
>DASTVO010000311.1:0-12376 GCA_035759075.1 Actinomycetes bacterium
TCGACGTCCTTGATCTGCAGGTAGGGGCCGTCGATCGCCTGCAGGTCGTGGGTGCGCGCGGCCATCAGGATCCGCATCAGGATGTAGTGGTAGGCGTCGCCGACGTCGTAGCCGGGCGGCTGCTCGCCCACCACGAGCGACTTCATGTTGATCGAGGCCATGAAGTCGGCCGGGCCGAAGATGATGGTCTCCACCCGAGGGGAGGCAGCGGCGATCGCGTCGACCTCGACAAGCCCCTTGGCGTTCTCGATCTGCGCCTCGATGCCGATCCGCCCGACCTCGAGACCGAGAGTCTTCTCCAGCTGCGTGAGCAGCAGGTCCAGCGCCTCGACCTGCGACGCGGTCTGCACCTTCGGCAGCATCACGCAGTCCAGGTGCGCGCCGGCCCCCTCGACCACGGCGATGACGTCGCCGTACGTCCACTGCGTCGTCCAGTCGTTCACGCGGACGACCCGCGTCTTGCCCACCCAGTCGCCCTCGGTCAGCGCCGAGACGATGTTGGCGCGGGCGTCCACCTTGGCCAGCGGGGAGACGGAGTCCTCCAGGTCGAGGAACACCTGGTCTGCCGGCAGCCCCTGCGCCTTGCCGAGCATCTTCGTGTTGCTGCCCGGCACGGCGAGGCAGGAGCGGCGGGATCGCAGGGTGGGGGTCTCCGTCATGGCGCGCCAGGCTACCGACGGCGGAGACCGGCGCGATCGGCCCGTCCTGGCGGACCCGGCACCCTCCCCGCGTACGGCGTTGGGCGACGTTCCGCACGCATCCATCGGCGTGTCTCCCGGCGTGTCGGTGCGCAACGTCGCCGAACCGCGGGGGCGGGGCGCGGGTGGGTAGGGGCTCGGTCACTCCGCCGGGATGGCGGGCTGCACGTCCGGCGGCCGCTCGTACACGACGATGCCGAGCCCCAGGAGCAGCAGCAGCGCGGCCGGCAGCGCCGCCAGCGGCGGAACCTGTCCGAGCGCGGCCGCCGCGATGACCGCGGCACCCGGGATCTCCAGCAGCAGTGCCAGCGACACCACGGTCGGGCTCGTGGTGCGCAGCACCAGGTTGAACACCGAGTGCCCGAGCAGCTGCGCCCCGAGGGTGAGCGCCAGCAGCTGCACCCAGACC
The DNA here is from genome assembly GCA_035759075.1 of Actinomycetes bacterium. Taxonomy (GTDB): domain Bacteria; phylum Actinomycetota; class Actinomycetes; order JACCUZ01; family JACCUZ01; genus DASTVO01. Next base: position 1,108 of record DASTVO010000311.1, read on the forward strand.
GTGCTGTCGTAGCCCCACAGGTCGACGCGTCCGACCAGGCAGGCGACGAGCAGCACGACGCCCGCCGTCGAGTAGCAGATCGAGGTGTACGTCGTTGTGCTCACCGTGCGCCGCACCTCTGCCCCGGCCACCGTGTAGAAGGCTGCGAAGACTCCGCCGAGCAGCGCGAGCAGGTCACCGACCAGTGCCCGCGGCTCCAGGGAGAAGTCGACACCCGTGAGAACCACGACCGCGACGATCGACAGCGTGATGCCGACCCAGGTGCGGCGCGGCACGTCGTGCCCGGTCGCCCGGGCGATGAGCGCGACCCAGACGGGCTGCGTGGCCACGATCGCGGTCGCCGACGCCACCGACGTGAAGCGCAGGCTGGGCACCCAGGTCGCGAAGTGCGCAGCCAGCAGCAGACCCGCCGCGAGCGCCCACCGCAGCTCCCGCGCGCTGAGCGCGCGCAGCTCGCCGAGCCGGGTCACCGCCGCGAACGGCGCGATCGCCGCCACGCCGAGCACGTTGCGCCACATCGCCACGGCGAGGGCGGGTGCGGCGACGGCCGCCATCAGCGGGCCGGATGTCGAGACCGCGACCACGCCGACCGTCATCAGCAGCACGTCGGCCCGCGGCGGCCGGTCGACCACCCCCGGGCGCGCCCCCACCCCGTCGGACACCACGCGCGCATTGTTCCTGCCGACGAGCCGGGCACCTGTGGCACCCTCGGGTTCGTGACGGGAGACCGCGACGCCGCGCTGGCCCGGGCCCTCGTCGAGGAGACCTGCCGCAAGTCCTCGCTCGTGTGGTTGAGACCCAGCGGCGGGTCCCACTCCGTCGCCGCCTGGCACGTGTTCGTCGACGGCGCGGTGCACGTGGTCGGCGGCGGGCTGGAACAGACCCTGCCCGACGTGGCCGACGGCGACGAGGTGGAGGTGACCGTCCGGAGCAAGGACACCGGGGGTCGCATCGTCTGCTTCGCCGCCCGGGTCTCCACCGTCCGTCCCGAGGACGACGCGTGGGACCCGGTGGTCACCGAGCTCCATGCGAAGCGGCTCAACCCGCCCGACGGCGAGGCGCAGCCGCAACGGTGGGCCCGCGAGTCGCGGGTGCTCCGCCTGGAGCCGACCGGGCGGATGATCGAGCGACCCGGTCACCTGTCGCACCGGTCGCACGCGGCCGAGCCGCCGGGCTCGCCGGCCACGACGCGCGGGCCGCTCCCGTTCGTGATCGGCCGCCGGGCCCGTCGGCGCCGCTAGCCTGGCTTCTCGTGAGCGGCGCGCCGACGAGGGTCTTCATCGCGCGGCTGGCCGGCACCCCGCTCTTCGACCCGCTGGGTGACCAGGTCGGCCGGGTCCGCGACGTCGTCGTGACCCTGCGCGTGGGGCGCGAGGAGCCGCGGGTGCTGGGCCTCGTGGTCGAGGTGCCCGGCCGCCGCCGGATCTTCCTGCCGATGACCCGGGTCACCTCGATCGACGCCGGCCAGGTCATCACGACCGGCCTGGTGAACATGCGCCGGTTCCAGCAGCGGCAGACCGAGACCCTGGTGCTGGGCGAGATGCTCGACCGCCGGGTCAGCCTGGTCGAGGACGGCTCGCCCGTCGTCGTCGAGGACGTCGGCATCGAGCAGCAGCGCACCCGCGACTGGACGGTCACCCGGCTCTTCGTCCGGCGCCCCGGCAAGGGGCTGCGCCGCCGCGGTGAGGCCCTGACCGTCGAGTGGCGTGACGTCACCGGGTTCGCGGTCGAGGAGCAGGGACAGGGTGCGGCCAGCCTGCTCGCCACGTTCGAGAAGCTCAACGTCGCGGACCTCGCGACGGTGCTGCACGAGCTCACACCCAAGCGGCGGGTCGAGGTCGCGGCGGCGTTGGACGACGAGAAGCTCGCCGACGTCCTCGAGGAGCTGCCGGAGGAGGACCAGGTCGAGATCCTGGGCAAGCTGGAGGAGGAGCGCGCGGCGGACATCCTGGAGGCGATGCAGCCCGACGACGCGGCCGACCTGCTCTCCGAGCTGCCCTCCGCCGAGGCCGAGAAGCTGCTCGAGCTGATGGAGCCCGACGAGGCGGCTCCGCTGCGCCGGCTGCTGGCCTACTCCGACGACACGGCCGGCGGCATGATGACCTCCGAGCCGGTCGTGCTCCCGCCGGACGCCACCGTCGCCGAGGCCCTCGCCCGCGTACGGCTGCCCGAGCTCTCCCCCGCCCTCGCGGCCCAGGTCTACGTGTGCCGGCCGCCGCTGGAGACCCCGACCGGCCGGTTCATCGGCATCGCGCACATCCAGCGGCTGCTCCGCGAGCCGCCGTCGGCCCTGGTGAGCGGCGTCGTCGACGGCAGTATCGAGCCGGTGCACCCCGACGTGCCGCTCGCCGTCCTGACACATCACCTGGCCACGTACAACCTCGTCGCCGTCCCCGTCGTCGACGAGAACGACCACCTGCTCGGCGCGGTGACCGTCGACGACGTCCTCGACCACCTGCTGCCCGACGACTGGCGCGCCCGCAACCGGCCGGGGCTGGACGCGACGCCCGACGGCTCCCCAGAGGTGCGCGATGACGCGTGAGCCGCGGCGCACCCGACGCCTCGACCAGCCGCGCGAGTACCGGCGCGCGATCGTGCCGACCCCGACGTACGACCCGGAGGCCTTCGGCCGGCTGAGCGAGCGCATCGCGCGGTTCATCGGCACCGGGCGCTTCCTCGTCTACATGACGGTGTTCGTCACCGTGTGGCTGATCTGGAACGTCGTCGCCGAGACCCTGATCTTCGACGACTACCCGTTCGTGTTCCTGACCCTGATGCTGTCGCTGCAGGCGTCGTACGCGGCGCCGCTGATCCTGCTGGCGCAGAACAGGCAGGCCGACCGCGACCGGGTGCAGTACGAGCAGGACCGCGCGATGGCCGAGCGCAACATCGCCGACACCGACTACCTCACCCGCGAGCTGGCGTCACTGCGGATGGCGGTCGGAGACGTGGCGACGCGCGACTTCCTGCGTTCCGAGCTCCGCCAGCTCCTCGAGGAGCTCGACGAGCGCCACGACGGCGGCCACCGCGGCGACCGCGGCGAGGCAGCCGGCGCGACGGGTCACGACCAGCGCTGAAGTCGGGAGCCCAGGACGCCGACCATCCAGGAGTGAGTGAGTCAGTCGCTGCCCGGGACCGAGACCGGCTGGGCGAGGTCCTGCTGGCCGCCGGAGTGGTGACCGACGCCGAGCTCGGCGAGGCCCTGACCGTCCAGCGGTCGGTGATCGGCGCGCGCCGTCGGCTGGGTCACGTGATGGTCGACCTGGGCCTGGCGTCCGAGCAGCAGATCGCGGACGCGCTCGCCGACCAGCTCGGCCTCACCTTGGTGAACCTCAACCGCGTTCCCGTCTCACCGGAGGCTGCCCGCCTCCTCCCCAGGGGCGCCGCGCAGCGGATGGGGATGCTGGTCCTGTCCAAGGACGGGACGCGCGTGACCGTGGCCGCCAGCGACCCGACCGACGTGGTCGCCCTCGACGACGTCCGCCTGCACACCGGCGCGACCGAGCTGGTCGTGCAGGTCGCGACCGAGTCGCAGGTGCGCGACCACCTGGTCCGCGCCTGGTCGCTGTCCGAGGGCTCGACCGACATGACGACGTTCTTCGACGAGGCACCCGCGGCCCCGCTCGAGCACGACGACCCCGCGGCCTCGGTCGACGACGCCCCCACCGTGCGGCTCGTCACCACGTTGCTGGCGGACGCGGTCCGCGCGCACGCCAGCGACATCCACGTCGAGCCGCAGCGCCTGGACGTCCGGATCAGGTACCGGGTGGACGGCGTGCTGCGGGACGTGATGACGCTGCCCCGCAGCGCCCTCGGCTCCATCACCAGCCGCATCAAGATCGTGTCGGGCCTGGACATCTCCGAGCGACGGCTGCCCCAGGACGGGCGGACCCGCTTCCACGTCGACGGCCGCCCCGTCGACGCGCGGGTGAGCACGCTGCCGTCGGTGCACGGGGAGAAGGTGGTCGTCCGGCTGCTCACCCGCCCGGAGCAGGTGCCCAGCCTGCAGACCCTCGGCCTCAGCTCCACCCAGCTCAGCGACCTGCGCCAGGCGGTGTCGGCGCCGCAGGGGCTGGTCATGGTGACCGGGCCGACCGGCTCCGGGAAGACCAGCACCCTGTACTCGCTGCTCGGTGAGGTCGACACGGCGGAGCGCAACGTCGTCACCCTCGAGGACCCGGTCGAGATCGAGGTGCCGGGAATCACGCAGGTGCAGGTGCACGAGCGGGCCGGGCTCACCTTCGCCCGCGGGCTGCGGGCGGTGCTCCGGCAGGACCCGGACGTGGTCCTGGTGGGCGAGGTCCGCGACACCGAGACCGCCGAGCTCGCGGTGCGGGCAGCGATGACCGGGCATCTGGTGCTCACGACGCTGCACACCAACAGCACCGTGGCCGCGATGACGCGGCTCGTCGACATGGGTGTGGAGCCCTACATGCTGGCGTCGTCGCTGAGCGCGCTGGTCGCCCAGCGGCTGGTGCGCCGGCCCTGCCGGGGGTGCGCGGTGCCCGACGACCCCGACCAGGAGACGTTGCGGACGTGGCAGATCGACCCCGCCACCCTCGAGGGAGCCCGGCTGGTCCGCGGGGCGGGCTGCCCCGAGTGCGCCCAGTCCGGGTACCGCGGCCGGAGCGGTGTCTTCGAGGTGCTGCCCGTGAGCACGGAGCTTCGGCGGACCCTCGCCGCTGACCCGTCGGAGGCGGCGGTGGCGGCAGCCACCACCGGGCTGCGCACCGTGCGGGACGCGGCGCTGGCCAAGGCACTCGCCGGCGACACCACGCTCGAGGAGGTCGCCCGGGTCAGCCCGCGGGACTGAGCCGGGCACGACGTAGAGTCGGGACATGCCCATCCCCAGCATCGAGCAGGTCCAGGCTGCCCTGGCCACGGTCGACGACCCAGAGATCCGCAAGCCGATCACCGACCTGGGCATGGTGAAGTCGGTCGACATCAGCCCGGCCGGCGAGGTCGCGGTCGGGGTCTACCTGACCGTGGCCGGCTGCCCGATGAAGGACACGATCACCTCGCGGGTCACGGCAGCCGTCGGCGGGCTCGACGGCGTCACCGGGGTGCGGGTCGACCTGGACGTGATGAGCGCGACCCAGCGCCAGGAGCTGCAGTCGCGGCTGCGCGCGGAGTCCGGTGTCGTGGAGCGGGAGATCCCGTTCGCGAAGCCCGGCTCGCTGACCCGCGTGTACGCGGTGGCCTCCGGCAAGGGCGGCGTCGGCAAGTCGTCCGTCACCGTGAACCTCGCTGCCGCCATGGCCCGGACGGGGCTGTCGGTGGGGGTCGTGGACGCCGACATCTACGGGCACTCGGTCCCCCGGATGCTCGGTGTCGAGGGCCGGCCGACGCAGGTCGAGGACATGATCATGCCGCCGGTGGCGCACGACGTGAAGGTCATCTCGATCGGCATGTTCGTGGCCAACAACGCCCCGGTCGTCTGGCGCGGCCCGATGCTGCACCGGGCTCTGCAGCAGTTCCTCGGCGACGTGTTCTGGGGCGACCTGGACGTGCTGCTCATGGACCTGCCGCCCGGAACCGGCGACATCGCCATCTCGGTCGCCCAGCTGGTGCCGCCGGCCGAGCTGCTCGTGGTCACCACACCGCAGCAGGCGGCGGCGGAGGTCGCCGAGCGGGCCGGGACCATCGCCCTGCAGACCCACCAGCAGATCGCCGGCGTGGTCGAGAACATGTCCTACCTGCCGTGCCCGCACTGCGACGAGCGCGTCGAGGTCTTCGGCCGCGGCGGCGGCCAGGCGGTCGCCGACGGGCTCAGCCGCTCGGTCGGGGCCCCGGTTCCGCTGCTCGGCGAGGTCCCGCTGGACATGCGGCTGCGCGAGGGCGGCGACAACGGCCGGCCGCTGGTGCTCGACGACCCGAGCGCCCCGGCGTCGCAGGCCCTCTCGGGCATCGCCGAGCGGCTCGGCCACCGGGCCCGCGGCCTCGCCGGCCGGTCGCTGGGCCTGTCCCCCGCGGGCCGCTGACGGCTGCATGATCACGGTTTCCGTGCTCAGGAAGGCAGTCGACTGCGTTTCTGAGCACGGTGAGAGGGATCATGGCGTACGCGGGGCGGCTCGCTCCGGCTAGGTGCGGCTAGGTGGCGTCCGGGTCGTAGCGCGGCGGCGCCGACGACGGCGACGACGGTGACGACGACGGCGGCGACCCCGGTCCGCGGCGGTCCGCCGGCTTCGACCGGTCCCGGCCGTCGGCGTCCAGCGAGTCGAGGTCGACCGGCTCCAGCAGGTGCTTGCGCACCATCGACCGCGGGTTGAGGTCGCGCAGCGAGATGTCGTCGAACTCCGGCCCCAGCTCGCGGCGGACCTCGGACCGCGCGTCGTTGGCCATCTCCCGGACCCGGCGCAGCACCCGGGCCGCCTCGGCGGCGTAGCGCGGCAGTTTCTCCGGCCCGAGGACGATCAGCGCGAGGATCGCCAGCGCGATGAACTCGCCGGCGCCGATGTCGAACACGGCACCGATTCTGTCACCCTTCGGTGGCCCCCAGGGTGACCTCGTAGGTTCGCTCGGTGCCGTCCCGGCGCACGGTGAGCCGGACGACGTCGCCGGGGCTGCGGCTGCGGATCGCGACGATCAGCTCCGAGCTGCCCTCCACGGGCTCGCCGTCGATGGCCACGATCACGTCGCCGGGCTCCAGCCCGGCCTGGTCCGCGGGCCCGTCCGGCACGATCGGCGGGGTGCCGTTGCCGGCAGACTCGGTGGCGATCTTCGCGCCCTCGCCCTCGTACCGGCCGTCCAGGCTGGCACCGATGATCGGGAACTTCGCCTCCCCGGTCTCGATGATCTGCTCCACCGTGACCCGGACCTGGTTGATCGGGATCGCGAACCCGACCCCGATGTTGCCGCTCTCCCCGCCGAAGGCCCCGCCGACCGTGGCGATCGCCGAGTTCACGCCGATCACCTCGCCGTCGAGGTTGACCAGCGGGCCACCCGAGTTGCCGGGGTTGATCGCCGCGTCGGTCTGGATGGCGTTGATGTAGGCGCTGTCGTCGCTGCCGCGCTGCGACCCGGCGGTGACCGGCCGGTTCTTCGCGCTGATGATGCCGCTGGTGACGGTCCCGGACAGCCCCAGCGGCGACCCGATGGCGATGACCGGGTCGCCGACGACGACGGCGTCGGAGTTGCCGAGGCTCAGCGCCGGCAGGTTCCGGGCGTCGACACGCAGCACCGCGAGGTCGTAGCTGGCCGACGTGCCGACCACCGACGCGTCCGCCTGCGTCCCGTCGGAGAACGAGAGCGTGACGTCACCGCGCGCGGCGTCGACGACATGGTTGTTGGTCACGACCAGACCCTCGTCGTCGACGACGAAGCCGGAGCCGGTGGCGCCCCCGCCGTTCGTCTCCACCTTGATCTGCACGACGCTCGGCAGCACCGCCGCCGCCACGCCGGGGATGCTGCCGGCCGGACGGTCCAGGCTGCGGGCCGGTGCCGAGCCGAGGCTTGCGCCGTCCACGGTCAGCCGGCCGCCGTCCCGGTCCGCCAGCAGGAATCCGACGGCACCGCCGGTCACGCCGGCCAGCAGTGCCGTGACGGCCGCGAGCGCCACCAGCATCGCTGCGCGGGGGCGTCGGGTGGGCGGCGGCTCGTTCCCCAGGGTGTCCGTCGAGGTCAGGGCCCAGGGGTCAGGCGGCGGCGCAGCCTCCTCGGTGGCCACCGTCACCGGCTCGTCCGGCCACCCGACGCCGACGCTCTCCCGGGACTCCGGCGGCGTGGTCCACACATCCCGGGGCGAACCGGACCACCAGGGCGAGCCGCCCTCCACCGTGTCGTCGGGGCGGCGCTGCTCGTCGGTCATGCTCGCGGGCTCCTGCCGGGTCGTGTCGCTGAACAGGTCACTCGAAGGGGTTGAACCAGGACGCGACCCGATTCAGTCCCCGACCGAGGCGGTCCACAGTGTTCCCTCCCCCGCGTGGGGCCGCAGCATGCAGCGCGTCCACTGCGCGGTCCACCGTACGCCGCGGCGCGTCGGCGACGACGGTGAACACCGTGCCCCCGTCCGACCAGACGACGCGACGCGGCACCCCGGGGCGCACCCAGACGTCGCGGCCGTTGCGCGACGCGCTCCGGAAGCCGTCGAGGGCGGCCGGGTCGAGCCGCCCGCGCTGCTGGAAGACCGACACCGACGCGATGCCGTCGGCGTAGCTGAACTGGACGATGTCGCCGGAGCGGCCGCCCCGGCGGGCGTCGACCAGCGGCAGCGGGCCGGGAAGTGATGCCGGGCAGCTCCACCCGTGGTCACGCAGCCGGCGCACCGCGGAGGCGTCCAGCGCGTCCCGCCAGGCACCGTCGTCGTCCCGGCCGTCGGCACGCGGGGGGTCCGAGGCGGGGCGCACCGAGAGGTCGACGTACGCGCTGGCGCGGATCACCCGCCCGGTCCGGTCGTAGACCTCGCGGCGCAGCAGCAGCCCGGTCTCCCGGTCCAGCCAGAACCGGGCCGCCACCGAGCCCGCCCCGGTCGCGCCGGCCGGCCGCCGGGCCTCCACGATCTCGGCCGCCCGGCCGGCCACCTCGCCGCTGCCACCGGCGGTCAGCGCGTAGTGGCGGGTCAGCAGCGCGACCTCACCGACGCCCACGACCGACGGCAAGACGGAGTCGGGCGGCTGGTGCACCTGGTGGCCGGGTGACGCAGCCGTCCCGGTGGCCCGCCAGGTCGTCCCCGTCGCCGGGCTGTGCGTGACCTTCAGGAGGTGGCTGGTGGTGTGCCCGGACTCCCAGGCCGCGAGGTACTGGGTCCCGGCGTACGCCACGGTGGCCGGTGCCGCCGCGGCGCGGCGGACGAGCCGGAGCGCCTCGCCGTCGGCCGGCGGCGTCGGCAGGGCCCGGGGGCGGGCGGCGGCGTCGCGGCGGCTGCGCTCGTCGGCCGGCAGGCTCTGCAGGGCCACCAGCGTGAGGGAGCCGAGGACGACCGTGACCCCCACCAGCGGGACGAGCCGTCTCACCGCCGGGTGGTGAGTGCGGGGTCGAAGCTGGTCATCAGCCCCGACGTCGGGTCCCCGACGGTGACGGCGGTGCTCGTGCGGCCGTGCTCGACGGAGAGCTCCGCGACCGGCGGCGCGACCGGGGTGGTGGACTGTGCACCACCCGCGACGAACGCGGTGCCGAGCACGAGTCCGGCCACCGACAACGCGCCCGCGGTCATGACGCCGGCGCGGCGGCGGACCCGGTCCCCCGGGCGCCGGCTGTCCCGTCGGGCGCCCCGCGGGCGGCGGCCGGGCGCGGGCAGCTCGGGTACGAGGGGCCCCTGCGGCATGGTCCGCGCCCGTGGCGGCACCGGGCCGCCCAGGTCGGCCAGACCGCGCAGGGAGTCCAGGGTCGTGGTGGCCAGCAGCGGCGACGGAGCAGCGCTCAGGGTCTCCTTGACGGCACGCTGTGCCTCGAGCTCGCGGCGGCAGCTGGCGCAGTGCGCCACGTGCGCGAGCGCGCGGTCGCGGGCCGGATGGTCGAGCTCGCCGTCGGCGAGGGCGGCGATGCGGTCACCCAGGTGCGTCACGGGACGGCTCCGTCGGGCTCGTACGCGCGGCGTCGGCCCGGGGCACGGTGCTCGAGGGCCGCGCGCAGCTGCGCCCGGCCGCGGTGGATCCGGCTGCGGACCGTGCCGAGCTTGATGTCGAGCGTGGCCGCGATCTCCTCGTAGGAGAGTCCCTCGATGTCACAGAGCACGACGGCGGCACGGAAGTCCGGCGGCAGCTGGTCAAGCGCCCGCTGCACGTCGTCGTCGAAATGGCTGTCGTCGTAGACCTGGGCGGGACCGGGCTCGCGGGTCGCCAGCCGGTCGCCGGCGTCGTCCCCGAGCGCGTCGAAACGGATGCGCTGCTTGCGCCGGACCTGGTCGAGGAACAGGTTCGTGGTGATCCGGTGCAGCCAGCCCTCGAACGTGCCCGGGCTGTAGGTCGAGAGCGACCGGAAGACCCGGACGAAGACGTCCTGGGTCAGGTCCGCGGCGTCGTGCGGGTTCCCGGTGAGCCGGTAGGCCAAGCGGTAGACCCGGGCCGAGTGGGTCCGGACCACCTCGTCCCAGGACGGCGGCGTCCACTCCGGCAGCGCCGCCTCCGCGGCCGGGGCCGTGCCGGGCCGGTCGGTCACGATCGCTGCTCCCCTCCAGGGCGCGCCCACGAGGGCGACTGCACTCATCGTGCCTCTTCTTCCTCTCAGGGAGAACCCGGATGCACACAGGCCTGTTCCCGTGGGGAACGACCCCGCCGCACCCCGGGTTCCCCGCCGTGGGCGCGCCGTCTGCGGGTGACCGCAGTCGCCCGACCGGCCGATAGGCTCCCGCCACCGGCGCCGACAATGGCCCGGGCCGTCGTGGATGCACCCGGGAGGCCGACATCAGCGGGAACCTGCAGGCGAGCTGGACCTACGCCGAGGAGTTCGTGGCCGAGGACGAGGTCCTCGCGACCGCCCGGTCCAAGGGCACCGAGCTCGGCTGTGTGCCCGTCCTCCCGGGAGCCGGCGCCGCGCTGAGCCTGCTGGCCGCGGCCGTCGGGGCCCGCGCCGTCGTCGAGATCGGCACCGGCGCAGGTGTGGGGTCGGTGTGGCTGCTGCGCGGCATGCGCCCGGACGGCGTTCTCACCACCATCGACGTCGAGCCCGAGCACCATCGAGCCGCCCGGGAGACCTTCACCGAGGCCGGGATCCCCTCCAACCGGGTGCGCCTCATCTCCGGCCGGGCGCTCGACGTGCTGCCGCGGCTGACGGACGGCGCCTACGACCTCGTGTTCTGCGACGCCGACAAGGTGGAGTACCCCGGCTACCTCGAGCAGGCGATGAGGCTGCTGAGGCCGGGCGGCGTGGTGGCGTTCGACAACGCGCTCTGGCACGACCGGGTCGCCGACCCGACGCAGCGGGACGAGGACACCACCGCGATCCGCGAGCTCGGCAAGGCCGTCCGTGAGGACGAGCGGCTGACCAGCGCGCTGCTGGCGACCGGCGACGGGCTGCTCGTCGCGGTCAAGCACGCCGACTAGGGCTGCGGGCCGCGAGCCGGCTCAGGCCAGGCTCTCCAGCCAGCGCAGGAGCAGCCGGGCGCCGAACCCCGTCCCGCCCTTGCTGACCTCCTGCTCGTCACGGTCGGCCCGGGCCGGGCCGGCGATGTCCAGGTGCGCCCAGCGCCGGCCTCCGGCGAACTCCCGCAGGAACAGCGCCGCCGTGATGGACCCGCCGGAGATGCTCGGGTCGCGGGAGACGTTCGACAGGTCGGCCAGCTGGGAGTCCATCGCGGCGCGGTAGTCCTCCACCAGCGGCATCCGCCACAGCC
>DASTVO010000312.1:0-5057 GCA_035759075.1 Actinomycetes bacterium
GGGGAGCCGCCCCCACATCCACAGCGCGGTCGTCAGCTGGACGACCAGCAGCAGGGCGGCGGCGCTGGCGAGCCAGGACTTCATCTGCAGCATCCCGCTGAAGCCGAAGGTCTCGAACGGCCGGCCGGCGGGCGTGTGCACCCCCGCGTACACCCCGAGCGCGACCGCGACGGACGAGCCCACCAGCACGACCGCCAGCCCGGCCGGCTGCGCCGCACCCACCCGCGTGCCCGCGGCCTCGACCATCAGCCTCACCTCACCGCAACTGTCGGGCCCGCTGGCTCGCCGCGCAACGAGGAGCATCCGGGCGTGCGGGACGAGTCAGGCGTACCGCCCTGCCGCCGACACGGCCTGGGACCCGTAGCCGCCACCGAAGAGCGCCGCGTGCACGAGCAGCGGGTGCACCTGGTGCAGCGGCACCCGGTCGCGCCACCCGGCCGGCAGCGGGTCCGTCTCGTCGTACGCGGCGAGGACGCGGTCCAGGTGGGCCAGCCCGAACAGCGCCAGCATCGCGAGGTCGGTCTCGCGGTGCCCGCCGTGGGCCGCCGGGTCGACCAGGACCGCCCCGTCAGGGGACCACAGCACGTTGCCCGCCCACAGGTCCCCGTGCAGCCGGGCCGGTTGCTCGGCCGGACCCACCAGGTCCTCGTCCTCGGCAGCCAGCCGGTCGCACAGGCGGCGGAGGGAGGGCTCGTCGCCGAGGCCCGCAGCCCGAGCAAACGGCTCCACTCGGTACGCGGCGTAGAACGCGCCCCACCCGCCGCCGGCCGCGGCGGCGTGCGGCAGCCGCAGCGTGGCGATCCAGCCGTCGCCTGACCACCCTGCCGGCGGGCTCCCGTGGTGCGGTGCCCCCGCCCGGTGGGTCCTCGCGAGCCGGCGGCCCAGGTCCTCGGCCGACCCGGGGGACGCGTCGACCTCGGCGACCCGCACCAGGTCGATGCGACCCGGCCGGACCTCGAGGACGTCGGCGACCGCCACGCCGCCGGCGGCGCGCGCCTCGCCGAGCCAGGCGAGCCCCGCCGCCTCGGCCGCGAAGAAGCCCGGCGGCGCGTGGTCACGGGTCTTGGAGAAGACCCGCTCAGCCGGTGGCGGCACGGACCAGGCCCCGGTCCACCAGGTGGTCGAGGAGGCCGCGGCAGGCCCTCTCGACCTGGGCCAGCACGGTCCGGAACTCGGCGGCGCCGCCGTAGTACGGGTCCGCGACGTCGGCGACCGGACCCTCCGCGAACTCTCCCAGCAGCACCACCTTCTGCCGCTCCGCTGGGTCGGTGGCGAGCATCCGCAGCTCGCGCAGGTGCCCGCGGTCCAGCGCCACCACGAGGTCGCGCTCGGCGAGCCACCGCCGGTCGAAGACTCGCGCGCGGTGGCCGCTCCCGTCGTAGCCGGCGGCGTCCAGCGTGCTCAGCGCCCGGTGGTCGGCGCCGTCGCCCACGTGCCAGCCGTCGGTGCCCGCGGAGTCCACCTCGACGCGTCCGGCCAGGCCGGCCTCGTGCACGAGCTGCCGCATCACCGTCTCGGCCATGGGGGAGCGGCAGATGTTGCCGGTGCACACGAAGCAGACGCGGTAGGTCATCGCGACCATCCTCGCAGCCCGCGAGGTCAGTGACCGAGCAGGCGGTTGAACAGCTCCGCGCGGCGCGCCGGGCGCCCTGTGCGCAGCTCGACCCCGTCGGCCGTCGTCATCGCCGCGAGCGATGCGCTGACACCCAGCCAGCGCAACGGCTCGGGCTCCCAGCGCGGCGAGCGGTGCCCGACCCAAGGGAGCGCGGTGAGGTCCGTGTCCCGGCCGAGCACGAGGTCGGCCAGCGTGCGCCCGGCGAGGTTCGTCGTCGACACCCCGTCGCCGACGTATCCGCCCGCCCATGCGAGCCCGGTCGTCCGGTCGAGCCCCACCGAGGCACACCAGTCGCGGGCGATCCCCACCGGCCCGCCCCAGGTGTGCGTGACGGCGGCGTCCCGCGCCTCGGGGAGGAGCTCGACGAGCACCCTGCGGATCGCCTCGAAGGTGTGCTGGTCGCGGTCGTACTCCGGCCGGACCCGGGACCCGTAGTGGTAGGGCGCACCGCGCCCGCCGAACGCCAGCCGGCCGTCGGCGGTGCGCTGGCCGTAGACGACCAGGTGCCGGTGGTCCGCGAACGTCTCCCGGTGCCGCAGACCGATCCGTTCCCACGCGCTCTCGGGCAGCGGCTCGGTCGCGATCATCAGCGAGTAGACGGGGGCCAGCATCCGGCGGAGGCCGGGCAGGGCCGCGGTGTAGGCCTCGGTGGCGCGGACGACCACCTCGGCGCGTACGCGGCCGCGGTCGGTGTCGACGAGGCCGGGCGCGATCCGGGTCGCGGTCGTCGTCTCGTGCAGCACGCCACCGAGCCGCTCGACCGTGCGAGCCAGCCCGCGTACCAGCCTGGCCGGGTGGATCGCTGCGCAGTGCGGGGTGTACGTCGCCCCGAGCACGCTGGTCGCACCGCACCGCGCCCGTGCCTCCGTGGCGTCCAGCAGCGTCACGTCGGCCTCGCCGAAGCCCCAACGCCGGGCCTCCGCCACCTCGTCGGCGGCCCTGCGGAGCTGCACCGGGGTCCGCGCCACCGCGATGTTCCCGCCCTTGTGCCAGTGGCAGTCGATGCCTTCGCGGGCGGCCACGGCGCCCACCTCGTCGACGGTCGCCTGCATCGCGCGGTACTGCGCGATGGCGGCCGGCCGGCCGTAGCGGCGGGCCAGCCACCCCAGCGACGCGGGAAAGAGCGCCGAGCACCAGCCGCCGTTGCGCCCGCTCGCGCCGAACCCGGCGACCTCGCGCTCGAGGACCACGACGCGCAGCGAAGGGTCCGCGCGGAGGAGGTAGTAGGCCGTCCAGAGCCCGGTGTATCCCGCGCCGACGACCGCCACGTCGGCGTCCCGGTCGCCGCCGAGCGGTGCCCGCGGGGCCCAGTCGTCGTCCGACGTGTCGTGCCAGAGGGACAGCGTGCGCGGGTCGGCCGTGACCGAGGTCATCGGACCCACGACGCGACGTACGCGGGGACGGGCGGGTCACCGCGCAGGTCCGGCGCCGGGACCGGTGTGCCGAGGCGCTCGTGCAGCGGCACCACCCCGGCCCACAACGGCAGCCCGAGGTCCTCGGGCTCGTCCTGCGGGGGTCCGTCGCTGACCTTCACAGACCACTCGTCCAGCGGCAGCGACAGGACGAGCGTGGCCGCCAGCTCCTTGCGGTTGGGCCGGCGGGCCTCGGCCCACCGGCCCGGCAGCAGGTGGTCGGTGACGCGCTCGAGCGCGCGCAGCTTGTCCTCGCCCTCGAGCGGCGTCGCCCGTCCGAGGACCATGGCGCACCGGTAGTGCATGGACGACTCGAACACGGAGCGGGCCACGACGAGACCGTCGAGCAGGGTCACCGTCAGGCACGTGGGCGTGCCCGCCGCCAGCGAGGTGAAGAGCCTGCTGCCCGTCGAGCCGTGGATGAGCACCGTGTCGCCGTGGCGCGCGTAGCCGACGGGGACCACGTACGGCTGGCCGTCTTGGCCCTGCACCACGACGTGGGCGACCCGGCCGACGTCGAGGACCGCGTCGAGGACGGCGCGGTCGGTGACCTGCTTCTCCGGCAGCCGCCGGACGCGGGTGCGCTCGCTCAGAGCCTGGTCCATGCCTCGGTCAGCACGGAACGCAGGATCTGCTCCATCTCGTCGAAGTGCGACTGGTCGCAGACCAGCGGCGGGGACAGCTGGATGACCGGGTCGCCACGGTCGTCCGCCCGGCAGTACAGCCCGGCGTCGAACAGTGCCTTGGACAGGAAGCCGCGCAGCAGCCGCTCCGACTCGTCGTCGTCGAAGGTCTCCCGGGTGGCCTTGTCCTTGACCATCTCGATCCCGTAGAAGAACCCGTCGCCGCGGACGTCGCCCACGATCGGCAGGTCGGTGAGCTTCGCGAGGGTGGCGCGGAAGTCGTCTGCAGTGTCCTGCACGTGCTGGTTCAGCTTCTCCCGCTCGAAGATGTCGAGGTTGGCCAGCGCCACGGCCGCCGACACCGGGTGGCCACCGAACGTGTACCCGTGGGCGAAGCTGTTGTTGCCCTGCAGGAACGGCTCCATGATGCGGTCGGTCGCGATCATCGCGCCGATCGGGGAGTAGCCCGAGGTCATGCCCTTGGCGCAGGTGATGATGTCGGGCTGGTAGCCGAACCGGTCGGCGCCGAAGTAGTGCCCGAGCCGGCCGAAGGCGCAGATGACCTCGTCGGAGACGAGCAGCACGTCGTGGCGGTCGCAGATCTCCCGTACCCGCTGGAAGTAGCCGGGCGGCGGCGGGAAGCAGCCACCGCTGTTCTGCACCGGCTCGAGGAAGACCGCGGCGACCGTCTCCGGCCCCTCGAACTCGATGGCCTCCTCGATCCGGTCGGCTGCCCAGCGGCCGAAGGCCTCGAGGTCGTCGCCGTGCTCGGGGGCCCGGTAGAAGTTCGTGTTCGGCACCTTGTGCGCACCGGGGACCAGCGGCTCGAACATCGCCTTGGCGGCCGGGATGCCGGTGATGGACAGCGCGCCCTGCGGGGTGCCGTGGTAGGCGACGTTGCGGCTGATCACCTTGTGCTTCATCGGCTTGCCGGTGAGCTTGAAGTACTGCTTGGCGACCTTCCAGGCACTTTCGACCGCCTCGCCGCCGCCGGTCGTGAAGAACACGCGGTTGAGATCGCCCGGCGCGAGGAAGGCGAGCCGCTCAGCCAGCTCGACGGCCTTCGGGTGCGCGTATGACCACAGCGGGAAGAACGCCAGCTCGCTGGCCTGCTTGGCGGCGGCCTCGGCGAGCTCCGTGCGCCCGTGGCCCACCTGGACCACGAAGAGGCCGGCCAGGCCGTCGAGGTAGCGCCGGCCCTGGTCGTCCCAGATGTAGGGACCTTCGCCGCGGACGATGACCGGCACGTGGCCCTGCTGGTAGGCAGACATGCGGGTGAAGTGCATCCACAGGTGGTTGCGGGCGCTCTCGGCCATCGCGTCCGGGCCGGACTCGAAGACGTCTTGCGGGACGGTCATCTGGTACCCCAGTTGTAGAGCTGCTTGCGCAGCTTCAGGTAGACGAAGG
>DASTVO010000313.1:0-2149 GCA_035759075.1 Actinomycetes bacterium
GCGGCCGATCTGGGCGCACTCCAGGGAGTGCGTCAGCCGGGTCCGGGGGAAGTCGCTCTCCCCGGGCACCACGACCTGTGTCTTGCCGGCGAGCCGGCGCAGCGCCGACGAGTGCAGGACGCGGGCGCGGTCGCGCTCGTAAGCGGTGCGGCCCGACCGTTTCGCCGGCTCCGCCACCCACCGCTGCTCGTCGGCCGTCCCGCGGGGGCTCATACCGCGCTGGGTCCGTTGTCGGCGCTGCGGTGGAACGCCTTCCAGTAGAGATAGGCGAGCGTCTCGCGGCCGATGTAACGGATCTCGGTCTGCCGGGTCCGCACCGCCGGGCCTCGCCGCGTCGGCGAGAGCACCGCGTCGATGCCGCGGTCGCCCGCCATCGAGCCGGTCCGCAGCGCGTGCCAGGGGTCGGTCACGATCACCGCGGTCGTCCACCGACTGCGCTGCATGCGCCGCTGGACGGCGGTGACGCTGCTCAGGGTGTCGCCTCCGGTCCCCACCGCCACGACCCGCCCGGCCGGCACACCGTGCTGGACGAGCCACTTCTTGCCGGCCTCCGCCTCGGTGAACCGGTCTCCTTCCCGGTTGCCTCCGACGGTGATGATGCGCGGCGCCACGTCGTCGCGCCACAGGTTGCGGGCGTGGACGAGCCGCGCGGTGAACACCGACGACGGCCGACCGTCGAACTGTGAGGCGCCGAGGACGACGATCGCGTCCGACGTCCGCCGGTCGTCCCCGCGCGCGGTCCACCACACCAGGCCGGCGGTCCCCACGAGCACCAGCAGGGCAAGGGTGAGCAGAGCCGCCAGGGTCTTGACGGCAAGGCGGAGCAGGATCACCCGGCGGTCACCGGCTGTCGCTCCCGTCGCTCACGACCGACGCCCGGCCGGCCTCGAGCCGGGCCACCGGCACGCGGAACGGCGAGCAGGACACGTAGTCCAGGCCGACGTCGTGGAAGAAGTGCACCGAATCGGGGTCGCCGCCGTGCTCGCCGCACACCCCGAGCTTGAGGTCGGGCCGGGTCCTGCGGCCCTGCTCGCAGCCGATCCGGACCAGCTCGCCCACCCCGTCGACGTCCAGCGACTCGAACGGCGAGACCCCGAAGATCCCCTTCTCCAGGTACGCGGAGAAGAACGCCGCCTCCACGTCGTCGCGAGAGAAGCCCCAGGTGGTCTGGGTCAGGTCGTTCGTGCCGAAGGAGAAGAAGTCGGCGGCCTCGGCGATCTGCCCTGCGGTCAGCGCCGCGCGCGGCAGCTCGATCATCGTGCCGATCAGGTGGTCGATGGTGATGCCCTCGCGCTCGCAGACCTCCGCCGCGATCCGCTCCGCCTCCTCGCGCACGAGCTCGAGCTCCTGCACGGCGTCCACCAGCGGGATCATGATCTCGACGCGGGGGTCGCCGCCGGCCTTCTTGCGTTCGGCGGCCGCCTCCAGGATGGCCCGTACCTGCATCGCGAAGAGGCCCGGCACGACGATCCCGAGGCGAACGCCGCGCAGCCCAAGCATCGGGTTCTGCTCGTGCAGCCGGTGCACCGCCTGCAGCAGCCGGAGCTCGTTCTCGTGCTCCTCGCCCCGGGACTCGGCCACCGCGACCCGCACGGAGAGCTCGGTGATGTCGGGGAGGAACTCGTGCAGCGGCGGGTCGAGCAGCCGGATGGTGACCGGCAGCCCGTCCATCGCCGCGAAGATGCCGACGAAGTCCTCGCGCTGAAGCGGCTGCAGCGCCTCCAGCGCCTCCTCGCGCTCGGTGTCGTTGTCGGCGAGGATCAGCCGCTCCACGTGCCGGCGCCGGTCGCCGAGGAACATGTGCTCGGTGCGGCACAGCCCGATGCCCTCGGCGCCGAAACGCCGGGCCCGCTCGGAGTCCTCGGGGGTGTCGGAGTTGGCGCGCACGCCGAGCCGGCGCCTGTCGTCGGCGTGGCTCATCATCCGGTGCACGGCCCGCACGAGCTCGTCGGCGTCGTCGGCCTCGGGGTCGAGCTCGCCCTCGAAGTACTCGACCACGGGCGAGGGCACGACCGGCATCTCGCCGAGGTAGACCTTGCCGGAGGTGCCGTCGATCGAGATGACGTCGCCCTCCTCGACGACCGTGCCGCCGACGGTCATGCGGCGCTTCTTCGTGTCGACGTCGAGCGCCTCGGCGCCGCAGACGCAG
>DASTVO010000314.1:0-3730 GCA_035759075.1 Actinomycetes bacterium
CCGCGGAACCTGTGGGGCGAGAACGTCGTGTTCTCCGGGTCCGGGACGCAGCCGGGGGTCGGGGTGCCGATGGTGCTGATCTCCGGTCGGCTGGCCGCCGAGCGCATCCTGGGGCCGGACCCGTCCTACCGCTCCCGCGCCTGGCACTGAGTCGATGTCACCTGTCGACCCGACCTCGCCGGAGATTGTGACCCGGCGGCCGACCCGACCAGTGATCGCAACCCGGCCACACAATGGCAGCTCAGCAGCCTCGGTTCGCGACGCAGCAAGCCCGTCGCGACCCTCAGAACCCGGCGATTGTGTGGGCTGGTTGCGATCAGGCGGCGAGTCGACGCCGCTGGAGGACGCGGGTGATGACGGCCACGACGGCCTCCGGGTGGTGCACCACATCCTCGTAGCTGAAGCGCAGGACCACATAGCCCCGCTCAGCCAGGGCGTTGTTGCGTCGCCGGTCCTCCCGGTAGTGCGCCCGCGTCGAGTGGTGGGCGTAGCCGTCGGCCTCGAGAACCAGCCAGCCGTCGAGCAGGAGGTCCACACGACCCACCCCGTCGATCCACACCTGCGGCTGCACGTGGGCGAGGCCGACAGCAAGGAGTCGAAGACACGACTCGATCGGCGACTCCGCGCTGGCGTCGATGGCCGCAGCGACCCGCCTCAGGGCCGCCGAGCCCGGTCCGCGCGCCGCGTCGGCGACGCGGCAGAGATCCTCCCGCGCCAGGCCGGCCCGCAGCGCGGCATCGCAGACCACCACCGCCTCCCGCAGCGGCAGCTCACGAGCGCAGTCCACCGCGGTCCTGAGCAGCGACGTGCAGACACCGTCGTGCTCGTCCTGCCCAAGGTCACGACGATGGACCCTGACCCCGACAGCCCTCGCGTGACCCCAGGCGCGGGGGACAGTCACGTGCACGCCACGGTCCACGAGCACCGGCAGCCCCAGGACCCGAGCCGCGGTCGTGCAGGACAGCACACCTCCGAGCGCCACGGTCGACAGCCGTGCTGGGTCAGCGCCCTTCAGCCCGTACGCTCCTCGCCGCAGCCGCAACACCTCTCCGGCAAGCACCGCGCACCAGACGGAGTACCAGGTCACGCCGAGCCGTCGCAGCCGACGCCACGACGCGGCGCCGCCGCACACCTCCAGGGCCGAGACCGGTTCCACCCTCGTGAGCCTGGGCCGCCGGCTGGGGCGAGTTCTGGCCCCGTCCGCTATCTGTGGACGACCAGGTGCTGGGTACGACCGCCGAAGATCGCCACCCGCCCACACATCGGGTGGGTGGATCGACCGAGCGGCGACTGCCGAGCGCACGACCCGGGCCTCCGGTGCGGCCTTCGGTACCCGATTGCGTGGCCTGGTTGCGATCAGCAGCCGTGGTACGGGGTGGGCCGATGAGCCGGCGGGAGCTGGACGCGGCCGGGATCCGGGAGCCGTCGCTGCGGGACGCGTACGAGCAGTGCCGCCGGCTCAACTCCAGCCACGGCCGGACCTACTACCTCTCCACCCTGCTGCTCCCTCCGCACAAGCGGCCGCACGTCCATGCCCTCTACGGCTTCGCGCGGTACGCGGACGAGCTCGTCGACGACCTCGACTCCCCCGACCCCGACGCGCTCGTCGACTGGGGCGACCGGTTCCTCAAGGACCTCGCGGCCGGCGACAGCAGCGACCCGGTCAGCCGTGCGGCCATCCACACCGCGCACACCTGGGACATCCCCTCGCACACGTTCGAGGCGTTCCTCGAGTCGATGCGGATGGACATCACCGTCACCGGCTACGACACCTACGCCGACCTCGAGCGCTACATGTACGGCTCGGCCGCGGTCATCGGCCTGCAGATGGTGCCGATCCTCGAGCCGCTCGACGACCGGGCCGCGGCGCACGCCCGGGTGCTGGGCGAGGCGTTCCAGCTGTCGAACTTCATCCGCGACGTCGCCGAGGACCTGCGTCGCGGCCGGGTCTACCTGCCGCAGCAGGACCTCGACCGCTTCGGCGTCAGCCGCGCCGACCTCGCACCCGGCCCGACCCCGCCGCACGTCGTCGACCTGCTCCGCTTCGAGATCGACCGCAACCGGCGGCTCTACGCCGAGGCGAGGCCCGGCATCGCGATGCTGCACCCGACCAGCCGGGACTGCATCGAGACCGCGTTCCGGCTCTACGGCGGCATCCTCGACGCCGTCGAGCGAGCCGACCACCAGGTGCTCGACCGCCGGGTCAGCGTCCCGGTCAGCCGGCGGCTGCGGGTGGCCGTCCCCGCTCTGGTCAGAGCCCGCCGCGCGCGTTGAGGCGCCGCCCGAACCACACCCACCACGCGATCGTCTGGACCACCATCGAGAACCCGAACAGCAGGTCCTCCACCGGCGCGAAGACGATCCGGACGCCGACGATCTGCGACTCGGCGTAGGTGACGATGTCGCGGCCGGTCAGCCACCCGTTCGTCAGCAGCTGGAAGAACAGCACGATCGCGTACGACGTCCAGAACGCCCGCCGTGTCACGACCCGCGTGCGCAGCACGGCGAGGTCCAGCACGAGCGCCACGGCCACGCCGGTCACCGCCAGCACGGTGTAGCTCACTCGTCACCCGCCGGCCAGCCCTTGACGCGGCGGACCGCCTCGAACGACAGCACCGCGCACGCCGGGATCACCAGGAAGAACAGCATCTCCTCGACCGGGACGCCGCCGGGGAGCAGCACGCCGAGCGTCTGCTCCGGGTCGAAGTCCCAGTGACCCTGCGCGATCGCGTAGAGGTCCCAGACGACGAACACCGCGGCGACCGGCAGCAGGGTGAGCAGCAGCCGACGGGTCTGCCGGTAGACCCGGACCCCGAGCCAGAGCTCGAGCGGAAGCGTGCCGAGGAAGCAGAACGCGAGCATCCCGACGTACGCGAGATGACGCACTCAGAAGCCCAATGCCTGCGCCCGCCGTCTGACCTCCGTGCCACGGTTCGCGGCCAGCGCCTCGACCGGCGTGCCGGGGAGCGAGTCGTCGTCCGTGTACAGCCACCGCAGCGCCTCGTCCTCGGTGAACCGGGCGTCGGCGAGCAGGGTGAGGGTCCCGGGCAGCCCCTTGAGCACCTTGCCGTCCTGCACGAAGTCGGCCGGCACCATCAGCGCGTTGTTCTCCCCGCGGCGGACCGCGAGCACCTGCTTCTCGGCGACGAGCTGTCGGGCCCGGGAGACCGGTACGTCCAGCCGCTCCGCCACCTCGGGCAGGGTCAGCCAGGTGGCCACGAGCTCTTCGACAGAGGTGTTCTGCACTCGGCAAGCCTGCCACGCAGCCTTGGGGCGACGCAGTACGGTCCTGGCATGGACGCGATGGGGGACGCCGACGAGGCCGACAGCGGCTGGGACGACGAGCTGCGGCAGCTGACCGACCGGTCGGTCTGGACCCCGGAGGCGCAGGCGTTCACGGCCACCGGCCTGGTGCTCGCGTCGATGCTGACGTCCGGGCTCTTCCAGTTCCTCGGCTTCTTCTTCTCCGACGGATTCAACCCGCGCACGCAGCCACTGTTCTACGCCGGGCCGAGCGTCGTGCTGTCGGCGGTCGGCGCCCTCATCGGCTGGCGCGCCCGGCAGGCTCCGCTCTCCCCCGCCCTGCGTGGCCTGGTGGTGGCAGCCGCGGTCGTGGGCGGAGCAGTCGCCCTGCTGGCCGGCCTCGGTGTCATCGCGGCGGTCACGTCGGACAACGTGCAGTTCTAGGTCGCGGCCGACTTCACCGGCGCGGCCGGATCCATGAGCACGT
>DASTVO010000315.1:0-25819 GCA_035759075.1 Actinomycetes bacterium
CGAGGCTGCTCGTCACCCGCGGGGCGTCGGCACGCCGGGAGAGGTAGCGCCGCAGCGCGGTGGTCTCGGCCTCCTTGGCGACCAGCTTCACCAGTGCCGAGGAGTCGAGGTAGACGGTCACCGTTCGTCCCGGAGGCGCCCGAGCTCGGCCGAGGCGTCCACGCCCAGGTCGAGCGCCCGGAGGTCGAGCAGGTCGCCGTGCGACCCCGGCTCGCGAAGGGCACCGGAGCGCAGCAGGTCGGCCCACGGGTCGGGCTCGACCGGCACCAGCCGTGCCACCGGGCGCCCGCGGTCGGTCACCTCGAACGCCTCGCCGCGGGCGACCCGGGCCAGGAAGCGGCTGGCGTGCTGCCGCAGCTCACGGACCCCGATCCGCTCCATGTGCTACACGGTAGCACTTCAGGAACGGCCGTCGGTCCGCCGCTCGAGCCCCGCGCGGACGTCGGCCGCGACCTCCCGGATCGCGCTGGGCGGCACCATGCCGGCGAGCCCCTCGAGGACCAGCTCGGCCATCGCGTACCCCGGCTCGGCCCGCAGCGCCCGCTCGGCGGCCGCGGCGGCCAGCGCTCCCCCGCCGTCGGCGTAGGCCGCCCACGCCAGCACGGTGCAGACCGGGGCGGCCTCGGGGTCGTCGACCAGCTGCGCGACCGCCGTGAAGAGCCCGACCAGGACCTCCGGCTGGTGGTCGAGCACGAGTGTCATCACCTGGTCCCGGGCGAGCTTGTCGCGCATCCCCAGCGCGAGCAGCGCGGCGTCCGCGGGGTCGACGGTGCAGTGGCCCGCCGCCCAGGCCTGCGCGAGGGTGCGAGCGCAGCCGACCGTCAGCGACCTCAGCGCCCCCTCCCCGCCGACCTCCACGGCGGTCGCCGCCCGGTCCTCCGCCAGCTCGCGGGCCTGTGCGCGGACCGCGGCCGCGACCGGGTGCGACGACGGCTCGACGCTCGCGACCAGCGCCTCACGGTCGGCGAGCACCGCGTCACCCCGGGCCACGGCCTCGGCCGCGAAGAGGCCCGCCGCCGGCGTGAGCTCGGTGGCCAGCTCGGTGCCCGAGCGCGGGCAGCACGACGGGTCGTCGCAGTGGTACGACCACCAGCGGCCGTCACGCACCAGCAGGGCCTCGACGACCGGCACGTCGTGCGCGACGAACCGCTCGCAGAGCGACTCGACCAGGTCGGACCGGGCGAGACCGTCACCGCACGGCGCGTCGGTGTAGCAGACGACCAGCGCCGCGGTCGCGCCCGCGTGCTCCGCCCGCGCCACCAGGTCGTCCACCAGCTCGTGGTCGTGACGAGGGTGCGGGAGGTCCGCGCGCATCACCAGCCGGTCCCGGCGGCGCGGCCCCTCCAGGCAGACGACGACCAGGCTCTCCCGGGGATGGAAGCCGAGCCGGTGCGGCAGCGCGCCGAGGATGTCCTCGGGCGTGCTGAGTCGGACGACGGTGGGGTCGGGCTTCGCGGCGGGGTGCATGCCGTCGACGGTCCGGCGCTCCCGGGCCGGGCGGAAGCGGGCCGCGGCGATCTGTGGACGAGGACCGGGCTGTGAATGGGGCCGAAGGGCCATTGCGGCCCCCGCCGGGCCGGACAAGAGTGACGAAGGAGTCGCGCAGTGCCGGCGAGGGCTCGGCGCGCCTCTGCCTGACCGGCCATGCCAGGCCACGACCCAGGAGGCGCGCGCATGCAGACCCCAGCACCCGTCGACTACGCCAGGGCGAGCAGCGTCGAGGACGCGATCCGGCTGCTCGAGGAGAAGGGCGAGGACGCCCGGCTCATCGCCGGCGGACACAGCCTGCTCCCGATGATGAAGCTGCGCCTCGCCCAGCCGGAGTGGGTCATCGACATCAACGGCCTGACCGAGCTCGACTACATCCGGGTCGAGGGCGACGAGCTGGCGATCGGCGCCATGACCCGGCACGCGACCCTGCTGTCCTCGGCGGTCATCGGCGAGCACTACCGGATCTTCCACGACGCCGAGCGGCTCATCGCCGACCCGATCGTCCGCAACCGCGGCACCATCGGCGGCTCGTTCTGCCAGGCCGACCCGGCCGAGGACCTCTCGGCCGTCGGGTCCGCCCTCAAGGCCACGATGGTGATCCGCTCCTCGTCCGGCGTCCGCACCGTGCCGGCCGTGGACTTCCACACCGGGTTGTTCGAGACCGTGGTGGAGCCGGCCGAGATCCTCACCGAGATCCGGGTGCCGATCCGACCGGGGGCGGGCAGTGCCTACGAGAAGGTCGAGCGGCGGGCCGGGGACTGGGGAGCAGCATCCTCCGGCGCGTACGTCGTCATGTCCGGCGACACCGTCGCGGAGGTCGGCATCGGCCTGTCCGCCGTCGGCGCCGAACACTTCACCGCCCCCGAGGCCGAGGCGTTCCTCACCGGCAAGGAGGCGACGTCGGCCAACCTCGCGGAGGCCGCCCGGCTCGCCGCTGACGCCACCAACCCCCAGCCGGACCAGCGCGGTCCGGCCGACTACAAGCGGCACCTGGCCGCCGAGCTGACCGTGCGCGCGCTGCGCCGCTCGGTCGAGCGTGCACGAGGAAGGTCCTGACATGCAGGTGACGATGACCGTCAACGGCGAGCAGCGCAGCGCCGACGTCGAGCCGCGGACGCTGCTCGTCCACTTCATCCGTGACACGCTCGGGCTGACCGGGACGCACTGGGGGTGCGACACCTCGCAGTGCGGCACTTGCGTGCTCTGGGTCGACGACCAGCCGGTGAAGAGCTGCACCATGCTCGCCGCGATGGCCGACGGGCACGAGGTCCGCACCGTCGAAGGTCTCGCCGTCGACGGGCAGCTCGACCCGGTGCAGCAGGGATTCATGGAGGAGCACGGCCTGCAGTGTGGCTTCTGCACCCCGGGGATGATGCTGACCGCCCGCTGGCTGCTCGACCGCGAGCCGCACCCCGACGACGCCACCATCCGGGAGGCGATCTCGGGGCAGATCTGCCGCTGCACCGGCTACGAGAACATCGTCCGCGCGATCCGCTGGGCCGCCGACCACCCGGCCGGCGCCAACGCCGCGCCGAGCGAGACGGCGGCGACGTCATGACCGCCACCGGAGACACCCGCGCCACCACCAGCATGCCCGGGCAGCGCGGCGCGACCGAGACCCCGCTCAGCCCGGCCGGCAACCCGATCGGGTTCGGCCGGATGCAGCGCAAGGAGGACGTGCGCTTCGTACGCGGCAAGGGGCACTACCTCGACGACCTCACCATGCCGGGCATGCTGCACGGCGCGATCCTGCGCAGCCCTTACGCGCACGCCCGCATCACCTCGATCGACACCTCGGCCGCCGAGGCGCACCCGAAGGTCCGGGCCGTCATCACCGGCGCGACGCTGGAGACGCTCAAACTCGCCTGGATGCCGACGCTGTCGATGGACGTGCAGGCGGTGCTGGCCACCGACAAGGTCCGCTTCCAGGGCCAGGAGGTCGCGTTCGTCGTCGCCGAGGACCGGTACGCGGCCCGGGACGCGCTCGACCTCATCGACGTCGACTACGAGCCGCTCCGGCCGGTCGTGGACGCCCACACCGCGCTCGACCCCGACGCCCCGGTCATCCGCGACGACATCGAGGGCAAGACCGACAACCACATCTTCGACTGGGAGGCGGGCGACCGGGCGGCGACCGACGACGTCTTCGCCGCGGCCGACGTGGTCGTCACCCAGCAGATGCTCTACCCCCGGGTGCACCCGGCGCCGATGGAGACCTGCGGCACGATCGCGAGCATGGACCCGGTGACGGGCAAGCTCACCGTCTGGTCCACGAACCAGGCCCCGCACGCGCACCGCACGGTCTACGCGCTCGTCGCCGGGATCCCGGAGCACAAGATCCAGATCATCTCTCCCGACATCGGCGGCGGCTTCGGCAACAAGGTCGGCATCTACCCCGGCTACGTGTGCGCCGTCGTCGCCTCGATCGTCACCGGCAAGCCGGTGAAGTGGATGGAGGACCGCAGCGAGAACCTGACGTCGACGTCGTTCGCCCGCGACTACCACATGACCGGCTCGATCGCGGCGACCCGTGACGGGAAGATCACCGGACTGCGGGTGGACGTCCTTGCCGACCACGGCGCGTTCAACGGCACCGCGCAGCCGACGAAGTTCCCGGCCGGCTTCTTCCACATCTTCACCGGGTCCTACGACCTGCAGGCGGCGCACTGCACCGTGAAGGGCGTCTACACGAACAAGGCCCCGGGCGGCGTCGCGTACGCCTGCTCGTTCCGGGTCACCGAGGCCGTGTACCTCGTCGAGCGGATGGTCGACCTGCTCGCCGACGAGCTCGACGTCGACCCTGCCGAGCTGCGGATGAAGAACCTGCTGCGGCCCGAGCAGTTCCCCTACCTGTCGAAGACCGGCTGGGAGTACGACTCCGGCGACTACCCCCGGGCCCTGCAGCTCGCACTGGACATGGCCGGTTACGACGAGCTGCGGAAGGAGCAGGCGCAGAAGCGCGAGCGCGGCGAGCTGATGGGCATCGGGCTCAGCTTCTTCACCGAGGGCGTCGGTGCCGGTCCGCGCAAGAACATGGACATCCTCGGCCTCGGGATGGCCGACGGCTGCGAGCTGCGCGTGCACCCCACCGGCAAGGCCCAGCTCCGGCTGTCCGTGCAGACCCAGGGGCAGGGGCACGAGACCACGTTCGCGCAGATCGTCGCGCACGAGCTCGGCATCCCGCCCGAGGACATCGACGTGATCCACGGCGACACCGACAACACCCCGTTCGGGCTGGGCACCTACGGCTCGCGGTCGACCCCGGTGTCCGGCGCCGCCGCGGCGGTGGTGGCGCAGCGGGTACGCGACAAGGCTCGCGTGGTCGCGGCCGCCGCGATGGAGATCAGTCCGGACGACCTGGAGTGGCAGCTCGGCCGCTGGCAGGTCAAAGGCGACCCGTCGCAGGGCCGGACGATCCAGGAGATCGCGATGCTGGCCCACGGCACGGTGGAGCTCCCCGAGGGTGTGGAGGGGCACCTCGACGCCTCGGTCGTCTACGACCCGCCGAACCTGACCTATCCCTTCGGCGCGTACGTCTGCGTCGTCGACGTCGACCCGGGCACCGGCGAGGTGAAGGTCCGCCGCTTCATCGCCGTCGACGACTGCGGCCCCCGGATCAACCCGATGATCGTGGAGGGGCAGGTGCACGGTGGTCTCGCGGACGGCGTCGGGATGGCGTTGATGCAGGCCATCGCGTTCGACGAGGACGGCAACTGCATCGGCGGGTCGTTCATGGACTACCTGCTGCCGACCGCGCTGGAGTGCCCGAGCTGGGAGCTGGGCGAGACCGTCACGCCCTCGCCTCACCACCCGCTCGGCGCCAAGGGCATCGGCGAGTCGGCGACCGTCGGCTCCCCGCCCGCGGTCGTGAACGCGGTCATCGACGCGCTGGCCCCGTACGGCGTGCGGCACGCCGACATGCCGCTGACCCCGGCACAGGTGTGGCGGGCGATGCAGGGACGCCCGATGCGCACCGACCTCGCGATCACCTGATGAGCCGACCGGACGTCCAGGAGCGGGCAGCGGCGCTGCGGGCGGACCGGGTGCCGTTCGTGCACGCCCGGGTCGTCCGGGCGGAGCGCCCCACCTCGGCCAAGCCGGGCGACGAGGCGGTCGTGTTCGGCGACGGCACGCTCGAAGGGTTCGTCGGCGGGTCGTGCGCCGAGTCGACCGTGCGGGCGCAGAGCCTGGCGCTGCTGGACTCCGGCGAGACGCTGCTGCTGCGCATCACCCCGGAGCCGCAGGACGTCCACGACCCGGAGGGCACGCTCACCGTGCACAACCCGTGCCTGTCCGGCGGGACGCTGGAGATCTTCCTCGAGCCGGTCGTGCCGGCGCCGCTGGTGCTGGTGCACGGAGAGAGCCCGATCGCGACCGCGCTGGTCGCGATGGCCGGCGCGCTCGGCTGGGACGCCCGGCGGTGGGGCGGGGACGTCACACCGGGTGCGGCGGCCGTGGTGGTGGCCACCCACGGCCGGGACGAGGAGGAGGCCCTGGCCACGGCGCTGCGCGCGGGCGTGCCGTACGTCGGACTGGTCGCGAGCCACAAGCGCGGCGAGGCGGTCACGGCGTCGCTGGAGGTCGACGACGCGGCCCGCGCTCGGGTGCGCACCCCGGCCGGGCTCGACATCGGGGCGCGGGCGCCCGAGGAGGTGGCGTTGTCGGTGCTCGCCGAGATCGTCGCGGAGCGCCGCCGCCCCAGCGGGCGGCCGGTGTATCCGTCCGACGCGCGGCCTGCGGAGCCGGCCACCGCCACCGACCCGGTCTGCGGCATGTCCGTCGCGGCCGTGGACTCCTCCCTGCACCTGGACCACGACGGCGTCCGCCACTGGTTCTGCGGAACCGGCTGCCTGCGGGCGTTCGCCGCCGACCCGGCGGCCTACCCGGCGCCGCACTGACCGCGCCGACGCGCGTACCGGCGCGCACACAGTCCGCCGGCGACGTGCACCGGCGCGCGCAGTGGGTACGGGTTCGGAGGTTGCGACACGAGAGGAGACCGACATGACCGTCCCGAACTTCCAGGACCTGCCGCTCGCCGACCGTGACCGCGAGTGGGACGGAGACGCCGCCGAGAAGCGGGTGCGCCAGTTCACCGACGCCGAGGACGGCCCCACGCCCGGCTACCGCGACGCGCACGTCTGGTACGACGGCGACCAGCCGGACAACTTCGGCAGCTACAAGCTGCTCATCGCCGACGTCATCGACGGCAGGCTGATGGCGGTCCCGCGCGGGATCATGACCGCCGGCAACGTGATGCAAGGCTCCCGCGGGGGCGTCGACCTCCCGACCGACGACATCGACCGGGTGAAATCGCACCTGGCGAAGTACTACTCGAAGATGGGCGACGAGCCGCCCTGGGACCGGTAGCGGGTGCAGACCTTCCTGCCGTACGCCGACTTCGCCCGCAGCGCGGCTGTGCTCGACGACCGACGCCTCGGCAAGCAGCGGGTCGAGGCCTTGCAGGTGATCAGGGCTCTGACCCGTGAGAAGTACGGCTGGAAGCACCACCCGGCGGTCCGGATGTGGGAGGGCCACGTCGAGGCGCTCGGTGCCTACGGCGCGGTCGTGTGCGCGGAGTGGGTCGCCCGCGGCCGGGCCGACACCTGCGCGGCCACCATGACCGAGGACCTGGCGGCCGCCGGCGTCACCCGGCTGCGCGCGCAGCCCGCTCTCGCGGCCGCGGCGCTGCTGCCCCCGTGGCTCGGCGACGAGGCATTCCACCGCAGCCACCAGGCGGCCCTGGTGCGCAAGGACCCCGCGCACTACGGCCCGCTGTTCCCCGGTGTCGACCCGGACCAGCCGTACGTGTGGCCGGTCCGGGACGACCCGCTCAGGCGGTAGGCGCCGGCCGATGGGTGGCGTGCTGGTGGCTGACGAGCAGCATCACCAGCCCGATGACCAGGGCGGCGAGCAGGGCTCCGGCGGCGGCCACCGCCGCCAGCTCCCAGAAGGAGGTTCCTCCCGTCCCTCCCGTGCTGACGCTGCCCCCGCCGCGGGACGGCTCACGCTCGAGCGGGGCCGGCCCGGCCCACGCGAGCGTCGAGCTCAGGACGACGAGGACGGCCGCCCCGGCGGCCGTGAGCCCGCCGCGGGCGATGAGTCGAACTGCGTTCATGGTCTGCCCCTTCCCGGGCGAGTCGGATGTCCTCACGCTCGACCCGACCGGCCGGGGGCGCCATTCGACGTTGCGCGTACGCCCCCGGGCGCCCGGACGGGGCGGAGACGCGGTGGCCGCCGGGTACACGAACGCGCAGGTCGCCCGGCTCGTCCCGCCGCTGTGGCAGCCACAGGGGCGGACCCGTCGTAGGGTCGCGCGCATGGAGACGCGACAGCTCGGACGGACCGGACGACACGTCTCGGTGGTCGGCCTCGGGTGCTGGCAGCTCGGCGCCGACTGGGGCGCGGTGAGCGAGCAGGACGCACTCGACGTCCTGCGGGCCGCCCTCGACGCCGGGGTCACGTTCCTCGACACCGCGGACGTCTACGGCGACGGCCGCAGCGAGGCGTTGATCGGCAGGCTGCTCAGAGAACGGCCGGGCGCAGAGGTGACCGTCGCGACCAAGATGGGCCGCCGGGCCGACCCGCAGCTGCCGGAGGCGTTCACGCTCGAGGCGTTCCGCGGCTGGCTGGACCGCAGCCGCCGCAACCTCGGCGTCGACACGATCGACCTGGTACAGCTGCACTGCCCGCCGACCCCGGTGTTCTCCGACGACCGGGTATTCGACGCCCTCGACGCCCTCGTCGACGAGCAGGTCATCGCCTCCTACGGCGTCTCGGTGGAGACCGTCGAGGAGGCGCGTACCGCGATCGCCCAGCCGAACGTCGCCACCGTGCAGATCATCCTCAACGCCTTCCGGCGCAAGCCGCTCGAGCTCGTGCTGCCGGCCGCGCAGGCGGCCGGCGTCGGCATCATCGCCCGGGTACCGCTCGCCAGCGGGCTGCTCTCCGGCAGGTACGACGAGTCGACGACGTTCGCCGCGGACGACCACCGGACCTACAACCGCTCGGGCGAGTCCTTCGACGTCGGCGAGACCTTCAGCGGCGTGCCGTTCGAGGTCGGCGTGCGCGCCGCCCGCTCGATCGCCGAGCTCACCCCGCAGGGCGCCAGCACGGCCCAGCTGGCGCTGCGCTGGGTGATCGACCAGCCCGGCGTCAGCACCGTCATCCCGGGCGCCCGCCGTGCCGAGCAGGCGCGGGACAACGCCGCAGCCGCCGACCTGGCACCACTGGACGAGAAGACGCTCGACGCGATCCGCGACGTCTACGACGCCGACATCCGGGAGCACGTCCACTCCCGCTGGTGAGGCGAGAGGTCAGCGGCGGGTCACGGCGGCGCGGGCGAGGCCGCGCAACACCCGCGGGCCGAGCAGGCCGCGCCCGAGGCCGATCTCGACCAGGTCGTCGAAGACCCGCCGGTCGGCCCGGGCCGCCGCCACCCCGGCGTCGACGACCCAGCGCCGCCGGGCGAGCGCCGCCGCGACCGTCGTGTGCCGCAGGTGCCGCCCCAGCTCCCGGGCCAGCGCGGCGCGGTAGCCCCGGCCGGGGTCCCCGCTGCCCAGGGCCGCCCGCCCGGCCAGCACGCCGGACAGCACCGCGTAGTAGATGCCCTCGCCGGTCAGCGGGTTGACCAGCGACATCGCGTCGCCGGCGAGCAGCACCCGGCCGTCCGGCTGCCGGGGCCGGCCCGACGACAGCGGGAGGTGATGGGCCCGCCAGGCGACGGCCTCCGTCCCGGCGCCGGGCAGCAGCGCGTCGAGCCGCTCCAGCAGGTGGGTGCGGGTCAGCGCCCGGCCGGCGCGCAGCACCTCGCCGTAGCCGACGTTGGCCCGCCCGTCCCCGATCGGGAACGACCAGGCGTACGCGGGCCAGCCGGTCGGCGCGAAGGTGATGACCTGCTCGTGCTCCCGCCCGGGCGTCACCGGCGCGTAGCCCCGGATCGCCACGGCGACGTGCCCGTCCGGTGGTGCCGGCACACCGACCTGGCCGCGTACGGCCGAGCCCGCGCCGTCCGCGGCGACCACCGCGCGGGCCGCGACCTCGCCGTCGAGCACCACCCGGTCCGGCTGGACCTCCACCCTGCGGACCCGGTGCTGCCGCAGCACCGCACCGCGTGCGAGCGCCGTGTCGACCAGCCGGGCGTCGAGCACGACCCGCGGGACGACGTACGCGGCACGGCGCATGGTCCCGGCCACCGGGACGCCGTCGGCGAAGCCGAGCCGCAGCCGCGACACCGGCGCGAACCCGTCGGCCGCGCCGGGGCAGCCGACGGCGGCGAGCACGTCGAGCGCGTGCGGCGCGACCCCGTCGCCGCAGGACTTGTCGCGCGGGAAGCCGGCCCGGTCCAGCAGCAGCACCCGCGCCTGCGGGCGCAGGGTCAGCGCGCCGAGCGCGGCCGCCGACCCGGCCGGGCCGGCCCCGACCACGACGAGGTCCCACACGGCCCTCAGTCTGGCCTCCGACATGATGGCGGCGTGGACGTGGAGGAGAGCTGCTCGATCCGGGCGAAGCCAAGAGCGGTGTGGGCGCTGGTCTCGGACGTGACGCGGATGGGGCGGTGGAGCCCGGAGACCACGTCCTGCCGCTGGCTCGACGGCGCGACCGGTCCGGCCCCCGGCGCCCGCTTCCGCGGCAGCAACCAGCACGGTCCGCTCCGCTGGGTCACCACCTGCACCGTGACCGCCGCGGAGCCAGGACGCCGGTTCGCCTTCGACGTCGGCTTCGGGGGCGTCGCGATCTCCGAGTGGTCCTACGATCTGCGCGCGACACCGGACGGCTGCGTGGTGACCGAGTCGTGGTCGGACCGCCGGCCGCGGTGGATGCGGCTCTCGTCGGTACCGGTCACGGGCATCGTCGACCGGGCCGGGCACAACCGGCGCGGCATGCGGGCCACGCTCGCGGCGCTCAAGGCCGCCGCCGAGGGTGACGGGTCGACGGACGGGGAAGGCGCCACCGCCGCTTCTTGACGGTGACGCCCCGTGCGGGGCCTCCCCGGGGCTGCTCCGATCACACCCCGGCCGGACGTCAGCTGGTGTGCGGGCCGCGACCTCGCGGCCGCAGCCGGGTGCCCGGCAGGGCCGGTGCCGGGAGCGCCGGCCCGTCGTACGCGGGGACGTGGCCGAACCGGGTGTCCGCCCCGCCGACCGCGGTCATCCACTCCTCGCGCGCCGCGGCCACCTCGTCGTGGGTGCGCCCGACGAAGTTCCACCACATCAGCAGCTGCTCCTCGAACGGCTCCCCGCCGAGCAGCAGGGCACGGGCGTCGCCGCCGTCGCTGCGCACCTCGAGCCGGTCCCGTCCGCACCCGAGGTAGGCCAGCGCGCCCTGCGGCACCGGCTCGCCGTCGACGACCACGTCGCCGGTCAACGCCAGCACCGCGTGCTCCCAGGCCGCCTCGAGCGGCACCGTGCCGCCGCCGTTCCGCACGGACAGGTCGGCCCCGACGATCGGCGTGAACGTCGTCGCCGGCGACCGCACGTCACCGAGCGGGCCGAGCAGCACGGTCGCGGTCAGGTCGCCGGCCCGGAGGACGGGCAGCTGTCCGTGGTGCTCGAAGTCCGCGGCGGTGTCCCGGGACGGGTCGGGCAGCGCCACCCACAGCTGGACGCCCCGCAGGTCCGGCGACGTCGAGGTCGACGTCTCGGCGTGGGAGATCCCCCGGCCGGCGGTCATCAGGCTCAGCGAACCTGGCCGGACGATCTGCTCGCTGCCGAGGCTGTCCTGGTGCAGCACCTCGCCGCTGAGCAGCCAGGTCACCGTCTGCAGGCCGGTGTGCGGATGTGGGGGCACAACCATGCCGGGGTCTGTGCCCGACGCGGGGCCGTAGTCGTCCAGGAAGCACCATGCACCGACGGTGCGGATCTCGCGGTGCGGCAGCGTCCGGCGGACGAGCATCGCCCGCGGTCCGCCGAGCGGGACCTCGCGCGGCGTCAGCAGCTGACGCGTCGGCTCGGGGCTGACCGTGGCCAGGCCGCCGGTCGGCGTCTCCGCCGGACGGCGCTCCAAGTTGCTCACTCCGCCGAGGGTACGACTCCTGGCGTGTACCGGCCGACCAGGTCGACCGAGCGGGCCCCGCGCGTGCTGGTGTCCTGCACGCGCAGGTCGAGCGCGTCGGCCACCGCGGCCACGGCGGCCATCGGGTCCCGGTGGCGGGTGCGCCCGGCGACGAGGCGCCGGGCGAGCAACCCCTTGACCGTCTTGGCGTGGAAGGACACCGGCCCGACCGTACGGCGGGCGCCGGTGCCCTTCTCGGCCAGGACTCGCACAGCCACCACCTGCTCCCGCAGCGGCCCTGCCGGGCGCCACATCGCCCGGTAGTCGCTCGAGCGCAGGTCCACCACCGCCTCGTCGCCGACGACGTGCGGCAGCACCTCGGCCAGCGCCGCCCGCCAGTGCGCGGTGACCCCGCCGAGCCCGGGCACTGTTCCCGACGCCGGCACCCGGTAGTCGGGAACCGGGTCGCCGCCGCGCAGCACGCCCCACAGCCCGCTGAACACGAGCAGCCCGGTCTCGGCCCGGCGGCGGGCCGCCTCGCTCAGGGTCGCCACGTCCAGTGCGGCGTAGACGACACCGGCGTAGCGGTCCAGCGCGGGCAGGGTCGGCGACCGGGTGACCGAGGAGTCGGCGGCCAGGGCCGCCGCGGCGAGACCGGGCGGCAGCTGGAGGCCGGTCGCCAGGGCGGCACGGTCGTGCACGGCGGCGGTGCGCAGCGCCGAGACGAGAGCCCGGCGGGCCGGCGCGAGGTCGGGGACGGACAGGCCGAGCCGGCGCCCCAGCGGCGGGCCGGACCCCCCGGCGGTCTTGCCCTCGGAGGGCGGCAGCAGCACGAGCACGGGGGCCGACCGTATCCGAGCCGTCCGGGCAAACCTCTCGCCGGAGGCCACCGTCGGTCCTATCGTGGCGGCTGCGCGTGGAGTTCACGCGGTCGGAACGAGCGAGGTCGGCGTATGGCGGTCCCGCAGGCGGAGGCGGCTCGGGCCATCGCGTCGGGCGCGACCGACGAGCTCCGCGCGGAGGTCGCCACCGGTCTGCGGCTCGGGGTGCTCGGCGAGATGACCGCGGTCCGGGCCGGCCGCCGGATCGACCTCGGCGGGCCGCGCCAGCGTGCGGTGCTGGGGCTGCTGGTGCTCGCGCGGGGCGACGTGGTCCCGGCGGACCGGATGATCGACGCCCTGTGGGGCGAGAGCACCCCGCCGAGCGCGAGCAGCGCCCTGCAGGCGTACGTGTCCCACCTGCGCCGCCGCCTCGAGCCCGACCGCGGGCCGCGCGACCGGCACAGCGTCATCGCCCGGCAGGGCCCCGGCTACGCCCTGCGGGTCGAGAACGACGCCGTCGACTCGTGGGAGTTCGAGCGGCTGCTGCTGCAGGCGGGAGCAGCGGAGTCCGCCGTCGCCGCCCGGGAGCTGCTCGACCGGGCGCTCGCGCTCTGGCGCGGCCCCGCCTTCGCCGACCACCTCGGCCAGCCCTGGGCGGACGCCGAGAGCGCCCGGCTGGCGGGCCTGCGCGACGTCGCCCGGGAGCAGCGGCTGGAGGCCAGGCTCGGCAGCGGCGAGTCGGCGGTGCTCGTCCCGGAGATCGAGGCGCTGGTCGCGGAGGACCCGCTGCGGGAGGAGCGCTGGCGGCTGCTGGTGCTCGCGCTCTACCGCGCCCACCGGCAGGCGGACGCGCTGGCGGCGCTGCGCCGGGCCCGCGCCACCCTCGCCGACGAGCTCGGTGTCGACCCGGGGCCGGCCCTGCGGGCGCTGGAGGCGGAGGTGCTGGCGCAGTCCCCGTCCCTGGACGGGCCGGTCCGCGAGGCGCTGCCGCCGGTCGTCATGCCCGTGGCGGCCCGCCCCGACCCCGGCCCGGCCGCCGCTGCCGAGCTGGAGGAGATGGTCGACCGCGACCGAGAGGTCGGGCTGCTCCAGGACACGCTGGCCGACGCGCTCGGCGGCCGCGGTCGGCTGGCGCTGATCCGAGGCCCCGCCGGCATCGGGAAGAGCCGCCTGCTGCAGGAGGTGCGGCGGCTCGCCACCGAGCAGGGAGCGCTGGTGCTGACCGCGCGCGGTAGCCAGCTCGAGCGGGACTTCGGGTTCGGCGCCGTCCGCCAGCTCTTCGAGGGCACGGTGGCCGACCCGGCCCGCCACGACGAGCTGCTGCGCGGGTCGGCGTCGTCGGCCGCGTCGGTGTTCGGCGACCTCGCCGGGACCGCCGACGCCGAGCGGTCCGACGGCACGTTCGCCGTGCTGCACGGCCTCTACTGGCTGACCGTGAACCTCGCGACCGGGCAGCCGCTGGTCCTGGCCGTCGACGACCTGCAGTGGTGCGACACCGGCTCGGTGCGGGCGCTGGCGTTCCTGCTGCGACGGCTCGAGGGCCTGCCGGTCCTGATCGCCGCGACGGTCCGCACCGGTGAGACCCACGAGGACGAGGAGCTGCTCGCCGAGCTGGCCCAGGACCTCGCCACCGTGCCCGTCGACCCCGGCCCGCTCGGCCCCGAGGGGACGGCCGAGCTCGTCCGGCACCGGCTCGGCGCCCACGCGCACGACAGCTTCGTCGCCGCCTGCCACCGCACCACCGGCGGCAACCCGCTGCTGCTGCGCCAGCTGCTGCGGGCGCTGGAGGCCGAGAACGTACGCCCGGACGCCTCTCACACCGACACCGTCACGGCCATCGGCTCGCGCGCCGTGTCCAGCCTGGTCCTGATGCGGCTCAAGCGGCTGCCCAAGGACTGCACCTCGGTCGCCCGGGCGGTCTCGATCATGGGCGACGGCGTGGACCTGGCCACCATCGCGGCCATGAGCCGGCTGGACGACGCGGCGGCCGCGGCCGCAGTGGCCGTGCTGGCCCGCGCCGAGGTGCTGCGGGTCGACCACCCGCTGGGCTTCGTCCACCCCCTGGTCGGCGACGCCGTCTACCAGGACCTGCCGCCGGGCGAGCGCGAGCTCTGCCGCGAACGTGCGGCGACGATCCTCGCCGAGCGGGACGCCGCGCCCGAGCAGGTCGCCGCCCACCTCATGCTCGCGCCCCGGCGCGGGTCGAGCGAGACGGTACGGGTGCTGCGGCAGGCTGCCGCGACCGCGGCCGACCGCGGGGCGGCCGACGCCGCCAGCGCCTACCTGGAACGGGCGCTCGCCGAGCCGCCGCCGGCCGCGGAGCGACCCGAGATCCTGCTCGAGCTGGGCCGGCTGACGACGATGACCGACGGTCCCCGCGCCATCTCCTGCCTGCGCAGCGCCTACGACCTCGTGACCGACCCCGTCGGAAAGGCGGAGGTCGCAGTGATGCTGGCCCGCACGCTGGTCTTCGCCGGTGGGCCCGGCGAGGCGACCGCCTTCGCCCGGCGCGCCTCCCACGAGCTGAGCACGGCCCAGGCCGACCTCGCGGACGCGCGCCAGGGACTGCTCGGCCTGGAGCGGATCGCGGCGTACATGCACGGCCTCGACGCCACCGAGTGGCTGGTCGGCGACCCGCAGGTCAGCGGGACCGGGCCGGGCGCGCGGATGCTCGCGGCCACCCTGGCGTGGGAGGAGCTGATCCGGGTCGGGGACCGGGCGCGGTGCGTCGAGCTCGCTCGGTTCGCCCTGGCCGACGGTGTGCTGGAGCGCGTCGACACCGGACTGCTGTGGGTGGTGGCGGCGTTCGTCCAGGAGATGGCCGAGGAGGACCTCGGCGACTTCTGGGAGCGGCGCCTCGTCGACGCGTACGCCCGCGGCTCGCTGTTCTCCAGCCTGTCGGTGCACCTGTGGCGCGGCTACATGCTCTGGCACCGCGGCGCCCTGCCCGAGGCGCTGGACTCGGTCATGACCTCCAACGAGCAGAGCGAGATGTGGGGCGCTCCGGCCGTGGGGGTGCCGTACGGCCAGGCCTTCGCCGTCGGCATCATGCTCGAGCAGGGCGACCTGACCGGCGCGCGCGCCTACCTCGACTCGGTCCTGGACCGGCCGCGGTTCGGTGACGGTGCCCGCCTGGTCGAGGAGGCGCACGCCAAGCTGCTGGCGGCTGAGGGGCACCCGGACAAGGCGCTCGACGTGCTCGACCGGGCCGAGGCGTCCCAGCGGATGGTGCGCAACCCGATCTGGCGGCCGTGGCGGACGTACCGCGCACCGGTCCTCGCCGCGCTGGGCCGAGCGGACGAGGCGAGGGAGCTGATGGCG
The DNA here is from genome assembly GCA_035759075.1 of Actinomycetes bacterium. Classification (GTDB taxonomy): domain Bacteria; phylum Actinomycetota; class Actinomycetes; order JACCUZ01; family JACCUZ01; genus DASTVO01. The sequence goes on from DASTVO010000315.1 coordinate 15,624, forward strand.
GAGGAGGTCGAGCTCTCGCGCGCCTGGGGGGCCCCGTCGCTGCTGGGACGCAGTCTCCGGGTGGCCGGCGAGCTGGGCGGCGAGGGCTCGGTGGAGATGCTGCGCGAGGCGTACGAGCTGCTGCGGTCGAGCATCGCCCGCTACGAGTGCGCCCGCGCCGAGCTGGCACTGGCCCGCCGGACCGATGACGCCAGCGAACGCGAGTCCCTGCTGCGCGCGGCGCTCGGCCGGGCGCTGGACTGCGGGTCGCCGGGCCTCTACCGCGAGACGGCCGGCGAGCTGCGCGCCGTCGGTATCGACGTGCCGCCCGAGGCGGACCAGGTGGTGCGGGTCTCGGCGACCGAGCGGCGGATCGTGTCGCGGGTCGCGGCCGGCTACACCTACCGCGACGTCGCGCAGGACCTGTTCCTCACCCCGGCAACGGTCGAGCGCACGCTCGCCGACCTGCGGCTGCGGCTCGGCGTGACCGACGACGCGCAGCTGCCGACCGCCATCGCGGGGCTCTGAGCCGTCTCAAGCCGGTCTCAAGGCGGTCGCAAGCGGCCCGCCGCACGCTGCTCGGGTCAGCACACCTCTGACCTAGGAGCACAGCGTGACTGCCACGCCGACCACCACCACGACCGTCCCCGCCGACGCCAGCTCGCTGCGCGGCCTGTGCGGCGGCGCCGTCCACCTTCCCGGCGACCCGGGCTACGACTCCGCGCGGATGCCGTGGAACGTCGCCGTCGACCAGCGCCCGGCCGCCGTGGCCTACCCGGCCTCCGCCGAGGAGGTCGTCGAGGTCGTCCGGGCCGCGAAGGCGGCCGGCCTACGGGTCGCTGCCCAGGGCACCGGCCACAACCCGGCCCCCCTCGGTCCCCTGGACGACGTCGTCCTCGTCCGCACGTCCGCGATGCGCGAGGTCTCCGTCGACGCCGACGCCCTGGTCGCCCGGGCGGGCGCCGGAGCCCTCTGGGAGGAGGTCGTCGACGTGGTGTCGCCGCTCGGCCTCTACGCCCTGCACGGCTCCTCGCCCGACGTCGGGGTCGCCGGCTACTCGCTGGGCGGCGGCATGGGCTGGTTCGTCCGCGAGCTGGGCCTGCAGACCAACAACCTGACGGCGATCGAGCTGGTGACGCCGGACGCCGAGCTGCGCCGGGTCGACGCCGGCAACGACCCGGAGCTCTTCTGGGCGCTCCGCGGAGGTGGCGGCAACTTCGGCGTCGTCACCGCGCTGGAGTTCCGCGTCTTCCCCATCACCGACGTGTACGCGGGGTGGCTGGTCTGGGAGGTCGACAAGGCCCGTGAGGTGCTCACCCGCTGGGTCGAGTGGTCTGAGACCGCACCGGAGCAGGTGACGACGGCCTTCCGCGTCCTGGCCTTCCCGCCGATCGACGAGATCCCGGAGCCGTTCCGGGGCCGCACCCTGGTCGTCATCAACGGATCGGTGCACGACGACGACGCCACCGCCGAGCGGATCCTCGCGCCGCTGCGCGAGCTGGCCCCCACGATGGACACCTTCGCGCGGGTCCCGACCACGGCCCTCATCCGCCTGCACATGGACCCGGAGGGTCCGACGCCCGGGGTGTCCGGCACCGCGACGATGCGGGAGATGCCGGCCGAGGCGGTCGACGCGTTCCTGGCCAACGGTCCGCGGGACGGGTCGTCGCTGCTGCTCTCCGAGCTGCGCCAGCTCGGCGGGGCCGTCGCACGGCCGCACCCGGGTGCCGGGGCGCTCACGCACTTCGACGGAAAGTTCATCTTCTTCACCGCGGCGATCGCCGCCACCCCGGAGGATCTGGCGCGCGGCGCCGACGAGGCGAACGCTCTCGTCGAGGCGCTGCGGCCGTGGACCAACGGTCGGCAGTACCTCAACTTCGCCGAGCAGGAGACCGACGTCTCGACGTTCTGGCGCCCCGAGGCGTACGCCCGGCTGCAGACCGTCCGGGCCCAGGTCGACCCGGACGGGCTGATGGTCTCCAACCACGAGGTGCCGGCCGCGACCGTCCCGACCCAGCGCGAGGTCTGACGGCTCGACCCGGACTGCCCGGTTCGGCGACGTTGCGCACACGACTCCCGGCGTGTCGGCCGGCGTGTCCGTGCGCAACGTCGCCGAACGCGTAAGGGGGGACGGCTCAGACGAAGCCGGGCACCGCGTCCCACGCCTGCCGGGCGGGCTCGTTCTCGTCGCGGCGCACCTCGACCTCGATCAGTCCGTACGGCCGGTCGGCGGCGTAGAACACCTCACCCCGGTTCTCCAGCCCGAACGGCTCGAGGTCGGCGAGGAAGTGGTGCCTGTTCGGCGCCGACAGCCGGATCTCGGCGACGTCGTCGTGCGCCTCGAGCACCCCGCGGCCCATCTCCCACAGGGTCTGCTGCAGCGCCAGGCTGTGCAGCCCGCCGAAGCGGGAGACCAGCACGTCCCGCACCTGGTCGTACGCTGCGTCGGGGTCGTCGGGCACCGCGCTCCACCGCCAGCGCGCGCTCAGCGCGGTCGCCATCACCCGGTCGGTCGTCGGCTGCAGCGTCGTGTACCGGTCGGTGAGGAAGCCGCGGAACTCCGAGCCGGTCGACTTGAGCAGGACGAGGTCGCGCAGCCCGGACAGCACGTGCACCGCCTCCGTCGTCGCGGTCACCGCGACCGTCCGCACCTCCCGCGCACGCTGCACGAACGTGTGCTCGTGCGGGCTGCCGTCCACGGTCGCGCGCTCCCAGACGTGCTCGTCGACGGTGACCCGCGCCTCCCGCACCGGCGGCACGTCGCCGACGAAGTGGGTGGCGAGCGCGACGGCGAGCTGCTCGGGCGAGTCGACACCTCTCTCCTTCGCGTACGCGAAGACGGTGTTCTTCTGCGTGTCCGTCGGCAGCACCGCCGACTGGTCGCCGGTGAGGTGCGCGTCGTCGAACGCCCCGCGCAGCCAGCTCGACACGACGAGGTCACGGATCTCGTGCCGCGGGGTGTCCCGCACGACCCGCACGACGTGGGTCTCGGACTTCCCGTATCGGTTGTCGCCCAGCACGATGCCCATGCGCGTCAGCTCCCCCGGTAGGTCGAGTAGCCGAACGGCGACAGCAGCAGCGGCACGTGGTGGTGGCCGGCGCCGAGGGTGAAGGTGACGACGACCTCCGGCCAGAACGCCTCCCGGCCGGCGGCCGCGAACCACTCGCCGGTCGCGAACACCAGCCGGTGCTCCCCCGGGTCGGGCGACCCCAGGTCGCGCAGCCGGCCGTCGTCGTCGGTGCGTCCCTCGCCGACGACCGTCCCGTCCGCGCGCTCCAGCCGGACGCGGACGCCGGCGGCCGGCCGGCCGGACGCGGTGTCGAGCACGTGCGTGGTGACCATCACCCCTCCTCGACCAGTCGCTGCAGGCGCAGCCGGTTGATCTTGCCGAGCTCCTCGCGGACGACCCGCCGCTCGGTCGCCGCGTCGTTGCGCAGCCGCGACCGCAGGACCGCGAGCAGCTCCTCGCCGGACCGGCCGCTGGCGCAGACCAGGTAGACGTGGCCGAACCGCGCCTCGTACTCCCGGTTGCCCTCGGCCAGCGCGGCGAGCGTCTCGTCCCCGGAGACGCCGGACTGCTCGCGTCGGGACGCGGCGCTGTGCGACCGCTCCCCGATCCGCGGGTGCCCCGCGAGCGCCTGGTCGATGTCCGCCTCGGACAGCGCCGCCAGGGCCCGGTCGCCGGCCGCATAGACCTCCTCGGCGGCGCCGAACGGGCGCGCGGCAGCGACGAGGTCCGCCCACCGCGGGGAGGAGCACACCTCGAGCAGCCGCGCGCGCAGCGCGTCGTCGGGCAGCTCGTCCAGGCCGCCGACGGCACCGGCCGGCCGCCGGGCGAAGCCGTCCAGCGCCCGCCGGTCGAGCGCGGTGGCCGCGAGCACCTCGTCGAGGTCGAGCGCGCCGCAGTCCACCCCGCGCAGCAGGAACCCGGCGAGCGCGTAGGCGGTGGCCGGCTCGTCGAGGACGCCGCTGCCGGCCTTGTCGGCGTACGCGCGCAGGCGCTGTGCCGCGGCGGCCTTACCGGCTCGGTAGAACGCGTACGTGGCGAGGTAGCGCGTCGGCAGCTGCGCGGCGTGCAGGTCCCAGCCCTGGTAGATGCCGCGTTCCAGCGACCGGCGGACGAGTCGCGCGTGCAGCGCCCAGGCCCCGCGTACCGCCTCGGTGTCGCCCACCGGCAGCACGTTGGTCGACCCGTCGCTGACCCGGACCCCGGTCTGGGCAGCCGCCACCTGCATGACGTCCTTGGCGTGGTCGGCGACCGGGTGCTCCATCGACTGGTAGGCCGCGGCGACGCCGAGGGAGGCGCTGTAGTCGTAGGTGCCGTAGTGCAGTCCGGTGCACCGGCCGGCCGCGGCGTGCAGCATCGGCGCGACGGTCGCCACCCCGTCGGCACCGAGCACTGCCTGCGGGGTCTCGACCTGGACCTCGAACCGCAGCGAGCCCGCCGTCAGCCCGTGCGCGGCCTCCAGCCGCTCGCAGAGCACCACCATCGCGCGGACCTGGTCGAGCGAGGTGACCTTCGGCAGCGTGACGACGAAGCCGGGCGGCAGCCCTCCTGCCGCGGCGAGCACCAGGTCGAGCGACCGGATGCCGCGGCGGCGGGTCGGGCGCTCCAGCGACTTCATCCGCACGCCGCTGACGAACGGGGCGCCCTCGGTGCCGGCCAGGGCGGCGAGCAGTGACCCGGCGGCCGTGGCGTGCCCGTCCTCCTCGTCGTCGTCGCGCCGGCCGTAGCCGTCCTCGAGGTCGAGCCGGAGGTCCTCGACCGGCTCGCGGGCGAGCTTGGCCAGCAGCCGCGGCCAGACCTCGGTGACCAGGTCGGCCGGCAGGCCCACGACGGCCGCCATGGTCCGCGGGTCGCCGGCGTGCGCGGCGAGAGCGTCCTGCGCCTCCCGCCCGGCAGCGGCAACGACGTCCGGCGCCGCGCGGTCGGCCGGGACGTACAGGGTGTGCACCGGCTGCCGGGTGCCGGGGTCGCCCGGCCAGAGTGCGGTGAGGTCGGTGTCGGCGCGGGTGAGCATGCCGTCGACCTCGTCCAGCGTCGCCTGGTCCAGCCGTGCCTCGGTCACCGGGTGGTGTCCCGCCACCGCGCGCGCAGCGCGTCGAGACCGTCGGCGGTCGGGCTGCCCCAGAGCCGCAGCCTGGCCATGCCGCCGTCGGGGTAGATGTCGAGGCGGACGTCGGTGGCCGGCTCGGCCTGCTCGAGGACGAACCGGTGCCGGGTGTCGGGCAGCAGCGGGGTGCGGGGCAGCAGCTCGCGCCAGTCCACCGACCCGTCGCACGCCGTCAGGGACGCCGCTCCGGGCGCGTTGCCGAGGAACCAGGTGGTGTCCAGCTCCGCCACCCGCACCACGCCGCGCGTCGCGAGCCGGACCTCGACCCAGTCGTTGCCGTCGTCGCGCCGGCGCGCGGTCTCCCAGCCCTCGCCCATCGACCGGGCCAGGCCGGGGGCGATGAGCCGCTGCGGGGAGCCGTAGAAGAGGTTGCTGCAGCCGGTCACGGCGGCTCCGAGCTCGAGCGCGGCGAGGTCCACGGTCCCCAGTGCCGCCACGACCTCGGGGTCGGGGACGACCTCGCCGTGGACCCGCAGCCGGGCCACCCCGCCGTCGGGGTGGATGGAGAGCCGGACGTGGGTCCAGCGCCGGTCGGAGTCCACGGCGAACGTGTTGGCGGTGTCGCCGCGCAACGGCGACCGCTCGACCAGCGTGGTCCAGTCGGCCGCGCGGAGCCGGTCGACGCTCGGGTGGCCGTCGCTGCAGACCGCCTCGACCGAGGCCTCGCTCGGGAAGTTGCCGGTGAAGTGGGCGGTGTCCACCACGACGGCGCGCACGACCCCGGGAGCACCGAGCCGCACGATCGCCTCGTCGTGGGTGCCCTCGTCGGTGTCGCGGCGACGGCGGGTCTCCCAGCCGTCGTACACCTGGCCCTTGGCCCCGAAGGTCCGCGGCGTGAACACGGCGGGCCCGGGGTTGATGAGGTTCTCGCGGCCGGCGAAGAGCTCGTCGTTGGCCCACACCACGCCGCCGCCGAGGGTGCGCACGGCGAGGTCGGGCAGCGCGAGCGCGCGCTCCACGTCCATCACGTCCATCACGTCCGTCACGCCTCCCCTCGGGACAGCAGCCTCCCGGCCGTCGACGTCGCCGTGACCGGCGCACCAGCCAACCACGTCCGGCGCACGACCCCGGTGAGCCGCGCGCCGGCGTACGGGGTGACCCGGTTGCGGTGCAGCAGCCGCTCCGGGTCGACGGTGAAGGGCTCGTCGGGCGCGAGCACCACCAGGTCGGCCGCGCCGCCCTCGCGCAGCGCGCCCTTGGTCCGCAGCCCGGCGAGCGCCGCCGGCGCCGTCGCCATCCACCGCACGACGTCGTCGAGCGCGTGCCCGCGGGCCCTCGCCTCCGTCCAGACCAGCGGCAGGCCCAGCTGCAGCGAGGAGATGCCACCCCAGGCGGCGCCGAAGTCACCGGTGTCCAGCCGCTTGAGGTCGGCGGTGCACGGCGAGTGGTCGGACACCACGAGGTCGATGACGCCGTCGGCCAGCCCGCGCCACAGCCCCTCCCGGTTGGCGTCGTCGCGCACCGGCGGGCAGCACTTGTGCGCGGTGCTGCCGTCGGGCACGTCCTCGGCGCGCAGCACGAGGTAGTGCGGACAGGTCTCGACCGTCACCCGGACGCCGTCCGCCTTGGCCTTCTCGACCGCCGGCAGCGCCCCGGCGCTCGACAGGTGCACGACGTGCACCCGCGCGCCGGTCCGCCGGGCCGCGTCGAGCACCGCGTCGACGGCGGCGTCCTCCGCCTCGGGCGGGCGCGAGGCGACGAAGCCGGCGTAAGACGGGCCCCCCGGCGCCGGAGCGGTGGCCAGCACCGCCGGGTCCTCGGCGTGCACGAGCAGCAGCCCGTCGTGCTCTGCCAGCTCCTCGCAGGCCGCCAGCAGCCCGTCGACGCCGAGCGCCGGGAACTCCTCGACCCCCGAGTCGGGCAGGAAGCACTTGACGCCGAACACGCCGGCGTCCAGCAGCGGCGGGAGCGAGCCGAGGTTTCCCGGCACCGCGCCGCCCCAGAACCCCACGTCGACCGCGCACTTCCCCTGCGCCGCGGCCCGCTTGACCGCCAGCGCCTCCGGATCCAGCGTCGGCGGGATGCTGTTGAGCGGCATGTCCAGGACGGTGGTGACGCCACCCGCCGCTGCCGCACGGGTCGCGGTCGCGAAGCCCTCCCACTCGGTGCGGCCCGGCTCGTTGACGTGGACGTGCGTGTCGACCAGGCCGGGCAGCAGCACCTCGTCGTCGGCGAGGTCGACCGTCTCCGCGCCGCGCAGGCCGCGGTCCAGCGGACGGACCTCGGTGACGGTGCCCCCCGACGCGACGACTGTGACGGCGGTCTCCCCTGGGCGGTGGCCGAGGACAGCACGCCGGGCGTGGACGACGAGGTCCGGGGTCACGTGGACACGCCTTCTGTCGCGCTCCGCCTCCGCTCGTCCCTCGCTCCGGACGTCGCCGCTCCGACGATGTGCTCGGGTCGGACCGGGACCCGCGTGAGGAACTTCCCCGTCGCGTCCCGGATCGCCGCCAGCACGGCCGGGCCGCTCGACACCGTCGGCGGCTCACCCACGCCGCGCAGTCCGTAGGGCGCGTGCGGGTCCGGCAGCTCGAGCACCTCGACCCGCATCGGCGGCATGTCGAGGATGGTCGGGATCAGGTAGTCGGTGAACGACGGGTTGCGGATCTGCCCGTCGGTCACCACGACCTCCTCCATCACCGCGAGCCCCATCCCCTGGGCGCTGCCGCCGTGGATCTGCCCGACGACGGCCTGCGGGTTGATGGCCTTGCCGACGTCCTGCACGCAGGCCATCTCGACGACCTTCACCAGGCCCAGCTCGACGTCGACGTCGACGACGGCCCGGTGGGCGGCGAAGGCGTACTGCACGTGCGCGTTGCCCTGCCCGGTCTCGGGGTCGACCGCCTCGGTGGGCCGGTGCCGCCACGTGACCGTCTCCTCGACGACGTCGTCGCCGAGCACGGCCGCCAGGTCGGGCAGCACCTGCGCCCAGTCGTCCTTCCCCGCGCGGGCCAGGACCCGGGCGCGTACGCGGCAGCAGGCCTCCTGCACGGCGCCGCCGGTCACGTAGGTCTGTCGCGACGCCGACGTGGAGCCGCCGCTGCCGACCGCGGTGTCGGCCGGGGCCACGACGACCTGCTCCACGCCGAGCTCGGTGCGCGCGATCTGCTGCTGCACCGTCACCAGGCCCTGCCCCACCTCGGCCGACGCAGTGTGCACGGTGACGGTCGGCTCACCGCCGGAGACCTCGAGCCGCACCCGGGCGGTCGAGTAGTCGTCGAAGCCCTCGCTGAACGCGATGTTCTTGTAGCCCACGGCCCAGCCCACACCGCGGCGCACGCCCTCGCCGTGCGTCGTGTTCGACACCCCGCCTGGCAGGTGGCGCAGGTCGGTCGAGGACGCGTCGGGCAGCGGCATCTTCTGCAGCCGCCGCAGCAGCTCCGCGACCGGCGCCGCGCTGTCGACCACCTGGCCGGTGGGCGCGACGGAGCCCTCCTGCATCGCGTTGCGCACCCGGACCTCGACCGGGTCCATGCCCAGCGCCGCCGCGCCCTTGTCCATCTGCGACTCGTAGGCGAAGGCCGCCTGGACCGCGCCGAAGCCGCGCATCGCCCCGCACGGTGGGTTGTTCGTGTACGCGCCCCAGCAGTCCATCGTCACGTTCGGAACGACGTAGGGGCCGATGCCCATCAGGCCGGCGTTGCCGACGACGGCCGCGCTGCTCGACGCGTACGCCCCGCCGTCGAGCCACACCTTCGCGCGGACGTAGACGAGGTCGCCGTCGCGGCTGAAGCCGTGCTCGTAGTGCAGCCGCGCGGGGTGGCGGTGCACGTGCCCGAAGAAGGACTCCTCGCGGTTGTAGGACATCTTCACGGGCTTGCCGGTGTGCATCGCCAGCAGGCAGGCGTGCACGTGCATCGAGAGGTCCTCCCGACCTCCGAAGGCACCGCCGACACCGGCGAGCGTCAGCCGCACCTTCGACGGGGGCAGGCCGAGCGCCCGGCAGATCTGCTGCTGGTCCACGTGCAGCCACTGGGTGGAGACGTACAGGTCGACGCCGCCGTCCTCCGCCGGCACCGCGAGCCCGGACTCCGGGCCGAGGAAGGCCTGGTCCTGCATGCCGACCTCGTACTCGCCGGTGACCACCACGTCGGCGCGCGCGTCCGGGTCGCCCTTGCGGATCTTGAGGTGCCGGATGAGGTTGCCCTCCGGTCGCAGGTGCACGGCCTCCCGGCTCATCTCCACGACCCGCGGGTGCTCCGGATGCAGGTCCTCGGCCTGCGCCGCCGGGCCGTCGGGCCCGTGCCCGAGGGCCTGCCGGACGTCGGTGACCGGCTCGAGGACCTCGTAGTCGACCCGGATGCGGGCAGCCGCCCGGCGCGCGGTCTCCGGGTGGTCGGCGGCGACCAGCGCGACCGGCTCGCCCTGGTAGAGGACGGTGTCGCGCGCCAGCACCGGTTGGTCGGCGATCTCGAGGCCGTAGCGCAGCTCCCCCGGCACGTCGTCGGCGGTGAGCACGGCCTGCACACCGGGCACTGCGAGCGCCTCGCCGATGGAGACCGACCGGATCCGGGCGTGCGGGTGCGGGCTGCGCAGGGTGACCCCCCAGAGCATGTCGTCCATCCAGAGGTCGCTGCCGTACGCGAACTCGCCGGTGACCTTCAGCGTGCCGTCCGGGCGCGCGGCGTCGGTGCCGACCCCGCCGCCGGCCCGGACCCGGGTGGTCGTGTCGCTGCTCATGACTGCCTGCTCATGACATGACCCTCTCGCGCAGGGTGCGAGCCGCACGGGCGGCGTCCCGCCCCAGCGTCTCCTCGTCGACGGTGACCAGGCGGTCCGCCTCGACGACCGGCCGGCCACCGACGAGCAGCAGCTCCAGCGGCGGGGGTGAGCCGAGCAGCAGCGCCGCGACCGGGTCGTCGATGCCGGCGTGCGGCAGCGCGTCGAGGCGCCACAGCGCGAGGTCGGCCAGCTTGCCCGGCTCGACCGAGCCGATCTCGTCGTCGCGGCCGAGCACCCGAGCCCCACCCATCGTCGCCATCTCCAGCGCGTCGCGCACGGTGAGGGCGCCCGGGCCACCCCGCGCCCGGGCGAACAGGACCGCGTGCCGGGCCTCCTCCAGCAGGCTGCCGGCCTCGTTGGACGCGGCGCCGTCCACACCG
>DASTVO010000316.1:0-16616 GCA_035759075.1 Actinomycetes bacterium
CGGCGAGTGCGGGCAGACCTACCTCGAGCGAAGCAGACCCCTCTTGAGCCACGACCCGCCAGACGGCGGCCGGCGAGGACGCATCCCGTTAGAGAGCCACACAGCATCGTGGGCAGGCACTTATCGAGCGACTCGCCGACCACCTGACCCGCACCCTGGCCCGGCTGCGAGCTGCCGTCGAGTCAACAGGTAGGCACTTATGCGCGGTCGAGGACGACCGATCCGCAACGCGGCACTAGCCGTCCCTCGCTTGCCAGATCAGCCAGCCGTTGAGGTGCCCGTGCTGGGCGATGACGCTGCCGTCCTCGGCCGAGATCTCGGTGACTCGGTGTTTGTACTCGGGTCCGGGGGGACTGGTCCGCACGGCGATGCGGGTCCCATCGGGCGACCAGGCGACGTTCCCTGCCCAGTCGAAGTGCCGGTTGGAGTGGTAGAGGGTCTGAGCCATCACCGGGCTCGCCGCGCCGTCGGGCAGTAGATGGAGGACGACGACATCGGAACGGTTTGTCCCGATGACTATGTCGAGCAGCAGCGACTGTCCATCGGGTGACCAGCCCCAGCCGCTGGCGGTCCAGATCACTCCCGTTCCGTCGAAGCCCGAAGGGGTGTCCTTTCGCGACTGTCTGTCGACCCACGCCTGTCTGTCCTGCCACAGCGAGTACGCGAGCTGAGCGTTGCCGCCCTCGCGGTCGACCAGCCACACCCGTGAGGCGGAACGCCATTCACCGCGCTCCTGGTGGATGGTCGTCACGGCGAGCCGGCCCCCGTCGGGCGACCACCGCAGACCGCGCACGTCCTCGCCGTCGGCGATCGTCGCGGTGAGGTCGATGGTGCGGCGCAACGAGCCGTCATATCCGATCACCTGCGCTGCGCCGTCGCCGGATGCGACGGTTACCTCGTCCGCTCCCGGCCCGAGGGTCGCTGCAAAGGACAACCAGTTGTCCAGCGGGGGGCACCGCAGGTCACGGGCGCAGGTGAGCGTCGCGATCGGACCGGTCCGTCCCACCACCGTGAGATCCTCGTCACCTCGGTGGCCCTCGGTAACGAAGAGCCCGGTCTCCGAGGCGGCGTCGAAGGCGCGCCACTGATAGGCGCGAGCATCCCCCGCCAGGTATCGCTCGGCGATGGTGATCTGGCCGTTTCGCTGAACGGGAACGATCGCGGTGTGGGTCTCGGTCGGCGTCGGCGTCGGCGTCGGCGTCGGCGTGTGCGCCGGGTCCGGGGCGCCGTCCGGGTCGTTGGGGGAGATCAACGACGCGGTCAGCACGATGCCGGCGGCAGCGAGCGCCGCACCACCGGCGGCCAGCGTGCGCCTGCGGGCGAGGCGCCGGCGGCCACGTCGCACGTCGTCGGCCACGGGAACCGTCGGCGCGGCGATGTGGTCGTGATAGTCCGTGAGGCGGGTCAGGACATCGAGCTCGTCGGTCATCGTTCGGCCTCCGTCTCGAGTGCGACCCCGAAGGACGGGGCCAGGGCCCGCCGCAGCGAGGCGAGGGCGTCGGCACTCTGGCTCTTCACGGTGCCGGTGCTGATCCCGAGCTCGGCGGCCGTCTCTGCGACGGTCAGGTTCCAGATGTGGCGCAGCACGATCACCCGGCGCTGGCCGAGAGGTAAGGCAGTCAACGCTGACCGGATGGCGTCGGCGTCCTCGACCGGGAAGCCGGGCTTGAGCGGAACGTCGGGCGGCTCGGTCACGGACTCACGCCACCAGGGCCGCCGCCGGTCGCTGTAGTGCGCGTTGACGATGATCCGGCGGACGTAGCCCTCGACGTTGTCCATCCGGGAGACCCGGTCCCACACGCCGTACAACCGTGCGAGCGCATCCTGGACGATGTCCTCCGCCCGATGCGGGTCGCCACACAGGAGGCACGCGGTGCGGAACAGCTGAGCTCGGCGCGCAGCCACGTACGAACTGAACGCGGCCTCGTCCATGGCGCCTCCTTCCACGCCCCTAACGCACCAGGGTGGCGGAACGGTTGGGTCGGCGACGGTAAAGAAGCGGACCCGGCGTCCCCCCTTCAGAGCCTGGGCAGTCGTCGCTCCACCGCCGGGTGCGCCGTGCCTGCGACCCCGCGGCGGCCCGGCAGTGACGCGGTCAAGTCGACGCCATGTTGTGCCGATTTGGGAGCCATAGTCCGAGCCGAGGGTGAGCTGTGAACGAGATCCTTCCCGCCGGCGCCCCGGGGGTCAGCAGCGGTCAGCGCAGCAACAGCGCGCCGCTGGCCGACGTGCTGGGCCGCGGCCTTGTTGATCGGCTTCCCGCGGCCGTCTACACAGCGCGGTGCGGTCAGGACGGGGCATGGCTGTTCGTCAGCGCTCAGATCCAGTCCATCCTCGGATTCAGCCCCGACGATCTCATCGCCGACCCGGGGCTGTGGGCCCGACAACTGCACCCCGACGACCGGGACCGCGTCCTCGGCGAGGAGAACGCGTTGACCGTCGCCACCGAGCATCAGTTCGCCGAGTACCGCATGATTCGCAGCGACGACCGCGTGGTCTGGGTCCTGGATGACGTCTCCGTGGTTCCCGACGGTGCTCACGGGCTGCTGCAGCTCGGGTTGCTGTACGACATCACCGGTCGGAAGCGCACCGAGGCAATGCTGGCCGAGCAGGCCGCCCTCGTCGAGCGGATCGCCCACGGCGACTCCCTCGCGGACGTCCTGTGCGAGCTGGCGCGCGCCATCGACCATGCGAGCGGGGTCGGCAGGTGCGCCATCGTCGTCGATGGGGGTGACGTGACGCCCGGCCTGGTGGCCACGGCCGCAGGCACCGGCACGGCAGCCGACGCGGCTGCCGCGGGATGCGGGTGGACCGCGCCGGTGCGTACGTCGACGGGACAACGGCTGGGGCATGTGGTGCTGGGCTACGCCACGGGCGCACGGCCCGCAGACAGCGACGGGGAGCTGGTCGACTGGGCGGCGCGGCTTGCCGTGCTGGGGATCGAGCGCGCCACGCAGCGGGACCAGATGGCCACCTCGCTGTCCCTGCTGGAAGCCACGCTGGAATCCACCGCTGACGGCATCCTCGTCGTTGATGCGGCCGGGCGCATCGTCGGGCACAACCAGAAGTTCCGTCAGATGTGGCGCATCCCGCAGGAGCTCCTGGACTCCCGCGACGACGACCGCGTGATCACCTCGGTCCTGGACCAGCTCGTGGATCCGGACGGGTTCGTCGCCGAGGTGCGGCGGCTGTACGCCGCCCCGGACGCGGAGAGCTTCGACGTCCTCACGTTCAAGGACGGGCGGGTCTTCGAGCGGTACTCCCAGCCGCAGAGGCTGCACGGGCACAGCGTCGGCAGGGTCTGGAGCTTCCGCGACATGACGGCCGAACGTGGGCTGCAGGACGAGCTGCGCCGAAAGGCGTTCAGCGACTCCCTGACCGCGTTGCCGAACCGGGCGCTGTTCATGAGCCGGCTGGCAGCGGCTCTCGAGCGGCGCCGTGCCGGGCAGCCCGACGTGGCAGTCGAGCGGCGCCGGGCCGGGCAGCCCGACGTGGCGGTGCTGCTGCTCGACCTCGACGACTTCAAGACCGTGAACGACAGCCTCGGCCACGTCGCCGGCGATCAGCTGCTGATCACGCTCGCCGAGCGGCTGCCGTCCTGTCTGCGGGCGGGGGACACCGCCGCCCGGCTCGGCGGCGACGAGTTCGTCGTCCTCCTGGAAGACCTCCCGCACCCGTCCGAGGCGACCTCGGTGGCCGAGCGCATCCTGGCTCTGGTCTCGCGACCCGTGCCGGTGGAAAGCCGGCTGGTGACGGTCCGAGCCAGTATCGGCATCGCCTACGCCACGCCCGGAACGGACGCCGGGGAGCTGCTGCGCAACGCCGACCTGGCCATGTACGCCGCGAAACGCGAGGGCGGTGCCCGATGCGCCACCTACCGGCCGACCATGCACAGCGGCGCCCTCGCCCGCCTCGAACTGACCGCCGACCTGGAACGCGCCCTCGGGCAGCATGAGTTGCTGGTGCACTTCCAGCCGATCGTGCATCTGCCGTCCCGGACCGTTGTCGGTGCGGAAGCCCTCGTGCGCTGGCAGCACCCGACCCGGGGTCTGGTGGGCCCGGCGGCGTTCATCCCGCACGCAGAAGAGACCGGCCTGATCGACCGCATCGGGCACATGGTGCTGGCAACGGCCGCCAGCCAGGTCCAGGAGTGGCACCGCATGACCGGCACGGACGACCTGTACGTGTCAGTGAACCTCTCCCCGCGGCAGCTGGTTGACCCTGTGCTCGTTGCGACGGTCCGGCAGATCCTGGACACAACGGGACTTCCGCCGTCAGCTCTCGTGCTCGAGCTCACCGAGACGGCCCTAGTGGAGCCAAGCGTCGACGCCATCGCAGTTCTCGCCGAGGTGCGCCAGCTCGGAGTCCGGGTGGCCCTCGACGACTTCGGAACCGGGCACTCCTCACTCACCCGACTGGACCGCTGCCCCCTCGACATCGTCAAGGTCGACAAATCTTTCGTGCACAGGCTCGCCGAGGATGCGCGAGGAGCCGCCACATTCCAGGCCGTTCTCCAGCTCGCGCATGCCCTCGAGCTGGACGTCATCGCCGAGGGCGTCGAGACCGACGACCAGCTGAACAAGCTCGAGCTGTTCGGGTGCAACTACGCCCAGGGCTACCTGCTGGCACCACCCATGGACACGGCGAAGGTTGGGCAACTGCTCAAGGCTCGGCCGCCGCGCCATCTGGTGCGAACCCCGTGACCAGCCGCTGGCCCGACTGGGTGCCCCATCGACGGGCCGCACGTAGCCGCGGCTACCGGGTCTGCCGACCTGCGAACGTTAGCCTCACCGCGGGCGGCCTGTTCGGCAGATGATGTGGGTGCACGGGGGTGAAAGTGACGCCGATGAAGCGCGCCTCCAGCCCTCCGGGCGGGGGGCGCGCCTGGGCGTGCGGCAGGAGGTCCGCCGAAAGGCTGCGCCGGCAGCATGTTGGCGTCGGTGGCGGTGGAAGGGATCCGGGCGTGCTGCTTGTGCCGGCCGCCGGCAGCGCCCCCGCTACGTTCTTCCCGCCGGGTCCCGGGGATGAGCTGTGGATGCTGCCGCGCGAGCACGCGGGGGCCGTGACCGTTGCCGCGCTGAGCCCGCGCTACGCAAGAGCGCCCCAGCGCCACGGCCGCTATTTCACTATGCGGATGCTGTCGCAGCCGAGGAACGTCCACAGCTGCCCGGCCGGCCCGCGGAACTTCCCCTTCACACAGGCCTGCCGGGTGTCGGACGCCAGCTCCGCGCGGGTCGGGTTGAAGTGCAGCACTCCGTCGAGGTCGCCGTCGCGGGTGCGGTCGTCGGGCTCGTAGGAGCGCTCTAGGTGCAGCTGCTGGTGGGTCTCGGGACCGCCACGACCGGCGTCGACAGCGGCCCGCTGCCCGAACCGAACTGCGGTGGCCTCGATGCTTGCGGCGTCGAAGGCCAGCGGCAGGCCGTACTCGCCGGCGGTCGTGGTGAGCACGGCGGCTGGCACGTCCGAGCTGCTGTTGCGGTTCACCGAGTTGGGCGACTGCGCCGGCTTGAGGTTCAACGCGACGGGCACTACGCAGTCCAGGTCGAGCCTCAGCGCGGCCCGGTTGTTGCTCAGTTCCGGGTCGGTGTCGTCGGGCCGGTCCGGGGACACGTCGGTGACCAGGTCGAAGCGGTGCTCGCCGGGGGCGGCGCATGACAGGGTCACGCTCGTGGTCGCGGCCCGCGGCCCGCCCGTGGCCACCGCTGACAGCAGCGCGCTCTGGCTGGCCGGCTGAGCGTCAGCGCCTGGCTGTGCCGCCGCTGTTGTGGTCAGCCGTACGTCCATGGGGGTGGACGGCCCGGCGTTGGCAGTCGTGGACGCGATCCGCACGGTGGTCGGCTCGCCGATGATCAGCTCGGTCGGCCGGTCGAGCAGCTGCGCGGCCACAGACAGGTCCGCCTCGGCGAACACGCGGGTGCGGGCCGACGCGGTGTTGTCGGCCGGGTCGGGGTCGCGGCCGCGGGCCGCGGCGACCGACGCGGTGTTGGTGAGGGTGACCGGTGCGCCCGCGTTGTGCACCAGGTCGGCAGAGAACGCCATCGTCAGCGCGACGGTGGTCTGGCCGCCCTCCCGCAGCGGCGCCAGCACGCACCGCACCTGGTCGGGGGCCGGTCGGGTGCAGTCAGACGGCAGCACGGGTACGGTCGCACCGGGCGGCACCGTGTCGGTGAGCATCGGCAACGCGGTGGCGGGGCCGTCGTTGCGCACGCTGACCTGGTAGGTGACGCTGCGCCCGGCGACGGCGGTGGCCGGGCCGGTCTTGCTCAGGTGCAGGTCGGCGGCGTTGTACTCGTCGTCGAGCGCCCGCAGCTGGGCTGTGGTGAGGTTCGGGTCGGTGACCGGGTTGACCGGTCCGTCTGCCGCGTCGCCGAACTGGCTGAAGGGCAGTGAGATCCGCTGCCAGTCGTTCTGCGCGTCCAGCTTGGAGTCGTTCGCCATGTTCCCGCAGTCCGCGGGGATGCCGCTTCGGTTCGCGGTGTCGATGTTCACCTGGAGTCCGGACTCGTGGGGCGGGTCAGTGTCGGCGTTGTAGTTCGGGTTGCTGTTCAGCGCGGGGCTGCGTTTGTTCCCGTTGCTGTCGGTGAAGACGAACCGGTTGCGGTCGTCGGTGGTGTCGAGGACCGCGTCCTCGTCCAGGGCGGCCTCGTCGAGGCGACCGGGCACGGCGCCGCGGCTGGACCCGTCCAGCGCGCGCCGCGGCGGGGCGTAGTCGACGATGGCGCCGCCGCCTACCCGCTGCACCCCGGCCTGCAGGTCGTAGTTCATCACGCTGACGTAGTTCGGTTTGCAGTTGCGGGCCTCGAAGCCGCCGTGGTTCAGGTTCAGGTTGTGGCCCAGCTCGTGCATCAGCGACCCGGCATCGGTGTTGAACACCATGAAGTCGTTGCCGCCAAGTTCCCCCCACCCGCCGGCGGACGCGCAGGACGCGTCGAGGGGTAGCAGCAGGCCGTAGCGGAAGATGTCGGCGCGCCCGCTGCTGAACGAGTCTGCCTTCGTCGCGTAGAACGCGTCGTCGAGGTTGCACGAGGGTCCCTCGCGGACGGTGACCAGGCCCCCGCCGCCCAGGTTGTCCCCAAGCAGGCAGTCGGGGTCATCGACGTCGGCTCGGCCGTCGCCGTCGTTGTCGGCGCCGTCGGTGCAGTTCGCCGGCCCGGGGTCTTCCGCGCTGGCCTCCAGGTAGTCCCCGAAGCCGACGCAGTCCCGGTCGGCGGCATCGGTGCGCCGGTCGCCGTCGTCGTCGATGCCGTTGCCGCAGGTGCCGACCGCCGCCCCCTCAGACGCGGTCGGGTCGACGATCGCGCCGGTGTCCACGTGCAGGGTGATGCCGCGGGTGCCGTCCGGGTTCGGCCGGGCCGCGATCCCGCCCGGCAGCTCGTGGGCGAGGGTCCCGGCGTCCAGGGGTGCGGCGGCGAACGCCCGCTTCACGGCTTCGATGTCAGCGCGGCTCAGGCGGGCGTCCCCGACCGCGTCGAGCTCCACGAACAGGTCCTTGTGGTCGACGCGGGCTCCCATCGCCGGCAGGTCCACGGTGACGCCCGACCCGGTCGCGTCGTAGCCGTTCGCCTCCCACGTGTCGTAGAGGCCGTCGCCGTCGCTGTCCGGAATGGTGGTCGTCACCCGGAACTGCAGCCGAGCCCGGTCGGAGGCCTCCCCGTCAGTTCCAAGGCTTTGATCGCAGCTGCCGGGCTTGTCCCCGGCGAGGCCTTGCCCGGGCACTAGGCGGGCGCACTGCAGCAGCCGCACGCTCAGGTCCAGGTTGCGGTCGGCGTCGCCGGTGGTGACGTCGGCATGGTCCCGCTCGAAGCGCAAGAAGCCATCCGCGTCGTAGATCTCGATCCGGACGGCGGCCGTGGACACCGCCGAAGTGAACGGCACGTCGGCGCTGAACGTCCAGTTAGGCTGGATGTTGTTCCGGTCGGTGATCTCCAGGTGGGGCCCACCGGAGGATTGCCCGCCGATGTAGACCTCTGGGTAGAAGTCGGCCTCACCGCCGCCATCGAGCTCGTCGAGGGCGCTGACCTTCTCGATGACGACGGTGACGTGCGCGGTGGCGGGCACCGCGGACGCCGCCGGAGCCGCGGTTACGCCGGCGCCGACCGCCAGCCCGCCCACGGAGACGGCACCGGCGAGCAGGAGAGGGATCGGGCGACGGCGTGTCATGGCAGCTCCAGGTCGCGTGACCCGGTGCGAGGCGGCTCGCGGTGTCGAGCCAGGTCACCCCCGTGGGTGGTCCGACGCCCGCTGCCGGGGACGTTAGCCGAAGCATGCGCGTTGCCGCGCCGCCCCGACAATGGCCCATTGGGGCCAGCGTCGGGCGGTCTGCGGCGGTCTGCGATCGGTCCTATCCACACACCGTCTCCGACAGCCTCCGGTTGCGCGGTTCCAGCCGGTCGCCTCATGACTGCCTGGGCTGACGGGACATTGCGTGGCCGTTGGACGGACATTGGATGACCGCTCACAGCTGATGTCGAATCTCGGAAAGTGACACCGGGATTTCTCAGCAAAATGTCACCCGTGACGTAGAGACGGCTCGACATGAAGAAGGGGGCGGGCGACCAACCGGTCGTCCGCCCCCTTCATGTTCAGCGGGTCTGGCTACCCGTTAAGTACTCGGCGGAGTACCGGCGCAGCGCCGCGGGAAGAAGTGCGGCGTGGCGCGTGGGCGGATGTCCGAGGCAAGCGTGGGACTACTGCGCTGGCAGGTCGGAACATGTGTCGTGCTTGGGTGCCTGCTCCTGGGATGGTCCCTGGTCAAGGGCGTTTGGCTCGGCGTCGCGGTCGGCGCGAGTGTCGGGGTGTTGGCCGCCGTTGCGATGCGGTGGCTGCTCCGGTATGAGCCCCCAGCCCAACCAGTGGCTGTGGGACCGCGCCCGGGTCGTGAAGGCAGCGCTGCCCTCTCGCGACGTCGACTGGCCGTCGCTATCGGTCTGATCATCTTGAGCCTCGGAGCACTCGTCACCCTGGCGTTCTTGGACCTCTCGACCGGCAGAGGGATGCTCGGGGCGCTCGCCCTGGTCGCCGCGATAGTTGCCGGCGCCCGGTTGTGGGACCGTGGAGAGAATCAGTGACGCCATGCTCCTAGCCATGCCGGAAGCCTCACAGTCCGACGTCACTTAACCGCGCTACCGGTGTCGGCAGCAGTTCTGCTGGGCAGGGAGGAAGCCTGCCTGGTGCGACAAGGGAGTCACCGGAGGGTGCCACCGGAAATAGGGGCTCGTCCCCTTGGGTGTTGAGGTGAAACGACTCCGGGACCGCGGACTGGCCTTGGCGATGAGATTCGGAGTGACATTCGGATGAGATTCGACAGCTGATGCGGTGGTCGCGGGCTTCGGTCGATTACGTGGAACGCGCCACCGGAGAAGGGCCTGGCTGCTACCGCGCGCGGTACCAGGCCCGCGGGACGCTGCACCTCGCCGCAGCTTGACACGGTCTGCTCTGCCGCCGCTGCGCGCCAGAGGGACGCTGGCCCGCGCCAGCGGGACATTCGACCGGGTGACGAACCACGTGGGCCTCGGCCTCGAGATGAGGCCGGGGCTCCGTGTTGTCGTTCGTCGATGCGGAAGTGCCCGGCTGGCGCAACTGTCCGTGCTGCCGTTCGGCCGCTGGCCGCCGCGTCCGGCCCGCGGGAAGGACGCCGGGCGTTGACGGCGTCCAGGCAGCGGCCGATCATCACAGTGCCGAGACGCGCGACGTCGGGAGGCGCTCATGGGCCGGTGGCTCTGCCTCGTGGGTCGGCATGACTGGAAGCATCAGCGGAACCCGGAAGTGGGCGGCGCCGCGGCCGAGTACGACCGCTGCGGCCGGTGCGGCAAGGAGCGCGCCGGTTACGGCAAGCCACCGCCGAGCGGGGTAGCGCGCGGCTAACGGCGAGAGGGTGAGAAAGCGAATCACGCCGGCTCGGATTCACCTTCTCCGGCTTCCGCGCCGACGTGCCGTCTCGGGACCGGGCGCGGGCCGCCGTCCTGCTCGTCATCGCCGAGCGCGTCACCGACCGCATCGTCCCCATCGAGGGGCGCTCGAGAGCAGCTGGGCGCCCGGAGTCGGCAAGACGCTCGGTGCCGAGCTCGCCGGCAGTCCCCGCATCCAAGTTCAGCTTCGCACCGAGGAAGGCCGGCAGTCGGGCCGGCGTGCCGGAGCTGGCCCGATCGGGTCATGGCCGCACCCACGGAACCGGCCTACCGTGCGAGCAACATCATCTGAAGCGCACACCCTCCGGAGGTCAGCGATGCGCCGAGTCCTTCTTCCCCTGGCCGCGGCCGCGGCGGCCGCCCTGGCCGCCGGCGCCCTGGCGCCCGCGGTGTCCGCGTCCCCCAGCGGGCGCACGCTGACCGCGGTCCTAATCGGCGCCAACGAGGTGCCCGGGCCGGCCGACCCGGACGGGTCCGGGGTCGCCACCGTCGAGATCAATCCCGGCCAGAACGAGCTGTGCTACACGATCACCGTCACCGACATCGACCCGGCGCGCGCCGCCCACATCCACGCCGCCCCCGCCGGGGTCAACGGGCCCGTCGTCGTTCCCCTGGTGCCGCCGACCGAGGGGTCCAGCGTCGCCTGCACCACCAGCGTGGACCCGGCGCTGCTGAAGGCCATCAAGAAGAACCCGGAGAGTTACTACGTCAACGTGCACAACTTGGTCTTCCCGGCGGGCGCGATCCGCGGCCAGCTGACCAAGTAGCCCAGGCGCCCCGGGCCGGGCGGGCCGGGGAGGGCACCGCCCGCGGATTGCCCCGCGGACGGTGCCGCGCACGGTGACCGGCGTGACCGCCGCCCCGCCCGCTACCGCAGACCTCGACCCCGCCACCGGCATTCCGCTGGTGCTGCTCGACGGGCTCAACCCGGCGCAGCGTGACGCGGTCACCACCCTGACCGGGCCGCTGCTGGTCGTCGCCGCCTGCTCGGCGGCGAGCTGCGCACCGTCACCCTCGCCGAGCTCGCCGACATCACCGTCGCCGGCTCCTCGTCGTCTTCGGCGTCGCCGCGGCCCTGTTGGTGCGGATCGCCGCCGACTGGCTGCTCGACCTCGAGCCGCACCTGGCCCGGCTGCGCCGCGGCGGCAAGACCCGGGTGACCGTCGCCTGACCCCGAGAGTCCAGGCTGCCGGCGCCCTCAGTCACTGGGGGACCGGCGCCAACTCAGCCCTTCCCGATGTCGGCCCACAGGCCTACGTTTGGGCGGGGGAGAGGGGCCCATCATGCGCCGGTCCGTCGCCGCCGCGTCCGCAGCGGCTCTCGTCCTCGCCGTCGCCCCGCTCGCCGCGGCCGCCGTCGACCCGCCCGGTCAGGCCAGCGGCGCCAGCCCGCTCGGGACCACCTGCCACGGGGCGCCGCAGAGCGGCACCCTGTTCCACGGCTCGGAGGTCGAGCCTTGGGTCGACGTCGACCCGACGGACCCCAGCCGGCTGGTCGGCGTCTACCAGCAGGACCGCTTCTCCAACGGCGGAGCCAGCGGCCAGGGCGTGAGCGTCTCCGACGACGGAGGGGCCACCTGGCGTGTGCTCCCGGTCAGCGCCTGGCCGAAGTTCTCGCGCTGCCAGGGCGCCGCCGCAGGCTCGTCCGGGGACTACGAACGGGCCACCGACCCTTGGGTGAGCTTCGGGCCGGACGGCGACGCGTACCAGATCACGCTGGCGTTCAACGACACCCGCAACTTCGCCAACGCGATCCTCGTCAGTGAGTCCACGGACGGCGGCGACACCTGGGGCCCGGTGACGGAGGTCCGCGTAGACACCAACCCGCACGTCTTCAACGACAAGGAGTCGATCACCGCGGACTGGACGTCCGAGAACCACGTGTATGCGATCTGGGACCGGCTGGTGTTCCCCAACGAGCGGGCCCGCGGCCAGTCGTTCCTGACCGCGGCCGCGTTCCGCGGACCCGCCTGGTTCGCAAGGACAACGGATGGCGGCGCGACCTGGGAGGCGGCCCGCCCGATCTTCGACCCGGGCCAGAACGACCAGACGATCGGCAACCAGATCGCGGTGTTGCCCGACGGCGACTTGGTCAACGTCATGACGGTGTTCCGCAACGACAACAAGACCAAGCGCATGTTCGGTTTCGTGTCGGTGCTGCGCTCAACGGACAAGGGCGCCACATGGTCCGGGGAGATCCCCGTCGACCGGCTCGGCACCGTGGGGGTGACGGACCCCGCCACCGGCGCGGCCGTGCGCACCGGCGACATCATCCCCGACATCGCCACCGACCGGCGCTCCGGTACCGACAACGTCTACGTCGTGTGGCAGGACGCACGCTTCACCGGCTTCGCCCGCGACCAGATCGCCTTCTCCAAGTCGACCGACGGCGGCAGGACCTGGTCGGCGCCGGTCCGCATCAACAGCACCCGGACGACGCAGGCGTTCACCGCGTCGGTCGAGGTGGACGCGGCGGGCAACCTCGGCGTGACGCACTACGACTTCCGCAACGACGACCTGGGCACCCCGGCGCTTGAGACCGACCTGTGGTTCCTGCGGTCCACCGACGGCGGGGCCAGCTGGAGCGAGGAACGGGTAACCCCGGCGTCGTTCGACATGCGCGCGGCTCCGGTCGCCCGCGGCTTCTTCGTCGGCGACTACGAGGGGCTGGCGGCCACCGGGCAGATCTTCAAGCCGTTCTGGTCTCAGTCGCTGCCCAGCGGCACGGACACCTTCGGCGCCACGGTACGGGCGCCGTTCACCGCGCCCACGATCGTCCCCGATCCGTCCGAGGCGGCGGGCGTCCGGGCGCGCGACTTCCCGGCCCAGCAGGGCAAGCCGACACCACACTGACCCCGACTGTCGCCGTCGCGGCCAGCGGGCGGGATACGCATTCCCCGGTCGCAAGTCCTCCGGCGGGGCCGGACCGCGCCGGCCGGGCCGGAGCGTGGCGCCCCGGCCGATGCGCCCGCTGCGCTACCGGGCGCCGAGCCGGCCCAGACTGCGGCCGGGCCGCCGTGTCCCTCACCCCGCCCTCGAGGAGTTCGCCGACTGGCTGCGCTACGCCACCGGCACCGGCACCGAGCAGTGGATCGGCGGCGACACCTGGGACTGCTGAGCCCGCCACCCCGCACGACCCCTTCGCGAGCCGGCACTCGTGCCCGAAGTGCCGGATCGCTTGCCGTACGGGTCCCGGGACTGCCGCCGTCGCCGCGGCCGGCACCGTCGTCGACATTCCCGAGAATTCCGCCCGCCCCCCGGTGCCCGATCCGACGCTGACCGGCCGGGTGCTGCGCACCGAGGACTGCGACAGCTCCCCGGACGGCCGAAGCAAATGGAACGCGTTGACGACGTGGGTCAACCGAGCGGACTGTGAAACGTCTGATCCGTCGTGAACGGAGTAGGCCAGGTGCACGAGGTCGGCGCCGTGGACAGCCCTCAGTGGGCCGGTCGAGCCGACGCCGTCGCGGCGCTCTTCCGGGTGCACTACCGGCGACTCGTCGGCCTGGCCGCCCTCCTCGTCAACGACCGGGAATCAGCCGAGGATGTCGTGCAGGACGCCTTCACCAGCCTCTACCGGCGGTGGTGGCACCTGCGTGACACCGATGCCGCCGTCGCCTATCTCAACCGGGCGGTCGTCAACGGTGGCCGTGACCGACTCCGTCACCGGCGACGGGCAAGTGCCTCCTTGCTGCGGCTGGCGCCGCGTTCGGAGGCGCTGCCGTCGGCCGAACTCGATGCCGTCGAGCATGACCAAGCAGATCAGCTCTGGCGCGCGGTCACGGCACTACCTGCGCGACAGCGGCAGGTGCTCGTCCTTCGCTACTACCTCGACCAGAGTGAAGCCGAGATATCCGAACTGCTCGACGTGTCTCGCGGCTCGGTCAAGCGTCATGCGAGCCGCGGCCTGGCCACGCTCGCCCGGTGCCTGGAGGCCGCGCCATGACCATGACGGATCTGGAGCGCCGGCTGGCCGCGGTCCTCCACGAGCACGCGGAGCGCGCCATGAGAGAGACGCACACCGAAGAGCGGTTGCAGGTGCTGATGGACAACGCTGGCAGCGATGGGCGGCGGCGCTGGATCCTGAGTGCAGCAGCAGCCGCGGCAGCCGCCGTGGTTGCCCTCGTCGTCGCGCTGAGTCCGTGGGACGGATCGAACGAGAGCCAGTCGATACTCCCCGCTGCGCCACCAGTCGCGGTCGACGTCGCGGAGGGCTTCATCAAGGCCTTCGGCGCCTATGACACGCAGGCAGTCGCCGGCTACCTCGGCGACGCGAAGGACATCTCCATCTGGTCCGACAGCACGGGCGTCGACGTGTGGCGAAAGGGACACCGGTTCCTCGGCGCGATGGACTTCCGCATCCTCGACAACTCCTGCATCAAGGGTGTCCAGTCGGTCGCAGGCACCACAGTGACGTGCGTGTTCGCCTACCACGCCCTTGGCTCGGAGGAACTGGGCCGGGGGCCGTTCCCGGACAACAGCTTCCGGTTCACGGTCGACAGCGGGCAGCTGAAGGCCGTCCAGTTGTCCCTCGCCTTCGAGACGAATGGCTTCTCGGTGCAGATGTGGGAGCCGTTCGCCGCCTGGATCGCATCCGCTCACCCGGACGAGGCGAAGGTGATGTACGCCGACTGGCCGCAGCAGACCCTGGAGGCTCTCAGCGCCGAGGCAGCACAGCTGTGGGCGAAGAACCGGCTGGAATACATCAGGGCCGAGCTCAGCGGGCGCTGAGCGGGAATCCCAGGTCGCGCAGGCGGTCGAATGCACGGTGCGGCGGGAATCGACGAGCGAGAGCATCGGGCGGGCGCCGCCGCCGACGGCATAGCGAGTCCGAGGTCGCGGCGCTGCCTGGCACGGGTGTCCAGCACGGAACGCGTCCCGTGACCAACAGCGATCACTGGTCTTCGAAGATCAGTCGAAACGTACCCGAGATCGTGACACGGACGAGCAACTAACGGATCAAGGCTGGCTCCTCTACGCTCTGGGAGCACGATGAACGCTGAGATGGCGGCTCTGGGGACCCGTGCAAGCGTTCTTCAGCGCAGTGTCGATCTAGGCGGACTATGAAGGGCGCTGCTGCCGGCATGCGTCTAGGCTCGTCAAACTCCCGACAAATGACCGGCTAGTGGCCGTCGTGACACTGCGGTCAATGGCGGCGGTGAGACGCGATCATTCGCTGGCGGGCAGTCCCTAACCCCGGCCCGTCGGGATGGGTGAGGTCGTATGCGCGGGAGAGCTTTTTCGGGCCACCATTCGCCACGCGTCGACGACGAGCTCTCGGCTCTCGGTCGGTTCCAGGGCTGCAAGGTTGGCGTGGACCCAGTTGAAGCGCATGTCCGAGGTCGACGGCATACCTAGTCGACCATGACAACCCCAACTGACGAACTCGGGCTGGCTCTCCCCCGAGGACCGGGCGGCTGTGGACGAGACGCTGTGCGCCGACCCGGCCACCCTCGACGGGGTTGGGGACGCAGCGCTGGTCGCGCGGGCCAAGAGAACCGATCGGGCGCTGCTTGCCGCAGCCGCGGCGGCGCAGGCCGTCGAGGCTCGGCTGCTGGTCCGCCGCGCCTGCGTCCCTGTGCGCTACGGCCAGACCGGTCCGGCTGCGCCCAACGCGGGACGCAGCGGGCCTCGCGGGTGCACGATGACGACTGACGCACGCGCGGTCCGGGAGTCGTCATGAAGACCTTCGAGGAGCTGCAGGCCGGTCTGGGCTCGGTGCTGGCCCACAACGCGGCCGGTTCGACCGTGGACCACGCGCTGCTCGTCCTGCCCTCGTACAGCGTCGGCGAGTCCCTGCTGTCGCACTACGCGGATCGCATTCCGAGCCTCGAGCACCGCTATCTCGTGGCTGTCGCGATGCTCGCGCGCATCCCGACCTGCCGGATGGTCTTCATCAGCTCAGCGGACCCCGGACGCGAGGTGGTCGACTACTACGTCTCCCTGCTACCCCGCAGGCAGCGGGCGGATGTGCGTTCGAGGTTCACGCAGGTCACGGTCCCGAACGCCGGAGCGCGATCGGTCGCCGAGCAGCTGCTCGACAGCCCCGAGGTGGTCACCACGGTCCGCCGGCTGATCGACGGGCTCCCAGTGTTCATCGAGCCGTGGAACGTCACCGACCACGAGGTCGATGCGGCTGTCACGCTGCAGGCCCCGATCAACGGGACGCCGCCCGGGTTGCGTACGCTGGCGTACAAGAGCGCCGGCCGACGGCTCTTCCGCGAGGCGGGAATCCCGGTGCCGTACGGCCGGGAGGATGTGCACTCGGTCGACGAGGTGGTGGCGGCGGCGCACGACATCCTCCGTGCGCGGCCGGCGTGCACCGCCGTCGTGGTCAAGCACGACGACAGCGGCGCCGGAGACGGCAACGCGGTGCTCGACCTTCGTGGCGACATCCGGGCCGCCGTCGAGGGCCTCCCTGCCTGGTATCGGCGCGATCTGGCGGCCGGCGGGGTCGTGGAGGAACGGATCTCTGGCGCAGAGTTCAGCAGTCCAAGCGCCCAGGTCGACGTGCTGCCCGACGGCCGTGTCGTGCTCCTGGCGACCCACGAGCAGGAGCTCGACGGGGAGGACGGGCAGGTCTACGTCGGATGCCGGTTCCCGGCCGACCCGGCGTACGCCGCGGAGATCGGTCGCCATGCCGTCGCCACGGGGGAGCGGCTCGCACGCCACGGAGTGGTCGGGCGGATCAGCGTCGACTTCGCGGCGG
>DASTVO010000317.1:0-3342 GCA_035759075.1 Actinomycetes bacterium
GCCGACGACCACGACCAGGTCGGCCTCGCCGAACGCCGTCGAGCGGGCCCGCGTCACCAGCTGCTTGTGACCGGCCGGCAGCACCCCGCGGCCCATCCCGTTGGTGATGACCGGGACGCCGGTCATGTCGGCGAAGCGCCGGGCCGCGTCCTCGGCCCCGTCGGTCCAGACGTCGGAGCCGAGGACGAGCACCGGCCGGCGCGCGGCGGCCAGCAGCTTGCCGACGGCGATCGTGTCGCCGTCGTCCGGCGAGACGCGCTCGCGCGACGGTGGACCGGGCAGCTCGACCTCGGCCCGGCTGAAGAGCTGGTCCATCGGGACGTCGAGGAACACCGGGCCGCGGTGCGGCCTGGTCGCCAGGGTCAACGCGTCGTCGACGCGACGCGGGAGGTCGGCGACGGTGTCGACGGTCGCGGCCAGCTTTGTCACCGGCGCGAGCAGCGGCGGGTGGTCGAGCTCCTGCAGGCTGCCGGCGCCCCAGCGGAAGCCCGGTGCGCGGCCGCCGACGACGAGCAGCGGTGACCCGTTGAAGTGCGCGGTGGTCACCGCGCTGACGCCGTTGGTGACGCCGGGGCCGGCGGTGAGCACCGCGAGCCCCGGCTGCCTCGTCAGCTTGGCCGTGGCCTCGGCAGCGAAGACGGCCGTCTGCTCGTGGCGGACGTCGATGAGCCGCATGGGCGGCTCAGCCGTGACGGCACCGTCGTACATCGGGAAGACGTGCGCGCCCGACAGCGTGAACATCGTGTCCACGCCGTGCGCCCGCGCCACGGCGACCGCGTGATCGCCGCCGTGCCCCTCGACCAGCCGCTCGCTCGCCATGCGGAGAACTTATCGACCGCTCGCGTTGGGCGACGTTGCGCCCCGACCCGCCGGCCGACACGCCGGCGTCCGCGTGCGCAACGTCGCCCAACCGCAGAAGGTCAGGTGGCGGAGCCGCGCTGGGCCGTGACCTCCGACGGGTCGGTGTAGTCCGCGGGCGTCGGGGAGACCTGCGGGTCGCCGGCCTCGACGTGGTAGTCGCTCTCGTGCGTGACGTCCACGCCGGTCGGTGCCTTGACGGCGCGCAACAGGTAGCTGCCGAGCACGACGACGACCAGGTTCAGCACCACCGCGATCAGCCCGGTGTAGATGACCGAGTCGGAGTCGATGCCGAGCTTGCTCAGCGGGTAGAGCGGCCCGCCGAAGTGCTCCTTGTCGCGCAGCGGGTTCGGGGTGTCGTACAGCATCGCCAGCCCGGCGAACAGCCCGACCGCCCAGCCCGCGAGCAGCGCCCAGCGGTGGAACCACGCGGTGTAGAGACCCAGCACGATCGCCGGCAGCGTCTGCAGGATGATCACACCGCCGATGAGCTGCAGGTCGATGGAGAACTGCGGGTCGAGCCCGAGGATGACGAGCACCGCGCCCACCTTCACCAGCAGCGAGGTCAGCTTGCTGACCCGGGCCTCCTGCTGCGGGGTGGCGTCCCGGTTGAGGTACTCCTTGTAGATGTTGCGCGCGAACAGGTTCGCGGCGGCGATCGACATGATGGCCGCGGGCACCAGTGCACCGATCGCGATGGCGGCGAAGGCGATACCGGCGAACCAGTCCGGGAACATCTGGTCGTAGAGCAGCGGCACGACGGTGTTGCTGTCGCCCGGGATCCCGGCCTCCGGGTCGGCCCCGACCGGGGTGATGCCGGCCGCGATCGCCATGTAGCCGAGCAGCGCCAGCAGGCCGAGCACGACCGAGTACGCGGGCAGCGCCGCCATGTTGCGCTTGATGACGTCGCGGCTGCGGCTCGCCAGCACGCCGGTCACCGAGTGCGGGTAGATGAAGAGCGCCAGCGCCGAGCCGAACGCCAGGCTGGAGTAGCCGAGGACCAGCGGGTCGGAGAGCAGCACACCGTCGGCCGGACCCTCCGGCGGCGGCGGTGTGGCGTTGAACTTCTCGTTCGCCGCGCCGAAGATCGCGTCCCACCCGCCGAGCTGGGTCGGGATGTAGAAGACCGCCGCCAGCACGACGACGTAGATCAGGGTGTCCTTCACGAACGCGATCAGCGCGGGTGCGCGCAGCCCGGACTGGTAGGTGTACACCGCCAGGATCAGGAAGGCGATGATCAGCGGGAGGTCGCCGACGATGCCCTCGCCCTGCACGCCCATGGTCTTCAGCACCGCCTGGATGCCGACCAGCTGCAGCGCGATGTAGGGCATCGTCGCGACGATGCCGGTCAGCGCCACCATCAGCGCGAGCGTGCTCGAGCCGTGGCGGCCACGGACGAAGTCGGCGGGCGTGACGTAGCCGTGCCGGTGGCTGACCGACCAGAAGCGCACCGCGACGAGGAACACCATCGGGTAGACGACGATCGTGTACGGCACGGCGAAGAAGCCGAGTGCGCCGGCGCCGTAGATCAGCGCCGGGACGGCGACGAAGGTGTACGCGGTGTAGAGGTCTCCGCCGATGAGGAACCAGGTGATCCAGGCCCCGAAGTTGCGCCCGCCGAGCCCCCACTCGTCGAGGTGCTCGAGGCTCTCGGCGCGGCGCCACCGGGAGGCGACGAAGCCCAGAACGGTGACGAGGGCGAACAGTGCGGTGAAGACGATGAGCTCGGTGACCTTGACGTCCTCGAACATCAGCGCTCACCCCTCGTGGCGCGGTAGACGACGATCGTCAGCAGCACCGAGAACGGGATCGCGAGCATCTGGTACCAGTAGAAGAACGGCCAGCCGGCCAGGCTCGGACCTTCCCGGTTGTAGAACGCCGGGAACAGCGTCACCACCAGGGGGAGCACCAGCAGCAGGTTCCAGGGCGAGAAGTTGAAGCGGCGCCGGGCCGCGGCGGCCACGGCCTCCGGCTCGTCGGGTACGTGGGCGACCACGGCAACCTCCAGCGTGCGCGGGCGGGGACGCGTCGAGGGAGGTACCCATTCGGGGCCATCTCACGCATTCCGGACAGCGGGCACCGTAGTGGGGCAGGCGGGCAGGCGGAAGAGGCGAGGCGTCATTGGTCTGCGCGAGCGCCGTGACCGGCCCGCCGAGGTCGCCCAGCGTGATGCTGGTGGTGACCCTGGGTGAGCATCTGGAGCGAAAAGCTCAGCCGGCGGTGGCGTGAGCACGCCGGAAGTCCGCCGCGTCGAAGGCTCCGCCCAGCGCGGGGCCCAGCCCGTCCCGCGCCGTGAGCAGGAACTCCGCCGCGTCCAGGCCTCCTGCGCCCGCGCGCAGGGCGCCGGTCAGTGGCCGGGCGGCGAGCGTCTCGAGATCCCGCAGGTTGCTGCGGCAGGCCAGGTCCGGCTCGTCCGGCCACGACCCGAGCACGACCCCGGCGAGGGAGAGACCCCGGTGCGCCAGGGCCTCCAGCGTGAGCGCG
>DASTVO010000318.1:0-2003 GCA_035759075.1 Actinomycetes bacterium
GAACCTCGGCCGGTTCCTGGCGTTCACGCTCGCGACCTCGCTGGGCTTCGACATCCCCCGGGCGGTCACCACCGCGGTGCTCGTGGCCCTCACGGCGCGGCCGGTGCTGACAGCGTTGCGCCGCGCGGCGCGGAAGGCAGAGTTCGGCGCGGTCGCGACGTTCGAGGAGGCGCGCCCGTGACCGGTTTCGAGCTCGACGCGCTCGGCGCAGCGGTCGAGCGACCGGACGAGGAAGCGAAGCGGGCCAGGCGTGAGCAGCTGTCGTCGACAGCCTCGCGCGGCCGGCTCGACGACCTGTCGGGGTGGCTGAGCGGGGTGCAGGGGACGGCTCCGCCGCGCCCGCTGGAGCGTGTCCGGATGCTGCTGCTCGGAGGCGAGGCCCCCGGGACCGTCGACCTCGCCGCGGCGGTGGGGTGCCAGGTCCACGCCATGACAGCGTCCGGGTCCGGCACGGCCGTCGCGTTCCGGTCGGGCGTCGAGGCGGTCGACGCACAGGTCGACCGCGGCGTCGACCTGCTCGTGCTGGCCGTCGTCGACCCGGCTGTGGACGTCCCGGCCGGCGCCCTGGTGGGGCTGCTCACGCGCACCGACGCGTCGGCCGTCACGTCGCGGGGCGCCACGATCGACGACGCCGGCTGGATGACCCGCTGCGCCGCGGTCCGGGACCTGATGCGCCGCGGTCGGCCGGTGCTGGCCGACCAGGTCGAGCTCCTGGACGCGACGGGTAGCCCGGCCCTCGCGGCGGCGACCGGCGTGCTGCTGCAGGCCGCCGTCCGCAAGACGCCGGTGCTGCTCGACGGCCCGGCCACCGCGGCGGCGGCGCTGGTCGCGCAGCGCATCGCCTTCCGCGCCGTCGACTGGTGGGTCGCGTCGCACAGAAGCCCGGAGCCCGCGCACGACCGCGCGCTGGACCGCCTCGGGCTCGAGCCGCTGCTCGACCTGTCCATCCGGACCGAGGACGGCACGGGTGCCCTGCTCGCCGTACCGGTGCTGCGCGCAGCCGCGACGCTCGGCACCTGAGCCGGCACGACGTTCCCGCGGAATCGCAGCGCGCCAGGTGGTCGGTGCACCGCGGGTGATCGTTTGCGACGTTGTGGGACAGCCGCGCGGCGTGTCGCTCAGCGTGTTGCCGCGAAACGTCGCAAACGAGCCGGGTCGGCTCAGCCCCGGAGTGCGGCCAGCACCTGCTCCGCGTGGTCGGTGGCCGTGCCCCGGTCGGTGTGCACGACCATGTCGGCCACCTCCCGGTAGAGCGGCTCCCGGCCCTCGAACAGGGAGCGCAGGGCGGTCCCGGGGTCGGGCTGGAGCCACGGCCGCCCGGCGCCGGAGCCGACGCGTTCCACCAGCACGTCGACGGGCGCATGCAGGTAGACCACGAACGCGTCGGTGCCGCGCAGCAGGGCCACGTCGTCCGCGCGCTCCACCACCCCACCGGCGACCCCCGCCACCAGCGGTCCGGGGCCGTCCACTGCCCGGCGCAGCGCCGCGGACTCGGTGTCGCGCAGCACGTCGACGCCGTCGCGCGCCAGCAACGACGCCGTGTCGACGCCGGCGATCTCGGCGACCAGCGAGTCGTTGTCGCGGTAGGGCCATCCGCTCAGCCGGGAGATCTCCTTCCCCACCGACGTCTTCCCGGCGCCCATCATCCCGAGCAGCAGGACCTTGTCCGGTCCCGGCGCCTCGCCGCTCACGAGCTCTTGGTCGACGGGGTGACGAACGGCGGCTTCACGACCCGGAAGGCCGCGGCGCGGCCACGGACGTCGACCGACACCTCGTCGCCCTCGTCCACGGACCGGTCGAGCAGGGCCAGCGCGATCCCCACCTTCCTCGTCGGCGAGAACGTGCCGCTGGTGACCTCGCCTACCGGTGCGCCGTTCTTGGACACCGCCATGTGCGGCCGCGGGATCGCGCGCTCCAGGCCTTCCAGGCCCCACAGCAGCCGGCGCGCGCCGGCCTCCTTCTCGGCCAGCAGCACGTCCCGCCCCCAGAACGCGTCCTTCTTC
>DASTVO010000319.1:0-4025 GCA_035759075.1 Actinomycetes bacterium
GCCGACTGCTGGTACACCCTCACCCCCGACCAGCACTTCGTGGTGGGCCGCCACCCGGATGCCGACCGCGTCCTGCTCGCCTGCGGGTTCTCGGGACACGGTTTCAAGTTCACGCCGGTGCTCGGCGAGGTGCTCGCAGACCTCGTGACCGAGGGCTCCACCGCGTACGACCTCTCGCTGTTCGACCCCTGCCGGTTCGAGCTCGAGCGGTCCACCGGGTGAGGCTGTTCGTCGCGCTGGCGCCGCCGTCCGAGGTGCTCGCGCACGCGGACCGCGTGGTGGCACCGGTCCGGGAGCGGTGGCCGGACGTGCGCTGGGTGCCGCCCGAGCGGTGGCACCTGACGCTGGCGTTCTACGGCGAGGTGCCCGACGAGAAGGTCGCCGGTACCGAGCGGATGATCGAGCGCCGCCTCGCCGGCGACCGATCACTTGCCTCGCTGGAGCTGCGGCTACGCGGAGCCGGCCAGTTCAGCCGACGGGCGGTCTGGCTCGGGGTCGACGGTGAGGTGCTGGCGCTGCGGCGGCTGGCCCGGGCGGTGACCTTCGAGCGCCGTCCGTACCGGCCGCACCTGACGGTGGGCCGGCTGCGGGGCGGGTCTGACGCAGCGGGCGCGGTCGAGTCCCTGTCCGCGTACGAGGGACCGGCCTGGGTGTCGACGACGGTGCACCTGGTGCGCTCGCGCCTCGGCCCGCGCCCCTCGTACGACGACGTGGCCGTCTTCTCGCTGCCGCGGCGGCCGTAGGGTCAGCGCGTGGACCCGAGGACCCGTCGACGCGTGGTGCTCGGCGCTCTCGCGCTGCTGGTCCTCTTGGTCGTCATCGGCGCCCTGGTCTAGGCCGCCGCCGCTGACCCGGAACGGGCCGTGACGCCGATCCTCCACAGTGGGCGGCGGCGCGGCGTCCGGCGCCGGCCCGGCACGCCGGCCAGCCGTCGGGACCGCTCGGCGGCGAGCAGCAGGGTGCGGGTGTGCTCGTGGGCGATTGCTGCCGTGAGGGTGGGGTTGTTGCCGGTCATGGCTTGCTCCTGAGGTCGATTTCGCTGGTTCTACGGTGCCGCCCGTGCGGACGCTGCACATCGGGAGGACTCCTTATCTCTGCTCGGGGCAGTGCCTTAGACCCGGGCTGAGACGCAGGGCCGGACGTGAGGACGCTCGCCTACCCTGCTGCGGTGAGCCCGGTCCGTGACCACCGCGACGTCACCCGGTCCGACGTGGCCCGCGCGGTCTGGGCGACCCGGATCGTCTTCGCGGTCAATGGCGGGCTCTTCGCGACCTGGATCTCGCGGCTCCCGGCGATCCGGGACGAGCTCGGGGCGAGCGAGCGCGGCCTCGGCTTCGCACTGCTGTTCACCGCGGTCGGCTCGCTGGCCGCGATGCCTCTCTCCGGCCGGCTCATCGCGGCCGTCGGCGCGCGGATGGTGATGTACGTCTGCATCGCGGTCTGCGTGCTGGCGTACCCGGCGCTGGGGCTCGCCCCGGACCTGGTGGCTCTCTCCGTCGTGCTGCTCGTCCTCGGGGCCGGTGTCGGCGTCTGGGACGTCGCGATGAACGTCTCCGCGCACGCCGTCGAGACCCGGGCACGACGCACCCTGATGCCCGGCTTCCACGCCGGCTGGAGCGTCGGCACGGTGGCCGGCGCCGGCATCGGCGCGCTGGCCGCCCGGGCCGACCTCGCGCCGGCGGTGCACTTCGCGCTCTGCAGTCTCGCGGTCGCGGTGGCGTGTGCCTGGCTGGTCCGGGCCATGCCCGACCGGGCCGCCGAGCCTGACGACGCGGATGCCGTGGGTGAGCACCACGTGCCGCCGCACGGCGCGCTGGTCCGTGACCCCCGCCTCATGGGCCTCGGCGTCATGACCTTCTGCGCGGCCTGGGCCGAGGGCGCGGCCAACGACTGGCTCGCGCTGACGCTCACCGACGAGCGCGGGGCCTCGGGTGCGCTGGCCGCGCTCGGCTTCGCGGTGTTCGCCGGCGCGATGACGCTTGCGCGCGTCGTCGGCAACGGGGTCGTCGAGTCGCTGGGCCGGGTGCGGGCGCTGCGGATCGGTGCGGTGGTCTCGGCGGTCGGCGTGGCCGTGCTGCTGACGGTGCCGGTCCTTGCCGTGTCGTACG
Organism: Actinomycetes bacterium; assembly: GCA_035759075.1. Lineage (GTDB taxonomy): Bacteria > Actinomycetota > Actinomycetes > JACCUZ01 > JACCUZ01 > DASTVO01. The sequence goes on from DASTVO010000319.1 coordinate 2,109, forward strand.
TGGGGGCGCTGCTCTGGGGCCTCGGGATCGCCGTCGCGTTCCCGCTCGCGATGAGCGCCGCCGGCGAGACACCGGGCCGCGGGCCGTCGGCGATCGCGACCGTCGCCACCATCGCGTACGCCGGGTTCCTGGTGGGCCCGCCGCTGATCGGCACGGTCGCGCACGAGGTCGGGCTCGACCGCGCGCTATGGGTCGTGGTGCTGCTGACGGCCGGGATCTTCGTGCTGGCGGGCACCGCCCGCAACCCGCGACCGGCACGGACCGGGGGGCCCGTGCGAGGCTGATGCCGTGCCCGAGGACCTCGACGGCGCACTGACCTCGGTGCGCGCGATGCTGCTCGACGGGCGGACGCTGGTCCGAGCCGTCGCGTCCGGCCGACGGCGCGCGCAGCACCCCCGGTGGCGCCGGGTCGACCTGCGCCCCGTGGACCTCAAGGGTGGCCGCCACCTGCAGGTCGTCGCGACCACTGACAGCGCGCCCATGACGGCCAACCACCCGTTCGGTGACGGCGCCGAGAAGGCGGTGGACGAGCTGCTGGCCGAGCCGTTCGGCAACTGGCACGTGCAGACCACCGCCGAGACCCTCCAGCTGCGCGTCACCAAGAAGGGGGAGGCGCAGGTGAGCCGCACGGCCGAGGTGACCGAGCAGCGCACCGGTCACGACCGCGAGCGCCAGCACCTCATCGACCCGGGCGACCCGCTGTTCCGGGTGCTCGGGGCGGGTGCGGCGAAGCGGCGGCAGGTCGACGCGTTCCTGCGGGCACTGCAGCCGGCGGTCGAAGAGGCCGGGCTCCCGGCCGACCGACCCCTGCGGGTGGTCGACCTGGGCTGCGGAAACGCGTACCTCAGCTTCGCCGCGTACCGCTTCCTGTCCGAGGACCGCGAGGTCCGACTGACCGGGGTCGACCTGAGGCGGCAGTCCCGCGAGCGCAACACGGCGCTGGCCACCGAGCTGGGCTGGGACCGGGCGGTCGACTTCGTCGAGGGCTCCATCCTGGACGCGCCGGTGCAGCCGCCGGTCGACGTGGTGCTCGCCCTGCACGCCTGCGACACCGCCACAGACGACGCGCTGGCGCAGGCGCTGCGCTGGCGGGCGCCGGTGGTGCTCGCCTCTCCGTGCTGCCACCACGACCTGCAGCGGCAGATGCAGGAGGCGGGGTCGCCGGAGCCCTACGGCCTGGTCAGCCGGCACGGGATCCTGCGGGAGCGGCTCGGGGACGTGCTGACCGACGCCCTGCGCGCCGCCCTGGTCCGGATGGCGGGGTACGGCGTAGACGTCGTGCAGTTCGTCGGTGCCGAGCACACGCCGCGGAACACGATGCTGCGGGCCGTCCGGGTCGGCGACGGGCACCCGCCGAGCCCTGCGGTGCGGGCGGAGTACGACCAGCTCGTGTCGACGTGGGGCGTGACGCCGTACCTGCAGACCCTGCTCGCCGATGCCGGCGGCTAGCGCCGCGGCAGCCGTGGTGGTCGGCGTCGCGCTGGCGACGGGAGCCGGCCCGGCACCGTTGCTGCGGCTGCAGGACCCCGCGCTGCTCGAGTCCAGCGGCCTGGCCGCCTCGGCCCGGCACGACGGCGTGCTCTGGACCCACGCCGACGGCGGCTCGGCCGCACAGGTGCTCGCCGTGGGCACCGACGGCGAGACCGTCGCCACCGTCACGCTCGCCGGCATCGACCCGTACGACCCCGAGGCCCTCGCGCCCGGCGTCGACGCGGACGGCGAGCCGGTGCTGCACCTCGGCGACATCGGCGACAACCTCGAGGCCCGTACGGACGTGTCGGTGTTCCGGTTCACCGAGCCGGCGACGTTGGCGGACCAGACCGTGGACGCGGCGTGGTACCGCTTCACCTACCCCGACGGGCCGCACGATGCGGAGGCGCTGCTCGTGCACCCGCGGACGGGTCGGCTGCTGATCGC
>DASTVO010000320.1:0-30001 GCA_035759075.1 Actinomycetes bacterium
CACCCGCGGCATCGAGCGCTCCGACGAGGGGCTGGACATCGCCGCGGGCGAGGGCTGGGACGAGGCGGTGGCGCTGCTGGTCTCCGAGGGGTACGCGGGGGTGGAGGCGCTGTCCGGGATCCCCGGTCTCGTCGGTGCCGCTCCGATCCAGAACATCGGCGCCTACGGGCAGGACCTGTCCCAGACCCTGCGCCGGGTCCGGGCCCTCGACCGGCGCACCGGCGACGAGGTGGAGCTCGACGACGACGACTGCCGGTTCACCTACCGGCACAGCGTGTTCAAGGGCTCGGACCGCTACGTCGTGCTGTCGGTCTGCCTCGGGCTCGACGAGTCCCCGCTGGGCCGGCCGGTGCGCTACGCCGAGCTCGCCCGGCGGCTCGGAGTGGCGGCCGGCGAGCAGGTGCCCGCCGCGGACGTCAGGGCAGCCGTCCTGGAGCTGCGCCGCGGCAAGGGCATGGTCCTCGACTCGGCCGACCACGACACCTGGAGCGCCGGGTCGTTCTTCACCAATCCGCTGCTCGCCGCCGACGAGGCGCAGCGGCTGCTGCCGGGCGACGCGCCGCGCTGGCCGGAGGCCGACGGTCGGGTCAAGGCGTCCGCGGCCTGGCTGATCGAGCGCTCGGGCTTCGGCAAGGGCTACGGCGACGGGGCGGTGCGGCTCTCCGAGAAGCACACGCTGGCGCTGACCAACCGCGGCGGAGCGAGCACGGCCGAGCTGCTGGCTCTGGCGCGGGAGGTGCGCGACGGGGTCCGCGAGCGCTTCGGCATCACCCTGGTCAACGAGCCGGTCCTGGTCGGCTGCGAGCTCTAACCGGGGTCGACCGGTGATGCCAGCCAGTCGTCGATGCCGCGCAGCAGCCGGGCCCGCACGTCGTCGGGTGCCCGGGAGGCCCGGACGGACGCCCGCGCCAGCTCGGCGAGCTCGGGGTCGCTGAAGCCGTGCACGTCACGGGCCGCCTCGTAATGCGCGACAAGGCGGCTGCCGAACAGCAGCGGGTCGTCGGCGCCCAGCGCGACCGGTACCCCGGCGTCGCAGAGCCGGCGCAGCGGGACGTCCGCGTGGTCGTCGTAGACGCCCAGCCGCACGTTGGACGCCGGGCAGACCTCCAGGGTCACCCGCTCGCAGGCCAGCCGCTCGAGCAGCGACGGGTCCTCGACCGCGCGTACGCCGTGGCCGATCCGGTGCGCGCCGAGCTCGTCCAGCGCGGCGAGCACGCTCTGCGGCCCGGACAGCTCCCCGCCGTGCGGGGCGGAGAGCAGCCCGGCGCGGGCGGCGATCCGGAACGCCGGGGCGAAGTCCTCGGTGCGGCCGCGCCGCTCGTCGTTCGACAGCCCGAAGCCGACGACCCCGTCGCCGGCGTGCCGCGCCGCCAGCCGGGCGAGCGTGCGCGCGTCCAAGGGGTGCCGCGTCCGGTTCGCCGCGATGATCACCGCCACCCCGACCCCGGTCGCGTCCTCGGCCGCGCGGGCCGCGTCGAGCACCGTCTCCACGGCCGGCGTCAGCCCGCCGAGGTACGGCGCGTAGGACGTCGGGTCCACCTGGATCTCCAGCCAGCCTGAGCCCTCGGTGCGCTCGTCCTCGGCTGCCTCCCGCAGCAGCCGGTGCACGTCCGCGACGCCGCGGACGACCGAGCGGGCGGTGTCGTAGAGCCGCTGGAAGCGGAACCAGCCGCGTTCGTCGGTCGCGCGCAGCTCCGGGGTGTGCTCGCTGTCCACCGTCTGCAGCGTGTCGGGCAGCCGGACCCCGTGCTCGGCGGCCAGCTCACGCATCGTGCCCGGCCGCAGCGACCCGGTGAAGTGCAGGTGCAGGTGGGCTTTCGGCAGGGCCCGCAGGTCCCGCCGGACCGAGCCGTTCAGCGTGCCTCGGCGAAGAGGGTGTGCAGCCGGGTCACGCCCTCGACCAGGTCGTCGTCGCCGAGCGCGTAGGACATCCGGACGTAGCCGGGGGTGCCGAAGGCCTCGCCGGGCACCACCGCCACCTCGACCTCCTCCAGCACCAGCTCGCACAGCTCGGCGCTGGTGGCGGGTCGGCGGCCACGCAGCTCCTTGCCCAGCACACCCTTGACCGACGGGTACGCGTAGAAGGCACCCAACGGCTCCGGGCACTCGATCCCGGGGATCTCGCGCAGCATCTTGAGCAGCGTCTGCCGGCGGCGGTCGTAGACCTCGCGCATCGCCTCCACGGCCGACAGGTCGCCACTGACCGCGGCCAGGGCGGCGACCTGGCTGACGTTGGCCACGTTCGAGGTCGCGTGCGACTGCAGGTTGGTCGCCGCCTTGACCACGTCCGGCGGCCCGATCAGCCAGCCCACCCGCCAGCCGGTCATCGCGTAGGTCTTGGCCACCCCGTTGACGACGACGCACCGGTCGGCCAGCTCCGGCACCAGGGTCGGCATGGACGCGAACTGCGCGTCGCCGTAGACCAGGTGCTCGTAGATCTCGTCGGTGAGCACCCAGAGCTCGTGCTCGACGGCCCACCGGCCGATCTCCTCGACCTGCGCCGGTGAGTAGACCGCACCGGTGGGGTTCGACGGCGACACGAACAGCAGGATCTTGGTGCGCTCGGTGCGGGCCGCCTCCAGCTGCTCCACGCTGGCCAGGTAGCCACTGTGCTCGTCGGTGTGCACCACCACCGGGACGCCGCCGGCGAGCTGGATCGCCTCGGGGTAGGTCGTCCAGTACGGCGCGATGACCAGCACCTCGTCGCCGGGGTCGAGCAGTGTGGCGAACCCCTCGTACACCGCCTGCTTGCCGCCGTTGGTGACCAGGACCTGCGACGGCGGCACCTCGTAGCCGGAGTCACGCAGCGTCTTTGCCGCGATCGCCGCCCGCAGCTCCGGGAGCCCGGCGGCGGGGGTGTAGCGGTGCCAGCGGGGCTCGCGGCAGGCCGCCGCCGCCGCCTCGACGATGTATCCCGGGGTCGGGAAGTCCGGTTCGCCCGCGCCGAAGCCCACGACCGGGCGTCCCGCGGCCTTGAGCGCCTTCGCTTTGCTGTCCACGGCCAGCGTGGCCGACTCGCTGATCGCGCCGATACGGTGGGACACGCGTCGGGTCATGCGGGCCATGCTGCCACTCGCCCGCCCCGGGTCGCTGCGGCGGTTCGACCGGACCCCGCGCGTGTGCGTAGACTCGTCTGTCGGTGGCTGTCCAGCCCCTGCGCTAGCGCGCCCGGAAACCGGGTGCTCACCGCGTCCGGGACAGGTCGGCGACCACGAAGGGTCGTAGCTCAATTGGTAGAGTTCCGGTCTCCAAAACCGGCGGTTGGGGGTTCGAGTCCCTCCGGCCCTGCGAGGTGCCCGCGGTGAGCGCGCGGGCCCGACAGAGCGACCAGCAGCACCGACGAACCACAACCGGACAGGCGGAGACGACGTGACAGAGACGCGGGAGGACCACACCCCGTCGCGGGACCGCAGCGACGCCAAGCCGCTGCCGGCCCGGATCTCGCTGTTCTACCGCCAGGTCGTCGCCGAGCTCCGCAAGGTCATCTGGCCGACGCGCCGCGAGCTGGTCACGTACACCTCGGTCGTCATCGTCTTCGTGCTGGTCGTCATCGCGTACGTCAGCGTGCTCGACTTCGGCTTCGCCAAGGCGATCCTCGCCATCTTCGGCTGACGCCCCCCGCACCACCCGCCCCCGCACCCAGAAAGTGACAGTCACCGTGTCCGAGACCCACAGCCCGCTCGACGAGCAGGCGGCCCCCGAGGTCGACGCCGTCGAGACCGCTGACGAGGCCACCGAGCCGGCCCCCGAGGCGACCGCGGCCGAGGTCGAGGCCGAGGAGACGCCCGCCGCCGAGACCTCCCAGGACGCGACCGGCGAGGCCGAGGCCCCGGTCGCCGAGGCTCCGGCGGAGGTCGCCGGGGCCCCGGCGGAGGTTGCCGAGGTTGCCGAGCAGCCGGCGGAGGAGGCCGCCGAGGCCGACCCGGTGGAGGAGATGCGCGCCGCGCTGCGCCGCGCCCCCGGCGACTGGTACGTGGTCCACTCCTACGCGGGCTACGAGAACCGGGTGAAGACCAACCTCGAGACCCGCACGACCTCGCTCAACATGGAGGACTACATCTTCCAGGTGGAGGTCCCCCAGCGCGAGGAGACGGTGGTCAAGAACGGCCAGCGCAAGCAGGTCAAGCAGAACCTGCTGCCGGGCTACGTCCTGGTGCGCATGGACCTCACCGACGAGTCGTGGGGCGCCGTCCGGAACACCCCGGGCGTCACCGGCTTCGTCGGGCACACGCACCGGCCGTCCCCGCTCACGCTCGACGAGGTCATGCAGTTCCTCGCGCCCGAGCAGGAGAAGAAGGAGAAGGTCGTCGAGACCAAGGCCGCCGACTTCGAGGTCGGCGAGTCCGTGACGGTCATGGACGGGCCGTTCGCCACGCTGCCCGCCTCGATCAGCGAGATCCACGCGGACTCGCAGAAGCTCAAGGTGCTGGTGTCGATCTTCGGCCGGGAGACGCCGGTCGAGCTGTCGTTCAGCCAGGTGCAGAAGATCTGACGCATCGCGAGATCCGCGACCGCGTAGCAGGAAAGCAGAGAAGGACCCGACATGCCCCCCAAGAAGAAGCTTGCAGCTGTCATCAAGCTGCAGATCCAGGCCGGCGCGGCCACCCCGGCGCCGCCGGTCGGCCCGGCGCTGGGCCAGCACGGCGTCAACATCATGGAGTTCTGCAAGGCCTACAACGCGCAGACCGAGTCCCAGCGCGGCCAGGTGGTGCCGGTGGAGATCTCGGTCTTCGAGGACCGGTCCTTCACCTTCATCACCAAGACCCCGCCGGCCGCCAAGCTCATCCTGGCGGCAGCAGGTGTCGAGAAGGGCTCCGGCGAGCCGCACAAGACCAAGGTCGCCCGCCTCACCCGCGACCAGGTGCGCAGCATCGCCGAGACCAAGATGCCCGACCTCAACGCCAACGACCTCGACGCCGCCGAGAAGATCATCGCCGGCACCGCCCGGCAGATGGGCATCACCGTCGAGGGCCACGGCTGAGGCGGATCCACCAGCACCAGCAGCACCAGCAGCACCAGCAGCACCGTGGGAGGGCCGCGCGCGGCCCGCCGTACCACGACTCCACCCCGACACCAGGAGCAGCAGTGAAGCGCAGCAAGTCCTACCGCGCCGCGGCCGAGAAGATCGACGCGGACGCCGTCTACAGCCCCCTCCAGGCCGTCCGGCTGGCCAAGGAGACCTCCACCACGAAGTACGACGCGACCGTCGAGGTCGCCATGCGCCTGGGTGTCGACCCGCGCAAGGCCGACCAGATGGTGCGCGGCACCGTCAACCTGCCGCACGGCACCGGCAAGACCGCTCGGGTCCTGGTCTTCGCCACCGGTGAGCGCGCGGAGCAGGCCAAGGCCGCCGGCGCCGACATCGTGGGCGACGACGCCTTGATCGAGGAGGTCAACAAGGGGCGCCTCGACTTCGACGCGGTCGTCGCGACGCCGGACCTCATGGGCAAGGTCGGCCGGCTCGGCCGGGTGCTCGGTCCGCGTGGCCTCATGCCGAACCCGAAGACCGGCACGGTGACCCCCGACGTCGCCAAGGCGGTCTCGGACATCAAGGGCGGCAAGATCGAGTTCCGGGTGGACCGGAACGCCAACCTGCACTTCATCATCGGCAAGTCCTCGTTCGACGAGAAGGCGCTGGTGGAGAACTACGGCGCGGCCCTCGACGAGATCCTGCGACTCAAGCCGTCGGCGGCCAAGGGCCGGTACATCCGCAAGGCCACCATGTCGACCACGATGGGCCCCGGCATCCCGGTCGACCCGAACAAGACCCGCGCGCTCCTGGAGGACGCCGAGGCGGTCACCGCCTGACGATGCTCCACCGCTGCGCAGCTGCACTGCTCGTCACCGCGCTCCTCTCGGGGTGCGGCCTGGTCGCCGACCCTGCCGCCGACGGCGCCGGGTCGGCGACCAGTACTCCGCGACCCGTGACCACGCCCGGCCCGGCGCTGTTCGCCGACGTCACCGAGCGGATGGTGGAGCAGGGCACCGCGACGTTCACCTTCTCCGGCATCGGCGGCGGTGAGACCGTCTCGGGCACGGGCGCGATGCGCTTCACGGAGTCGTCGTTCGACGCCGACGTCGAGCTCACGATGCAGCAGTCCGGCGAGGTGCGTGCCGTGCTGCTGCGGTCGGCGTCCTACGTGGCGCTGCCGGAGGCCAAGGGCCTGCCGGGGAAGAAGCCGTGGCTCAAGGTGCGCCCGACACCGCGGACCGAGATCGGCAAGCGGATGCGCCCCGTCGTGGACCAGCTCCGGGGTGCCTTCGACCCGGCCCAGGGGCTCGGCCTGCTCGAGTCGGCCCGTCGGGTCGAGGAGATGGGTCCCGCCACGGTCGAGGACGTCGCTACCACGCACTACCACGCACAGGTCGACCTGCGCCGGGCCACCGCGCGCGCCGAGGGGCCGGTCAAGGAGCAGTACCAGTCGATGCTCGACGCCGGGGTGCGGACGCTCGAGTACGACCTGTGGGTGGACACCGACGGGCTCCCGCGCCGGTACAGCACCGACATCCCCACCACCGCCGGGCTGTTCTCGATCACCGGCATCTACCGGGACTGGGGCGAGAAGGTGAGCATCGAGACGCCGAAGCCCAAGCGGGTCTTCGACGCCGACAAGCTCAAGGGCTGACCGCAGAGCTCGCCTCGGCGGATTTGGCCGGGGCCGCACCCACCCCGTACGCTGGCCCCGCCACAGACCGTCGGTCGCCGTCCCTCGGGACGGTCGAAGGTCCCGCGTCAGCGGGCGGCCCGCGCAGGTGCAGTAGGGACACATCCGTCGTCCGGGTCCTTCGACCCGGGTCGACCGTCACGCCCCGCCGCGCGCCTGCGCCGGGGCGTCTTGCATGTCCGGGCCCTTCTCACCGGCGATGACGATCGTCGAACTGGAAGGAGGCCGGCCACTCATGGCGAGGCCTGACAAGTCGGCCGCGGTCGCCGAGCTCACGGAGGAGTTCCGTAGCTCGCACGCCGCCGTGCTGACCGAGTACCGCGGGCTCACCGTCGCCCAGCTCAAGGAGCTGCGCCGGTCCCTCGGTGCCGACACGACGTACGCCGTGGTGAAGAACACGCTGACCAAGATCGCGGCCGCCGAGGCCGGGGTCGGAGCCTTCGACGGCCTGCTCCAGGGCCCGTCGGCCATCGCCTTCGTCAAGGGCGACCCGGTCGAGGCCGCCAAGGGTCTGCGTGACTTCGCCAAGGCGCACCCGCTCCTCGTCATCAAGGGCGGCGTCCTCGAGGGCAAGACCCTCTCGCCCGACGAGATCAAGAAGCTCGCCGACCTCGAGTCGCGCGAGGTGCTCCTGGCCAAGCTGGCCGGAGCCATGCAGGCGTCGTTGCAGAACGCCGTCTCGCTGTTCGCTGCGCCCCTGGCGCAGACCGCACGCGTCATGGAGGCGCTGCGGCAGAAGGCCGAGCAGGACCCGAGTGTCCTGGCAGGCGGTGCCGGTGCTGCACCGGCCGCCGCCGAGCCCGAGGCGGTGACCGAGGAGCCCGAGGCTGCCGACGTCGCCTCCGAGGAGGCCACCCCCGAGGGCTAGTTCGGCCCGTCCGCCCCCAGCACTGCGCCGTACGTGCGGCCAGGACTACCAGTAAGGAAGGACCGCCACCATGGCGAAGCTCAGCACCGACGAGCTCCTTGAGTCGTTCAAGGAGATGACCCTGATCGAGCTCTCGGAGTTCGTGAAGCAGTTCGAGGAGACCTTCGGCGTCACCGCGGCCGCTCCGGTCGCCGTGGCCGCCGCCCCGGCTGCCGGCGGTGCCGCCGGCGGCGAGGCCGCCGAGGCCGGCGGCGAGCAGGACGAGTTCGACGTCATCCTGGACGCGGCCGGCGACAAGAAGATCCAGGTCATCAAGGAGGTGCGCGCGCTCACCAGCCTGGGCCTCAAGGAGGCCAAGGACCTGGTGGACGGCACCCCGAAGCCGGTCCTGGAGAAGGTCAACAAGGAGACCGCCGACAAGGCCAAGGCCGCTCTCGAGGGCGCCGGCGCGACGGTCACCGTCAAGTAGGGCACACCACAGGCAGGGCAACACCGCAGCACCCGCGAAGGGGCGGCAGACCGGGCGACCGGTTGCCGCCCCTTTCGGCGTTCCGCGGCCTCCTGAGCCGTCTGCGAGGTTTGGGACGGTCCGGGCGTGCGCATGATCCCGGGCACCTGACCGGCCGCCTCGTCCCCTGCCGGCAAGCGGTCATCGGCGCGTAACTCGGCGGACGCGCGCTCGTTGACCCTGCGAACCAGGCGTCTGCCGATCGGTGAGGTGCGTCCGCGTGGGTGTGGAGATCGAGGTCGAGGGACTGACGAAGTCCTTCGGCCGGCAGGTCATCTGGCAGGACGTGTCGCTGACCCTCCCCGCGGGCGAGATCTCGGTGATGCTCGGCCCCTCCGGCACCGGCAAGTCGGTGTTCCTCAAGACCCTGGTGGGGCTGCTCAAGCCAGACCGCGGCTCGATCGTCATCCAGGGCCGTGACCTGACCACGTTGCGCGAGCACGACCTGTACGAGGTGCGCAAGCTCTTCGGCGTCCTGTTCCAGGACGGCGCGCTGTTCGGCTCGATGAGCCTCTACGACAACATCGCCTTCCCGCTGCGCGAGCACACGCGCAAGAGCGAGTCCGACATCAAGTCGATCGTCCTCGAGAAGATGGACATGGTCGGCCTGATCGGCTCCGAGTCCAAGCTCCCGGGCGAGATCTCCGGCGGCATGCGCAAGCGGGCCGGGCTGGCCCGCGCGCTGGTCCTCGACCCGGAGATCATCCTCTTCGACGAGCCGGACTCGGGCCTGGACCCGGTCCGCACGGCGTACCTCAACCAGCTGATCGTCGATCTCAACGCCGCTATCGAAGCCACCTTCCTCATCGTCACCCACGACATCAACACCGCTCGCACGGTGCCGGACAACATCGGGCTGCTCTACCACCGGCACCTGGCGATGTTCGGGCCGCGCGAGATGCTGCTCTCCAGCGAGGAGCCCGTCGTCCGGCAGTTCCTCAACGCCCAGCGACAGGGCCCCATCGGCATGGCCGAGGAGAAGGACGCCGACGAGCTGGCGCAGGAGGAGGCGGAGGGCCACGAGCTGCCGCCGCTGCCATCGATCCCGCTGCAGATCACCCCGTCGGACGGCAGCGTCCGCGGCACCGCCCGGGAGCCCGGCGCGTGGTGCCGGGAGAACGGCGTCACCCCGCCGCCCGGGTCGTTCGAGTCCCGGACCGCCGCCGAGCCGGACGCCGCGCGCCACGAGCACACCGCGGGCCGTGAGCCGGCCTACGCCCCGGTCCCCGCCACGGAGCGCCTTCCGTGAGCAACCCCGCCGTCGGCGCGCTCCGGCAGAGCGGCAACCTGTTCGCGCTCGGCCTCGACGTCCTGCGCACGCTGCCGCGTCGACCGTTCCAGACCAAGGAGTTCATCCAGCAGTCCTGGTTCATCGCCAGCGTCACGATCCTGCCGACGGCGCTGGTCAGCATCCCGTTCGGTGCGGTCATCGCGATGCAGCTGGGCAACCTCAGTCGGCAGCTCGGGGCGCAGTCGTTCACCGGCTCCGCCAGCGTCCTCGCCGTCATCCGCGAGGCGAGCCCGATCGTCACCGCGCTGCTCATCGCCGGCGCCGGCGGGTCGGCGATCTGCGCCGACCTCGGCGCCCGCAAGATCCGCGAAGAGATCGACGCGATGCAGGTGCTCGGCATCGACCCGATCCAGCGCCTCGTCGTGCCGCGGGTGCTCGCCTCGATGCTGGTGGCGGTCCTGCTCAACGGCCTGGTCTCGGTCGTCGGGGTCGCCGGCGGCTACTTCTTCAACGTGGTGCTGCAGGGCGGCACACCCGGTGCGTACCTCGCCTCGTTCACCGCGCTGGCCCAGCTGCCCGACCTGTACGTGGGCGAGCTGAAGGCCCTGGTCTTCGGCGCGATCGCCGCGATCGTCGCGTCCTACAAGGGGCTCACCGCGGGGGGCGGGCCCAAGGGCGTCGGCGACGCGGTGAACCAGTCCGTCGTCATCACGTTCATGTTGCTGTTCGTCGTGAACTTCGTCATGACCGCCGTGTACTTCCAGGTCGTCCCGCAGAAGCTCGGCTGACCCGTGTCCGTGCAGCGAACCCTCCTCAGGCCCGTGAAGGTCGTCGACGACGGCCTGGTCGGCCTCGGCGGGCAGCTGCGCTTCTACGCGCGCAGCATCGGGTGGAGCGGGCGGACGGTCCGCCGCTACAAGAAGGAGGTCCTGCGGCTGCTGGCCGAGGTGAGCCTCGGCACCGGCGCGCTGTCCGTCATCGGCGGCACGGTCGGCGTCATCGCGTTCCTGGCGTTCTTCACCGGCACCGAGGTCGGCCTGCAGGGCTACTCCGCGCTCAACCAGCTCGGCTCGTCGGCGTTCACCGGCTTCGTCTCCGCGTACTTCAACACCCGCGAGATCGCCCCGCTCGTCGCCGGCCTGGCGCTGGCGGCCACCGTCGGCTGCGGCTTCACCGCGCAGCTGGGTGCGATGCGGATCAGCGAGGAGGTCGACGCGCTCGAGGTGATGGGCATCCCGAGCCTGCCGTTCCTGGTGACCACCCGGATGATCGCCGGGTTCGTCGCGGTCATCCCCCTCTACGTCATCGGCCTGCTGTCGTCGTACGCGGCCACCCGCCTCATCGCGACCGGCTACTACGGCCAGTCCAAGGGCACCTACGACCACTACTTCCAGCTGTTCCTGCCGCCCGGGGACGTGCTGTGGTCCTTCGGCAAGGTGCTCGTCTTCGCCGTCGTGATCATCCTGATCCACTGCTACTACGGCTACACGGCGAGCGGCGGCCCGGCCGGGGTCGGCGTGGCGGTGGGCAAGGCCGTCCGGACATCCATCGTGGCGATCAACGTCGTCGACTTCTTCCTCAGCCTCGCGATCTGGGGCGCCACCACCACCGTGCGGATCGCGGGGTGAGGGCATGCTGATGAAGGCGCGACCGAAGGCCGGCGTCGGGCAGGCAGTCCTGCTCCGCACGTACGGCGTGGTGTTCCTGCTCGTCCTCGGCCTGCTCGTCGGGCTGACCGTCGCCGTCTACAACAAGACGTTCGTCGACGTCGTCACCGTGAGCCTCGAGACGAACCGCGCCGGCAACCAGCTCGCGCCGCCGGCCGACGTCAAGCTCCGCGGGATGATCGTCGGCGAGGTCCGCGAGGTCCGCTCCGACGGGGAGAAGGCGACCCTGGAGCTGGCGCTCGCTCCGGAGACCGCCGGTCTGATCCCGGCCGACGTGAGTGCCCGGCTGCTGCCCAAGACCCTGTTCGGGGAGAAGTACGTCGACCTGCAGCTGCCCGGCAGGCCCTCGGCCGAGCGCATCGCCGAGGGTGACGTCATCACGCAGGACCGCACCGCCACCGCGATCGAGCTCGAGACCGTGCTCGACAACCTGTTGCCGCTGCTGCGCACGATCCAGCCGGCCAAGCTGAACGCGACGCTCAACGCCCTCGCCACCGCCCTCGAGGGCCGCGGTGAACGCCTCGGCGAGAACCTCGAGCTGGTGGACGGCTACTTCACCGAGCTCAACCCGGAGCTGGACACCCTCAAGACCGACATCAGCGGCCTGGCCGACGTCGCGGAGATCTATGCCGACGCCGCCCCCGACCTCGCGCGGATGCTGCGGAACTTCTCGGTGTCCTCCCGGACGGTTGCCGAGAAGTCCCAGGCGTACGCCGGCTTCCTCGCCGGGACGGCCGGCTTCGCGACCACCACCCGGGACTTCCTCGCCGAGAACGAGCAGCGCATCATCCAGGTCAACGCCGTGGGCCGCCCGACGATGGAGCTGCTCGCGCGGTACTCCCCGGAGTACCCGTGCCTGCTGGCCGGGCTGACGCAGTCCAACGACTTCATCGGCAAGACCTTCGCCAACGGCGAGCTGCACATCACCCTCGAGGTCGTCCGGTCCCGCCCCGGCTACCAGCCGGGGGAGTACCCGCGCTGGGGCGAGAACCGCGGACCGGAGTGCTACGGGCTGCCCAACCCGCCGCGCCCGTGGCCGGGCAACGTCTTCGACGACGGCACCAGGGCACCGTCGAGCGGGTCGGTCGTGCCCGCCTTCGCGGACCGGCTGGTGGACCCGGCGATCGGGCACAGCGGCACCGCCGAGGAGCAGCGGGTCGTCGACGCGCTGGTCGCGCCGCAGATGGGTGTCTCCGCCCGGGAGGTGCCGGACCTGGCCACGCTGCTGTTCGGCCCGATGGCCCGCGGGACGGCGGTGAGGCACTCGTGAAGACCCTGCCGTCCCTGATCAAGCTGGTCGTCTTCATCGTCGTGACGGTGCTCGCCACGGGCGTCCTGGCGGCGACCATCGGCAACATCCGCCTCGGCGGGACGACCACCTACCGGGCGCTGTTCAGCGACGCGACCGGGCTGCTTCCCGGCGACGACGTGCGGATCGCCGGGGTCCGGGTCGGCGAGGTCGACAAGGTGGAGGTCGCCCAGCAGGGCGCCCGGTCCCTCGCCCGGGTCCACTTCACCGTCGACGACGACCGTCCTGTCGCGTCGAGCACCCGGGTGCTGATCCGCTACCGCAACCTCGTCGGACAGCGCTACGTCGCGCTGTCCGAGGGCGCCGGCTCCGGCCGGCCCCTCACCGAGAACGCGACCATCCCGCTGCGCCAGACCGAGAGCGCGCTGGACCTCACCGTCCTCTTCAACGGCTTCAAGCCGCTGTTCGCGGCGCTCAACCCCGAGGACGTCAACGCCTTCGCCATGGAGATCATCAAGACCCTCCAGGGCGAGGCGGGCACCGTCAACTCGCTGCTCTCGCACACCGCGTCGTTGACCACCACCCTGGCCGACCGCGACGAGGTGATCGGGCGCACGATCGACAACCTGAACGCGGTGCTCGAGACGGTCGACGACCGTGACCGGCAGCTCTCGACGCTGCTGGTCGAGCTGCAGCGGTTCGTCAGCGGCCTCGCCGAGGACCGGGAGGCGATCGGCGCCTCGCTGACCAACATCGCCGGGCTCGCCGAGTCCACCGCCGGGCTCGTGCAGGACTCGCGGCCGGCGATCCGGGCCGACGTCCGCGAGCTCGGCGAGGTGACCAAGAACCTGGACGACAACAAGGAGGTCGTCGAGGGCGTGCTCCAGCGGCTGCCGCGCAAGCTGAACACGATCACCCGCACGGCGACCTACGGCTCCTGGTTCAACTTCTACCTCTGCGACTTCACCGGTCGGGTGATCCTGTCCAACACGGTCACCTACACGCCGAACTACCACTCGAGTGCGGCGAGGTGCGACTGATGGCGCGGCGGCTGCCTGCGCGGAGCAGGAGACGGAGCGGTTTCGTCCCGTTCCGGGAGCGCAACCCGGTGGTGATCGGGGCGGTCGGGCTGGCCGTGATCGCGGCGATGCTCGCGTTCGCGTTCAACATCGACGACCTGCCGCTGCTGGCGGGCCGGTCGTACTCCGCCGCGCTCTCCGAGGCGGGCGGGCTCAAGGCCGGCGACGACGTCCGGATCGCCGGGGTGAAGGTCGGCAAGGTGCGCTCGGTCGACCTCGACGGCGACCACGTGCGGGTCGACTTCCGGGTCGAGGGTGCGACCCGGCTCGGCTCGCAGACCTCGGCATCGGTGCGGATCAAGACCATACTCGGCCAGAAGTTCCTCATGCTCGAGCCGGCCGGGAAGGGTGAGCTCGACGGGGAGATCCCGTTGGAGCGCACCGTCCCCGCGTACGACGTCGTCGAGGCCTTCAGCGACCTCGCGAGCACGGCCGAGGCGATCGACACCGAGCAGTACGCGACGGCGCTGGACACCATCGCCGACACCTTCCGGGACTCGCCCGAGGAGGTGCGGGCGGCGGTCGACGGCCTCGGCCGGCTGTCCCGGACGATCGCCTCCCGTGACGACCAGCTCCGCGAGCTGCTGACGCACGCGGAGGGCGTGACCGGCGTGCTCTCCGAGCGCAACCAGGAGCTCGTCACGCTGCTCGCCGACGGCGACCTGCTGCTGCAGGAGCTGCGGGAGCGGCGCGAGGACATCCACACGCTGCTGGTCAGCACCGTCACGCTCTCCCGCCAGCTGACCGCGCTCGTGCGGGAGAACCGGGCGCAGATCCGGCCGGCCCTGGAGAACCTCAAGCGGGTCCTGGCGACGCTGCGCGCCAACCAGGACAGCCTCGACCGCTCGATCGAGCTGCTCGCGCCGTTCGTGCGGGTGTTCGCGAACACGACCGGCAACGGACGCTGGTTCGACACCTACGTCCAGAACCTGGTGCCCGTGCCCGGCGGACCGGGGAGCCCCGAATGACCAGCACCCGGGCGGACCGCCTGCAGACCCTGCGCTCGTCGATGGGCAGCGCCGTCGCCGCCGCGCTGGTCGTCGCGCTGCTGGCTGGCCTGGTCGTCTGGCTGTGGCCGGGTGGCGGGACCAGGACCGCGCGGGCCGAGTTCGTGCGGGCCGTCGGCCTCTACGCGGGCTCGGACGTGCGGATCCTCGGCGTCAAGGTCGGGGAGGTCACCGACGTCACGCCGGACGGCGACCGGGTCGTCGTCGAGATGACCTACGACGACAAGTACTCGGTCCCGGCCGACGCGAAGGCTGTCGTGGTGGCTCCGTCGGTCGTCAGCGACCGCTACGTGCAGCTGACCCCGGTCTACGACGGTGGGCCGAAGCTCGCCGACGACGCCCGCATCGGGCTCGAGCGCACCGCCGTGCCCGTCGAGCTGGACCGGATCTTCGCCAGCCTCAACGACCTCAACGTCGCCCTCGGCCCGGAGGGCGCGAACAAGGACGGAGCCCTCTCCCGGCTGCTCGCCGTCGGCGCGGACAACCTCGAGGGCGAGGGCGAGAACATCAACCGGACCATGCGGGACTTCTCGCTGGCGATCGGGACCCTGTCCGACGGCAAGGAGGACCTCTTCGGCACATTGCGCAACCTGCAGGTCTTCACGACCGCCCTGGCGCAGAGCGACCAGGAGGTCCGCGCGTTCAACAACGACCTGGCCAGCGTCGCCGACCAGCTCGCCGCCGAGCGCGACGAGCTCGCGCTCGCGCTGAAGCACCTGGCGACGGCCCTCAGCGAGGTCGCGGCCTTCGTGAAGGAGAACCGGGCCAACCTGACCACCGACATCGAGGGGCTGGCGGACATCACCGGCACGCTGGCCAAGCAGAAGGACGCGATGGCCGAGGTCCTCGACGCCGGACCGGTCGCGCTGTCGAACCTCGCCAACGCGTACAACCCCTCCTCGGGCACCCTCGACACCCGCAACAACGAGGCACAGCAGGAGGACCCCGCCCTCTACCTGTGCTCCTTCCTGACCGCGCTCGGCGAGCCCGAGAGCGTCTGCGACGACATCACCAAGGTCTTCGAGCGGCGCGAGCTGAAGCCGCCCGCCTTCCCGGGCGGCTCGTCCGGTGCGCCGGACCTCACGCTCGGCGGGATCCTCGGGGGCTCGCGATGAGGCGGGTCGCGACGACGGTCGCCGCGCTGGCGATGGCCACCACGCTGACCGCGTGCGAGGGCGTCTACGACCTCCCGCTGCCCGGCGGTGCAGCCGGCGGGGACGACGTCTACCGGGTCACCATCGAGTTCGCCGACGTGCTGGACCTGGTGCCGCAGTCGGCGGTCAAGGTCAACGACGTGACGGTGGGGGCGGTCGAGGACGTCGCGCTCGACGGGTGGCACGCGGACGTCCGGGTGCGGCTGCTGGACTCGGTGCGGCTGCCCGACAACGCCGTCGCCGAGCTGCGTCAGACCAGCCTGCTGGGCGAGAAGTTCGTGTCGCTCGGACCGCCACCGGGCGGCGCCCAGGTCGGCCGCCTCAAGGACGGCGACACCATCCCGCTGGAGCGCTCCGGCCGCAACCCGGAGGTCGAGGAGGTCTTCGCGGCGCTCTCGCTGGTCCTCAACGGCGGCGGGGTGGCCCAGCTCAAGACCATCAACGTCGAGCTCACCAAGGCCATGCGCGGCCACGAGTCCGACATCAAGGGCGCGCTGAAGCAGCTCGACACCTTCATCGGCGGGCTCGACGAGCACAAGCAGGAGATCGTCCGGGCCCTGGACGGGCTGGACCGGCTGAGCGCGCGCCTCGAGGCCCAGAAGCAGGACATCGCGGTCGCCCTCGAGGACCTCGGTCCCGGCCTGAAGGTCCTCGCCGACCAGCGCAGGCAGCTGACCAAGATGCTCACCGCGCTCTCCGACCTCGGCCGCGTCGGCACCCGGGTCATCAAGGCATCCAAGGCCGACACGGTCGCGAACCTCGAGGCCCTCGACCCGATCCTCACCCGGCTGTCCGAGGCCGGGGACAACCTGCCCGGCGCCCTCGAGATGCTGGTGACCTACCCGTTCCCGCAAGCCGCGACCGGCGCGGTCAAGGGCGACTTCACCAACCTGCGGATCACCGCCGACCTCGACCTGCGCACGGTGCTGGCCAACCTCGGCGGACCCAAGCCGCCGGACCTGCCCGCGGTCCCGGTGCCGCCGACTCCGGGGGTGCCGACCGCGCCCAGCCTGCCCACCCTGCCGAACCTGCCGGTCACCCCACCGCCGGTCACCCCGCCTCCGGTCACCCCGCCCCCGGTCACCGTCCCGCCGCTCCCCGGCGGGGGCACGAGCGGCGGCGGGACCTGCGTCGGCGGCATCTGCATCGGCAGCCCCAAGGCACGCACCTCAGCCGGCGCGTACGACACCAACCTGGCCGGTCTCCTGCTCGGGGGGATCCTGTGATCCGCCGCGGGACGAAGGTGCAGCTGGTCGTCTTCCTGCTGCTCACAGTCGTCGGGATGGGCTACGTCAGCGCGCGCTACGTCGGGCTCGACGACGCCGTGCTCGGCGGCGGCTACGTCGTCACCGCCGACTTCGAGGAGGCCGGCGGCATCTTCGAGAACGCCGAGGTGACCTACCGGGGTGCCGCCGTCGGCCAGGTCGACCGGCTCCGGCTCGCCCGGGACGGGGTGCACGTCGACCTGGCGATCGAGGACGGCGTCGAGATCCCGGCCGACACCATCGCCGTGGTCGAGAACCGTTCCGCGGTCGGCGAGCAGTACGTCGACCTGCAGCCGCGCTCGCAGGGCGGGCCGTTCCTCGCCGACGGCGACCGGGTGCGCTCGCCGGAGAACCGCACCCCGCTGCCGACCGAGGTGCTGCTGCTCAACCTCAACCGGCTCGTGGAGTCGGTCGACAAGCGCGACCTGGTGGTCGTCATCGACGAGCTCGGCGCGGCCTTCGCCGGGACCGGTCGGGACCTGCAGCGGCTGCTCGACTCGGGAGACGCCCTGACCCGCGAGGCGGTGGAGGCGCTGCCGGAGACCGTCCGGCTGATCGAGGACGGCCAGACCGTGCTCGCCACTCAGCGGAAGTCCGGCTCGGCGATCAAGAGCTTCTCGGAGGACCTGGCCGACCTCAGCCAGACCCTGCGCACCAGCGACGGCGACCTGCGCCGGCTGCTCGACAACGGCATCGTCGCGTCGCAGGAGATGCAGACGCTGGTCCGGGAGAACGAGGCGGCGATCTCCGCCCTGCTGGCCAACCTGCTCACGACCGGTCAGGTGACCGTGGCCCGCCTGGACGGCCTGGAGCAGGTCCTGGTCACCTACCCGGACAACGTCTCCGGCGGCTACACCGTGGTGCCCGGCGACGGGAGCTCGCACTTCGGCCTGGTGCTCAACAGCGACCCGCACTCGTGCACCAAGGGCTACGAGGGCACCCGACAGCGCACGCCGGGGTCGACCTCGGACGTGCCGGCCAACACCGATGCCCGGTGCACCGAGCCGCGCGGCTCCAAGACCAGCGTCCGCGGCGCGCAGAACGCCCCGGCGCCGAGCCGCCGGTCGGCACGGGCGGTGTCCGGGGTGGCCGGCGCCGGGCGGCAGGTGGACCGGCACGATCCGGGCACCGCCGTTTCGGGTTCGTACCTCACCGGGTACGACGCCGCCAGCGGCATCGCGCTCGGCGCCGGCGACCTGCCGCTGGTGCTGGGTTCACGCGGGGGTCAGGAGCAGGCGTTCGGAGAGGAGTCGTGGAAGTGGCTGCTGCTCGGCCCGCTGAGCCGATGAGCCCGTCGGCCCCCACCCGTGTGCGTCCGACCGCCCGGACGGTGGTCCTCGTCGCGGTCGCGGCGGCGGCGGTCGCCTGCCTGGTCCTCGCCGCGCTCACCGTGCCGCGCCTCGCCGCCGCCGGCGAGCGCGAGCAGCGTCGCACCGAGGTGCTGCAGGCAGCCCGGCAGCACGCGGTGAACTTCACGACGCTGGACCACCAGCACCTCGACCGCGACCTCGGGCGGGTCCTCGACGGGGCGACCGGCGAGTTCAAGGAGCAGTTCCGGGCCGGCACGAAGGACCTCTCCGAGCTGGTGACCGCCAACGAGGCGGTGTCCGAGGGCGAGGTCCTCGAGGCCGGCATCGTCAGCGACGACGAGGACTCCGCGCGCGTGCTCGTCGTGGCCGACAGCACGGTGACCAACTCGGCCGGCCCCGACCCGCAGAAGCGGCACTACCGGCTGCAGCTCGACCTCGTCCGCGACGGCGGTCGCTGGCTGGTCTCCGACCTGCAGTTCGTGGGCTGAGGAGGAACTCGTGGCACGTCAACGTCCGATCGCCGGGCACCGGAACCGCCCGGCCGCCGGCTCCCGCCCCGGCCCGGCCCCTGAGCCCGGGCCCCGCCTGCGCGGCACCGCGGTCCTCGAGCGGCCGGCGCCGCCGGTCGACCCGCCGGCCGGCGACCCCCACGAGGGCTCCCGCCCCCGCCGGCCGGCCAGGGCCGACCTCGTCCTGGTGGCCGCCCTGGCGCTGCTGCTGGTGCTGGCCGCCACCGCCGCCCTGCTCACCGTGCGCGCCCGGGCGGAGGACCGCGCCGAGCAGGCCCGGGCCGAGGCCCAGGCCGCGGCCGAGCGGCACGCCGTCACGCTGCTCTCGTACGACCACCGCCACCTCGAGCGGGACTTCGCCCGCGCCCGCGAGGTCGTGACCGGCCGGTTCGCCGACGACTACGCGACCACCACCGAGCGGGTGGTCCGGCCCAGCGCCGAGGAGGTCAAGGCCGTCGTGACCGCGGAGGTGGCCTCCTCCGCCGTCGTCCGGGCGGCGGAGAACCGGGCCGTCGTGCTGCTCTTCGTCGACCAGACGACGACCTCGACCCGGCTCGAGGGGCCGAAGGTGGACCTGAACCGGGTCCGGATGACCCTCGTCCGCAGCGGCGGCGAGTGGCTGGTCAGCGGCGTGGACGCCCTCTGACGGCCCGCACTGCGCCCGCGGACGCGCTGCGCGCGACGCGCGGAGCAGCGCGAAGACCTTGACGGCGGGCGCGGACGGGTCCATCCTGCTCGCGCCGTGACAACAACAGCAATCGGGCTCCCGGCGCTGGCCGAGGGTGCCCACTTGAGGTCGGCCTGCCCACCGGGTATGCTGCCGCTTTGCGCTGCCATCTGACTCCACCCTGGGCACCTTGCCCCGGGCCGTCCGGCATGCGCTGAAGCAGAGAGTCCGGCAGCCCTCGGAAGGACCCCTCTTGGCCGCCTCGCGCACCGCCAGCAAGCCCGCCAGCAGCACCGACAGCTCCACCCAGCACAGCACAGCTCCGCGTCGCATCTCCTTCGCGAAGATCCGCGAGCCCCTGGAGGTCCCGAACCTCCTCGCCCTGCAGACCGACAGCTTCGACACCCTCCTCGGCAACGAGAAGTGGAAGGCCCGTGTCGAGGCTGCCCTGGCCAGCGGCCGCGACGACGTCCCGACCAAGTCGGGCCTCGAGGAGATCTTCGAGGAGATCAGCCCGATCGAGGACTTCCAGGGGACGATGTCCCTGTCGTTCCGCGACCACCGGTTCGAGCCTCCGAAGTACTCGATCGAGGACTGCAAGGAGCGCGACATCACCTACTCGGCGCCGCTGTTCGTCACCGCCGAGTTCATGAACAACACCACCGGCGAGATCAAGAGCCAGACGGTGTTCATGGGCGACTTCCCGCTCATGACCGACAAGGGCACGTTCGTGATCAACGGCACCGAGCGTGTCGTCGTCTCGCAGCTGGTCCGCTCGCCCGGCGTCTACTTCGACAAGTCGCTGGACAAGACGTCGGACAAGGACGTCTTCGGCGCCAAGATCATCCCCTCCCGGGGTGCCTGGCTCGAGTTCGAGATCGACAAGCGGGACCAGGTCGGCGTACGCGTCGACCGCAAGCGCAAGCAGTCGGTCACCGTCCTGCTCAAGGCCCTCGGCTGGGACGACGCCAAGATCCTCGAGGAGTTCGGCGACTACGAGTCGATCCGCGCCACCCTCGAGAAGGACCACACCACCGGGCAGGACGACGCGCTGCTCGACATCTACCGCAAGCTGCGCCCGGGCGAGCCGCCCACGCGTGAGGCGGCGCAGACGCTGCTGGACAACCTGTACTTCAACCCGAAGCGCTACGACCTGGCCAAGGTCGGCCGCTACAAGGTCAACAAGAAGCTCGGCGTCGACCTGCCGGTCGGCTCCAGCGTGCTCACGATCGACGACATCGTCGAGACCATCCGCTTCCTCGTGAAGCTGCACGCCGGCGAGACCGAGATGGCCGCCATGGCCAGGGACGGCAAGCCCGGGCGCACCGTGCGGGTCGAGGTCGACGACATCGACCACTTCGGCAACCGCCGCCTGCGCACGGTGGGCGAGCTCATCCAGAACCAGGTCCGCACCGGCCTGTCCCGGATGGAGCGCGTCGTCCGGGAGCGGATGACGACCCAGGACGTCGAGGCGATCACGCCGCAGACCCTGATCAACATCCGGCCGGTCGTGGCGAGCATCAAGGAGTTCTTCGGGACCTCCCAGCTCAGCCAGTTCATGGACCAGACCAACCCGCTGGCCGGGCTGACCCACAAGCGCCGCCTGTCGGCGCTCGGCCCGGGCGGCCTGTCGCGTGAGCGGGCGGGCTTCGAGGTCCGTGACGTGCACACCAGCCACTACGGCCGCATGTGCCCCATCGAGACCCCGGAAGGCCCGAACATCGGCCTGATCGGCTCGCTCGCGACCTTCGGGCGCATCAACGCCTTCGGCTTCGTCGAGACCCCGTACCGCAAGGTCGTCAAGGGCAAGGTCACCGACCAGGTCGACTACCTGACCGCGGACGAGGAGGACGAGCACGTCATCGCCCAGGCCAACGCGCCGCTGGCCGAGGACGGAAGCTTCGCCGAGGCCCGGGTGCTGGTCCGCCGCAAGGGCGGTGAGGTCGAGTTCATCCCGGCCGCCGAGGTCGACTACATGGACGTCTCGCCGCGCCAGATGGTGTCGGTCGCGACCGCGATGATCCCGTTCCTCGAGCACGACGACGCCAACCGCGCGCTGATGGGCTCGAACATGCAGCGGCAGTCGGTGCCGCTGCTGCGGTCCGAGGCGCCGCTGGTCGGCACCGGCATGGAGTACCGCGCCGCCAAGGACGCCGGTGACGTGATCATCGCGACCAAGCCGGGCGTGGTCCAGGAGCTCTCCGCGGACCTCATCACGGTGATGAACGACGACGGGACCTACTCGACGTACCGCGTCGCGAAGTTCCGCCGGTCGAACCAGGGCACCTCGTTCAACCAGCGCCCGATCGTCAGCGAGGGCGACCGGGTCGAGGAGGGCCAGGTCATCGCCGACGGTCCGTGCACCGACAACGGCGAGATGGCGCTGGGCCGCAACCTGCTCGTGGCGTTCATGTCGTGGGAGGGCCACAACTACGAGGACGCGATCATCCTCAGCCAGCGCCTGGTGCAGGACGACGTCCTCTCCTCGATCCACATCGAGGAGCACGAGGTCGACGCCCGCGACACCAAGCTGGGCGCCGAGGAGATCACCCGGGACATCCCGAACGTCTCCGAGGAGGTCCTCGCCGACCTCGACGAGCGCGGCATCATCCGCATCGGTGCCGACGTCGTCCCCGGCGACATCCTGGTCGGCAAGGTCACGCCCAAGGGCGAGACCGAGCTCACCCCGGAGGAGCGCCTGCTGCGCGCGATCTTCGGTGAGAAGGCCCGCGAGGTGCGGGACACCTCGCTGAAGGTCCCGCACGGCGAGTCCGGCAAGGTCATCGGCGTCAAGGTGTTCGACCGCGACGAGGGCTACGAGCTCCCGCCGGGCGTCAACCAGCTGGTCCGGGTCTACGTCGCCCAGAAGCGCAAGATCACCGACGGCGACAAGCTGGCCGGCCGGCACGGCAACAAGGGCGTCATCTCCAAGATCCTCCCGGTCGAGGACATGCCGTTCCTCGAGGACGGCACGCCCGTCGACATCGTGCTCAACCCGCTCGGCGTGCCCGGCCGCATGAACGTCGGCCAGGTGCTCGAGACCCACCTCGGGTGGGTCGCGAAGACGGGCTGGGACGCCAGCGGCGGCGAGGCGAAGAACGCGCCGGACTGGAAGAAGAGCCTGCACGCGATCGGCGCGGACACCGGCGAGCCCGGCACCAACGTCGCGACCCCGGTTTTCGACGGCGCCCGCGAGGAGGAGATCACCGGCCTGCTCGGCTCGACCCTGCCCAACCGGGACGGCGTGCAGCTGATCGGCGAGTCCGGCAAGGCCAAGCTGTTCGACGGCCGCTCCGGCGAGCCGTTCACGGCCCCGGTCTCGGTCGGCTACATCTACATCCTGAAGCTCCTGCACCTGGTCGACGACAAGATCCACGCTCGTTCGACCGGCCCGTACTCGATGATCACGCAGCAGCCGCTGGGTGGTAAGGCGCAGTTCGGTGGCCAGCGCTTCGGTGAGATGGAGGTGTGGGCCCTGGAGGCCTACGGCGCCTCGTACGCGCTCCAGGAGCTGCTGACCATCAAGTCCGACGACGTCCTCGGCCGCGTGAAGGTCTACGAGGCCATCGTCAAGGGCGAGAACATCCCCGAGCCGGGCATCCCCGAGTCGTTCAAGGTGCTGATCAAGGAGATGCAGTCGCTGTGCCTCAACGTCGAGGTGCTCTCCAGCGACGGCATGTCCATCGAGATGCGCGAGACCGACGAGGACGTGTTCCGCGCCGCTGAGGAGCTCGGCATCGACCTGTCCCGTCGGGAGCCGAGCAGCGTCGAAGAGGTCTAGTCGCCCCTTCAGCCCAGGCCACCAGAGTTCGCCTTTGTGAAAGAAGGAAATCTTGCTCGACGTCAACTTCTTCGACGAGCTGCGTATCGGCCTCGCCACCGCTGACGACATCCGTCAGTGGTCGCACGGTGAGGTCAAGAAGCCCGAGACCATCAACTACCGCACCCTGAAGCCGGAGAAGGACGGGCTCTTCTGCGAGAAGATCTTCGGTCCGACCCGGGACTGGGAGTGCTACTGCGGCAAGTACAAGCGCGTCCGCTTCAAGGGGATCATCTGCGAGCGCTGCGGCGTCGAGGTGACCCGCGCCAAGGTGCGCCGTGAGCGGATGGGCCACATCGAGCTGGCCGCGCCGGTCACGCACATCTGGTACTTCAAGGGCGTCCCGTCCCGGCTGGGCTACCTGCTGGACCTGGCCCCGAAGGACCTCGAGAAGGTCATCTACTTCGCCGCGTACATGATCACGTACGTCGACGAGGAGGAGCGCCACCGCGACCTGCCCTCGCTCGAGGCGAAGATCGGCGTCGAGGTCAAGCAGGTCGAGCAGCGTCGCGACGCCGACGTCGAGGCCCGCCAGAAGGTCCTCGAGAACGACCTCGCCGCGCTGGAGGCAGAGGGCGCCAAGTCCGACGCCAAGCGCAAGGTGCGCGAGTCCGCCGAGCGCGAGATGAACCAGCTCCGCAAGCGCGCCGACCAGGAGATCGAGCGGATCCAGAACGTCTGGGACCGCTTCAAGAACCTCAAGGTCCAGGACCTCGAGGGCGACGAGATCCTCTACCGCGAGATGCGCGACCGCTTCGGGATGTACTTCCAGGGCGGCATGGGCGCGGCGGCGCTGCAGAAGCGCCTGGAGTCCTTCGACCTCGAGGCGGAGGCCGAGTCGCTGCGCGAGGTCATCCGGACCGGCAAGGGCCAGAAGAAGACCCGCGCGCTCAAGCGCCTCAAGGTCGTCTCGGCGTTCCTGAACACCCGCAACTCGCCGATGGGCATGGTCCTCGACTGCGTCCCGGTCATCCCGCCGGACCTGCGCCCGATGGTGCAGCTCGACGGCGGCCGGTTCGCGACCTCGGACCTCAACGACCTGTACCGCCGGGTCATCAACCGGAACAACCGCCTCAAGCGGCTCCTCGACCTCGGTGCGCCCGAGATCATCGTCAACAACGAGAAGCGCATGCTGCAGGAGGCCGTCGACGCGCTGTTCGACAACGGCCGCCGCGGCCGGCCGGTCACCGGCCCGGGCAACCGCCCGCTGAAGTCGCTCTCGGACATGCTCAAGGGCAAGCAGGGCCGGTTCCGCCAGAACCTGCTCGGCAAGCGCGTCGACTACTCCGGCCGGTCGGTCATCGTGGTCGGCCCGCAGCTCAAGCTGCACCAGTGCGGCCTGCCCAAGCAGATGGCGCTCGAGCTGTTCAAGCCGTTCGTCATGAAGCGGCTGGTCGACCTCAACCACGCCCAGAACATCAAGAGCGCCAAGCGCATGGTGGAGCGGGCCGGCGGCAACAACGCCCGCTACGGCCACGTCTGGGACGTGCTCGAGGAGGTCATCGCCGAGCATCCGGTGCTGCTCAACCGGGCACCGACGCTGCACCGCCTCGGCATCCAGGCCTTCGAGCCGCAGCTGGTCGAGGGCAAGGCCATCCAGATCCACCCGCTGGTCTGCACCGCGTTCAACGCGGACTTCGACGGTGACCAGATGGCCGTCCACCTGCCGCTGTCGGCGGAGGCCCAGGCCGAGGCCCGCATCCTGATGCTGTCCTCGAACAACATCCTCTCGCCGGCCCACGGCCGCCCGATCACCTCGCCGACCCAGGACATGGTCCTCGGCATCTACTTCCTGACCGCCGCCCGCGAGGGCATGGTCGGGGAGGGCCGGGTCTTCGGCTCGGTCGCCGAGGCGATCATGGCGCACGACCAGCACCAGCTGGACCTGCAGGCGCCCATCACCCTGCGTCTCGACGGTGCCGTCCCGCCCCGCGGCTGGCAGGCACCGGAGGGCTGGGAAGAGGGCCAGCCGATCACGCTGACGACCACGCTGGGCCGCGCCCTGCTCAACGAGGCGCTGCCGGTGGACTACCCCTTCGTCGACAAGCCGGTCGACAAGAAGGAGCTCTCGGCGATCGTCAACGACCTCGCCGAGCGGTACCCGAAGGTCGCCGTCGCGGCGACGCTGGACGCGCTGAAGACGGCCGGCTTCCACTGGGCCACCCGGTCCGGCGTCACGATCTCGATCGAGGACGTCGTCACGCCGGCGGCCAAGCAGGCCGTGCTGGAGCGCCACGAGGCGCGCGCGGAGAAGGTGCAGAGCCAGTACGAGCGCGGCCTGATCACCGACGACGAGCGCCGCCAGGAGCTCATCAACATCTGGACCGAGGCCACCAACGAGGTGGCCGACGCGATGCAGGAGGCCTTCCCGAAGACCAACCCGGTCTTCATGATGGTCAACTCCGGTGCGCGCGGTAACTGGATGCAGGTCCGCCAGATCGCCGGTATGCGTGGCCTGGTCGCCAACCCCAAGGGCGAGATCATCCCGCGGCCGATCAAGGCGAACTTCCGCGAGGGTCTCACCGTGCTGGAGTACTTCATCTCCACCCACGGCGCCCGGAAGGGCCTGGCCGACACCGCGCTGCGGACCGCTGACTCGGGCTACCTCACCCGCCGGCTGGTCGACGTCTCCCAGGACGTGATCATCCGCGAGGAGGACTGCGGCACCGACCGTGGCCTGATGATGCCGATCGCCCGGACCAACGCCGACGGCGCGCTGGTGCGGCTGGACAACATCGACACCAGCGTCTACTCCCGCAACCTCGCCGAGGACGTCGTCGTCGGCAAGGAGACGGTGGGCACCGCCGGCAGCGACATCGGCGACGTCCTGATCAACCGGCTGATCGAGGCCGGAGTGGCCGAGGTCCGGGTGCGCAGCGTGCTGACCTGCGAGAGCAAGGTCGGCACCTGCGCGGCCTGCTACGGCCGCTCGCTGGCCACCGGCAAGGTGGTCGACGTCGGCGAGGCCGTCGGGATCATCGCGGCGCAGTCGATCGGCGAGCCCGGCACCCAGCTGACGATGCGGACCTTCCACACCGGTGGTGTGGCCGGGGACGACATCACCCACGGCCTCCCGCGCGTGGTCGAGCTGTTCGAGGCCCGCCAGCCCAAGGGTGTCGCGCCGATCTCCGAGTCGGCCGGCCGGGTGCGCATCGAGGAGTCGGACAAGAAGCGCGAGATCATCGTCACTCCCGACGACGGCTCGGAGGAGACGGCGTACGCCATCTCCAAGCGCTCCCGCCTGCTCGTCCACGACGGCGACCACGTCGAGGTCGGCCAGCAGCTGATCGTCGGCGCGATCGACCCGAAGCAGGTGCTGCGCATCCTCGGCCCGCGGGCCGTGCAGCAGCACCTGGTCGGTGAGGTCCAGGAGGTCTACCGCTCGCAGGGCGTGTCGATCCACGACAAGCACATCGAGGTCATCGTCCGGCAGATGCTCAAGCGCGTCACGATCATCGAGTCGGGCGACGCCGAGCTGCTGCCGGGGGAGCTCGCGGAGCGGACCCGCTTCGAGGAGGAGAACCGGCGCGTGGTGGCCGAGGGCGGCACGCCGGCCTCGGGACGTCCGGAGCTCATGGGCATCACCAAGGCCTCGCTGGCGACCGAGTCGTGGCTGTCGGCGGCCTCCTTCCAGGAGACGACGCGGGTGCTCACGGACGCGGCGATCCACGCCAAGTCCGACCCGCTGCTGGGCCTGAAGGAGAACGTCATCATCGGCAAGCTCATCCCGGCCGGCACGGGTCTCCCGCGCTACCGCAACATCCGGGTCGAGCCGACCGAGGAGGCCAAGGCGGCGATGTACACGATGGGCGGCTACGAGAGCGGCGAGAGCGCCTTCGACTACGCGCCGTTCGCGTCCGGCTCCGGCCAGGCGGTGCCGCTGGAGGACTTCGACTACGGACCCTTCCGCGGGTAGGCAGCCGTCGAGAAGATCGTCGTACGTCGGGACGCCGGTTCCGGGCAGGGGACTCCTGCTCGGGGCCGGCGTTCCGGCATGCTGGCCCCGTGACCGAGCCACCGGAGCCCCCCGGCCAGCAGCCCCCGCCACCGCCGGAGCCGCCGGCCGGTTCGCAGCCCGGGTACGGGCAGCCGCCGGGGTACGGGCAGCCGCCGGGGTACGGCCAGCCGCCGGGGTACGGCCAGCCCGCGTACGGCTGGGGCGGCCAGCCGGGCTACCCGCCGCCGCCGGCCACGTCGTCCAAGGCCACCACGGTGATGGTCCTGGGCATCGTGGCGCTGGTGACGCTGTTCACCTGCGGTCTGGGCATCATCCCGGCGGTCATCGCCCTGGTGATGGCCCGCGGCGCGGACCGGGAGATCGCCGAGTCCGGCGGCCGGCTGGCGGGCGCCGGGCAGGTGCGGGCCGGCCGGATCATGTCCTGGGTGGTGGTCGGGCTCACGGCGCTGTTCGTGCTGCTCGTCGTGGGTCTCGTGGCGGTCGCGGTGTCCGGGTCGAGCTCGTCCGGCGAGGTCACCTTCTCCTCGGCCGGGGCTGCCGGCTGGAGCGGTTCGATGCGCTTTTGACCTGCGCGCGTGCGCTGGGTAATCTCTCTCCTCGTGCCTGGGGATCCCTGGGCCCTCGCGCGTGCGCGACACCGGACCGACCAGCCTCCACGTGGGCCGCGGACCGGGGGAGTCCTCCGGGACATCCGCACGAGCGGGTAGCACGACCGAACCCGGCAAGGCCCCTCGAGGCCGAGTCGGACGGGACGGGGCGACACGCCCGACCGCGTGGGTCGGACGACCGGCCTCACCCAGACCGACGCTAGAGCGCAGTACGAGACGGAGACTGAAGGCGGCTCATGCCCACCATCCAGCAGCTGGTCCGCAAGGGCCGCCAGGACAAGGTCGAGAAGACCAAGACCCCCGCGCTCAAGGGCAGCCCCCAGCGCCGCGGCGTCTGCACGCGCGTCTACACCACGACGCCGAAGAAGCCGAACTCCGCGCTGCGCAAGGTGGCCCGCGTGCGGCTCACCAGCGGTATCGAGGTCACGGCCTACATCCCGGGCGTCGGTCACAACCTGCAGGAGCACTCGATCGTGCTCGTGCGCGGCGGCCGGGTGAAGGACCTGCCCGGCGTCCGCTACAAGATCATCCGGGGCTCGCTCGACACGCAGGGCGTGAAGAACCGCAAGCAGGCGCGCAGCCGCTACGGCGCGAAGAAGGAGAAGAGCTGACATGCCGCGCAAGGGTCCCGCTCCCAAGCGGCCGGTCATCATCGACCCGGTCTACAACTCGCCGCTGGTCACCTCGCTGGTGAACAAGGTGCTCTCCGAGGGAAAGCGCTCGGTCGCCGAGCGCATCGTCTACGGCGCCCTGGAGGGCTGCCGCGAGAAGACCGGCACCGACCCGGTGATCACGCTCAAGCGTGCGCTGGACAACGTGAAGCCGGCGCTCGAGGTCCGCAGCCGACGCGTCGGTGGTGCCACCTACCAGGTGCCGGTCGAGGTGCGGGTGCCGCGCCAGACCACGCTGGCCCTGCGCTGGCTGGTCGGCTACTCCCGCCAGCGCCGCGAGAAGACCATGACCGAGCGCCTCATGAACGAGCTGCTCGACGCCAGCAACGGTCTGGGCGCGAGCGTCAAGCGCCGTGAGGACACCCACAAGATGGCCGAGTCCAACAAGGCCTTCGCGCACTACCGCTGGTAGTCGCGCACCGCCCGGCACCGACCCGTACGTCGACGACGAGAGAAGACTGAGCTAGCAGTGGCACTCGACACCGCCATCATCGACCTCGCCAAGGTCCGCAACATCGGGATCATGGCGCACATCGACGCGGGCAAGACCACCACGACCGAGCGGATCCTCTACTACACCGGCATCAACTACAAGATCGGTGAGGTCCACGAGGGCGCCGCCACGATGGACTGGATGGAGCAGGAGCAGGAGCGCGGCATCACCATCACGTCCGCCGCGACGACCTGCGAGTGGGACAACCACACCATCAACATCATCGACACCCCGGGTCACGTCGACTTCACCGTCGAGGTCGAGCGCTCGCTGCGGGTGCTCGACGGCGCGGTCGCGGTGTTCGACGGCGTCGCCGGGGTCGAGCCGCAGTCCGAGACCGTCTGGCGCCAGGCCGACCGCTACAACGTCCCGCGGATCTGCTTCGTCAACAAGCTCGACCGCACCGGCGCCGAGTTCCACCGCTGCGTCGACATGATCGTGACGCGGCTGAACGCCACCCCGCTGGTGCTGCAGATCCCGGTGGGCACCGAGGCCGACTTCAAGGGCGTCATCGACCTGGTCGGCATGAAGGCCCTGCTGTGGTCGGACGAGGCCGCCAAGGGCGAGATGTACGACGAGCTCGAGATTCCCGCCTCCCACACCGAGGCCGCCCGTGAGTGGCGCGACCGGCTGCTCGAGACGATCGCCGAGAACGACGACGCGATGATGGAGCTCTACCTCGAGGGCACCGAGCCTGCCGAGGACGAGCTCATCGCCGCCATCCGCCGGGCGACCATCGCCGGCAAGCTCACCCCCGTGCTCACCGGCTCCGCGTTCAAGAACAAGGGCGTGCAGCCCATGCTCGACGCGGTCGTGCGCTACCTCCCCTCGCCGCTGGACGTCGGCGCGGTCGAGGGCCACGCGATCGGTGACGAGGAGAAGGTCGAGACCCGCGACCCGGACAAGGACGCCCCGCTCGCGACGCTGGCCTTCAAGATCGCCAGCGACCCGCACCTGGGCAAGCTGACCTACATCAGGATCTACTCCGGGACGATGACCGCCGGCTCGCAGGTGCTCAACAGCACCAAGGGCAACAAGGAGCGCATCGGCAAGATCTACCGCATGCACGCAAACAAGCGTGAGGAGATCGAGAAGGCCACCGCCGGGCAGATCGTCGCGGTCATGGGCCTGAAGAACACCACCACGGGTGACACGCTCTGCGGCCCCGAGGCCCCGGTGATCCTCGAGTCGATGAACTTCCCGGCGCCGGTCATCTCGGTGGCCATCGAGCCGAAGTCCAAGGGCGACCAGGAGCGGCTCGGCACCGCCATC
>DASTVO010000321.1:0-11392 GCA_035759075.1 Actinomycetes bacterium
GTCCAGGAAGCGCGACGGCGTGAGCCCCTCGCGCTCACTGGACACCGCCGTTACCAGCAGGCTGCGCCGGGCGCGGGTCACCGCCACGTAGAACAGCCGGCGCTCCTCGTCCAGCAGCCGGCCGAGCGTGGCCGCGGTCGCCACCTGGGTGGACGTGCGCTCTGCGCCAGGTCGGAGCAGGTCGACCACACGCTCCGAGCCCAGGAAGGAGCCGCGCATCCGCAGGTCCGGCCACATCCCTTCCTGCACGCCGGCGACGCACACCACGTCCCACTCGAGGCCCTTGGCCGCGTGCGCGGTCAGCACCTGGACCGCCTCGGCCTCCGGCGCGCGCGCCGCCAGGTCGTCACCGGGGATCTGCTGGCCGAGAACGTGGTCCAGGAACACCTCCGGCCCGGCGGCGGGCAGCCGGTCGCAGAACCTCGCCGCGGCCTCGAAGAGCGCGACCACGGCGTCCAGGTCGCGGTCGGCGGCCTCCCCCGCGTGACCGCCCTCGAGGCTGGCCCGCTCCCAGCGGGCGGCGAGGCCGGTGCGCGACCAGACGGCCCACAGGACCGTCTCGGCCGTCGCCCCCGGCTCCGCCACCGCGTCCCGGGCCAGCGCCAGCAGGTCGGCCACCTGGCGCGCCGGCCGCGTGGCCTGGCTGTCGAGGGCCACCAGCACGGTCGGGTCCTCGAGCGCCTCGACGATCAGCGCCCCGGACGCGCGCCCGCCCCCGGCGTCCAGCTCAGCGCGGCGCAGCACCTGCCGCAGCCGCCGCAGCGCCATCACGTCGGCACCGCCGAGCGGCGAGGTGACCAGCTCGACCGCGACGTCCTCGTCCAGCGTCTCCGGGCTGGTGGCGACCGCCAGCACCCGCAGCAGCGGCCGCACCGCCGGCTCCTGGGTGAGCGGCACGTCGTCGCCCGACACCGCCACCGGGACCCCGGCCGCGGCCATCGCCCGGCGCAGCACCGGCATGGTGTGCACGGTCGAGCGGACGACGACCGCCATCTGTGACCACGGCACCTCGTCGACCAGGTGGGCCTGGCGCAGCCGGGCCGCGACGTACGCCGCCTCCTGAGCCTCCGAGCGCAGCACCGCGACCGACAGCTCGCCGGTCGGCAGCCCGTCGGCCGGGACGAGCGCACGGTGGGCGACCGGGCCGCCGAGGTTGCGGGCGACCCGGCGGCTGCCGGCCAGCAGATCTGCTCCGGAGCGGCGGCAGGTCGTCAGCGACACGACCGGCGCCTCGTCGCCCGAGGCGGTGCGGAACGTCGAGCTGAAGTCACGGATTCCGCTGACGTCGGCCCCGCGGAAGCCGTAGATCGACTGGTCGGGGTCGCCCACCGCCACCAGGTCGCGGCCGTCTCCGGCCAGCAGCCGGAGCAGCTCGACCTGCGCGGGGTCGGTGTCCTGCAGCTCGTCGACGAACACCAGCGGCCGGGCGGCGCGCTCGGCGGCCTGCAGCTCGGGCTGGCGCAGCCAGAGCCCGATGACGCCGCGCATCAGCTCGGCCGGGTCGTACGTCGCCGCCTCGCGCAGCGCGGTCACCCCCGCGTACTGCCGCATGAACCGCGCCGCCGCCCGCCAGTCGTCGCGCCCCTCGGCCCGCCCGAGCCGCTCCAGCTCGGTCGCCGTCACCCCGCGCTCGTAGGCCCGCATGACCAGGTCGCGCAGCTCCTGAGCGAAGCCGCGGGTCGGCAGCGCGGCGTGCAGCCGCTGCGGCCAGCCCCGCGCGCCGCCCTCCAGGTCGCCCGCGAGCAGGTCGCGGACCACGAGGTCCTGCTCGGGACCGGACAGCAGCCGCGGCGCCGGCTCACCCCGCAGCGCAGCCTCGCGGCGGAGCAGCCCGAACGCGTACGAGTGGAACGTCCGCGCCAGCGGCTCCTTGGTCGCCCGGCCGAGCCGCGCGGTGATGCGCGTCCGCAGCTCGGCCGCCGCCCGCCGGCCGAACGTCAGCACCAGCACCTGCTCCGGGTCGGCGCCGGCCTCGATGCGGGCGACGACCGCCTCCACGATGGTCGTTGTCTTGCCGGTGCCCGGGCCGGCGAGGACGAGCAGGGGACCGCCCCGGTGGTCGACCACCGCCCGCTGGGCGTCGTCGAGCACCGGCACCGCGGTCGGGGCCGGGCGGGGCCGGACCAGGCGGTACGCGGGGGCGGTGCTGTTCACGCGGGCCATCCCACCACGGCCCCTGGACACAACCCCGGCGCCGCCACCCGGGCGCTGTTCCCCGGTCGCCGGACCGGAGGACGGGCCTGCCGTCTGCGCACGGGTGGTGGACCATGGCGGCATGAGCACCGTCCCGCAGGAAGCCGCCACCCTCCCCGACGGCCTGCAGATGCCGTTGCTGGGCTTCGGCACGTGGCAGCTCCAGCACGAGGAGGCGCACGACGCGGTGCTCGTCGCGCTGGACGCCGGCTACCGCCACCTGGACACCGCCACGATCTATCGCAACGAGAGGGAGGTCGGGGCCGGGCTGACCGACAGCGGGCTGCCGCGGGAGGAGGTCTTCGTCACGACGAAGTGCCCGCCCCGCCACGTCGGCCGTGAGCTGCGGACGCTGCGCACCAGCCTGGCGATGCTGCGCCTCGACCAGGTGGACCTCTGGCTCGTTCACTGGTCCGGCGGCGAGCGCGACGACCTCGACCTGTGGCGGGCGTTCGTCCAGGCGCAGCAGGAGGGCCTGACCCGGGCCATCGGGGTGAGCAACTTCTCGCTGCGCCAGATCGACGACCTGACGAACGAGACCGGCGTGGTGCCGGCCGTCAACCAGATCGAGTGGAGCCCGCTGCTCTTCGACCGCGCGGTGCTCGAGGGGCACCGGCAGCGCGGCATCGTGCTCGAGGGCTACAGCGCCCTGCGCGGCGGGACGCTCCACCACCCGACGATCCGGGCGGTGGCCGAGCGCCACGACCGGACGCCCGCCCAGGTGATCATCCGCTGGCACTTGCAGCACGGCGTGGTCGTGATCCCGAAGTCCGCCCACGAGGAGCGGATCCGCAGCAACGCCGACATCGGAGACCTCGTCCTCAGCGAGGACGAGATGGCCGAGCTGGACTCCCTCGGCTCCGGCTGAGCCTTCGGCACGGCCGCTCGCGTCCCGGCTCGACAGCCAAGGTCAGGCGCGGGTGACCTCGCCGAGGGCCTGCAGCGGCGCCGCCACGGCCGAGGCGTCACCGACCACCGTCGTCACCATCGACGCCGGGGCGAGGTACCGGCTCGCGACCGCGTGCACGTCCGCGGGGGTGACGGCCAGCAGGCGTTGCGGGTGCTCGCGCAGCCAGGACACGTCCAGGCCCTCGGCCAGCAGCATGGCGAGGGTGCCGGCGAGACCGGCCTGCGTGGACGTGGACAGGGCGAGTACGCCGATGAGGTACTGCGCCGTCTCCCGCACCTCCTGCTCGCTCGGTGGCAGGCAGGCCATCCGGCCCAGCTCGTAGCCGACCTCGAGCATCGCCGGCGCGGTCACCTCGGTGGCGACGTCGGCCTGCAGCAGCACGAACGACGTCCGGGTGCCGTGCTGGAGCGAGCTGCGCGGGCTGTACGTGTAGCCCTTGTCCTCGCGGATGTTCATGGTCAGCCGTGACGAGAAGTACCCGCCG
Organism: Actinomycetes bacterium; assembly: GCA_035759075.1. Lineage (GTDB taxonomy): Bacteria > Actinomycetota > Actinomycetes > JACCUZ01 > JACCUZ01 > DASTVO01. The sequence continues at coordinate 3,588 of DASTVO010000321.1, forward strand.
AAGAGCGCGTTGGCGAGCTCCATCGCCGCGTACTCGGGGTCGGTCCGTGCCAGTGCCGGGCCGCCGACCCGCAGGTTCGACTGCACGGCGCCCGGCCGGTCGACGAGGACGAGCGGCCCCTGCTGGAACGCCTTCACCTTCGGCACCTGCGACCCCGAGCCGTCGGTGTCCCACACGGACATCACCTGCTCGACGCGGTCGAGGGTCCGCGCCGGGCTGAGGTCGCCGACCAGCACGAGCAGGGCTCCGTCCGGCACGACCCGGCGCCGGTGCGCCGAGCGCAGCGAGCCCTTCGACACCGCCAGGATCTCCTCCGGCGTCGGGTACTCACGGCCGTAGGGATGGTCGCCGAACACCCGGTGCAGCCACGCCTCGTCGGCGACGACGCCGGGCTGCGACAGGGCTCGCCGGCTCTGCTCGGCCAGCCGACGCATCTCCCCCTCGACGTGCTCCCCCGGGTAGGACGCCTCGGTCAGGACCTCGGCGACGAGCGCCAGCAGGTCGGGCAGCCCGTCGCGCAGCGACTCGGCGGCGACCAGCAACCGGTCGGCGTCGCTGGACACCCGCATCGACCCGCCGAGCCGCTGCAGCGCCTCGGCGATCTCGGACTGCGAACGCTCGGCGGTGCCGAGCAGCATCGTGCGCTCCAGGACCCGCGACCTCGCCAGGTCGGCGTCCCGACGGACCGCGGTCGGCACCCGCAGCCGGACGTGGACCAGGGGCACGTTCGGCCGCCGGACCGCAACGACCCGTAGCCCGGTCGGGAGCACCCGCTCGGCCACCGTCGGCAGCTTGGCCTTGCGGACCTTCCCCAGCTCGGGCACCGACCGCGCGGCGGACGTCACGACCGCGGTCATCGGGCACCACCCACCACGACGTCGAGGCGGGCGCGGCTGTCCGGGCGCAGTGCCGCCGCCGCCGCCTGCACCTGCTCGTCCTTCACGGCGCCCAGCAGGGCGGGCAGCTCGCCCGCCAGCTCGGCCCGGCCGCGCTGCTGCTCGAAGACCGCCATCGACAGCGTCCGCGAGAGGACGTGGTCCTGCCCCTGCAGCAGCGCCGACTCCAGCCGGGCCTGGACGCGTTCCAGCTCGCCCGGCTCCAGCCCGTCGGTGGCCAGCCGGTCGAGCTCCTCGTCGACCGTCGCCACCACCTGGTCGCCGTCCACATCGCTGCCGTAGTGGGTCTCCAGGACCAGCGCGGTCGGGTTGCGCACGTCGAAGGGGTCCTCCATCAGCCCGACGTGCGTGCTGACGTCGGTCACGAGCCGGTCCTGCTGGACCAGGCGCCGGCGCAGCCGGGACGCGTCGCCCGTGGTCAGCGCCGAGGTCAGCAGCACGAACGGCAGGTACGCGTCGAGGTCGGCCGGGTCCGGCACCCGCCACCCGAGCGCGAGCGCCGGCGTCGGCGCCTGCGTGTCGACCTGCTCCCCGCGCCTCTCCCCCACCGGCGCGGGCTCGTCGAAGTCGGGACGCGCGGGCACGGCCCGGGCCGGCACGTCCCCGAAGTGCTGCTCCACGAGCCGCATCGCCTCATCCGGGTCGAGGTCGCCACCGACGGCCAGCACCGCGTTGCCCGGTGCGTAGTACCGGTCGAAGAAGTCCCGGGCGTCCTCGATGGTGGCGCTCTCGAGGTCCTCGAACGCGCCGTAGCCGTCGTGGGCGTTGGCGAAGGTCTCGAACAGCACGGGAGGCAGCGTCAGCCACGGGAACCCGCCGTACGGCTGGTTGAGCACGTTGACCCGGATCTCCTCCTTGACCACCGCGATCTGGTTGGCCAGGTTCTCCTCGGTCACCCGTGGCGAGCGCATCCGGTCGGCCTCGAGGAACAGCGCCCGCTCCAGCGCGTTCGACGGCAGCGCCTCGTAGTAGTTCGTGTAGTCGAACCGGGTGGAGCCGTTGAGAGTGCCGCCGGAGGCCTGCACGTACTTGACGTGCTCCATCTTCTGCAGCGACGCCGACCCCTGGAACATCAGGTGCTCGAAGAGATGCGCGAAGCCGGTGCGGTTCTCCGGCTCGCTGCGGATGCCCACGTCGTAGTAGACGGCCACTGCCACGACCGGCGAGGTCCGGTCGGGGGCGAGCACGACGCGGAGGCCGTTGTCGAGCGTGGCGCGCTCCACGACGTACGAGGCGGCGGGCGCTGAGGTGGTACGCGGCATGCGGTGGACCGTACCCCCGCCGACCTCGCCTACCCCGGCTGCCCGTCCCAGCGGGCCCGGCGCATGTCGGCGCGGCTGCCGTCCGGGCGCATCGGCACCTGCTCGTCGCGCCACCGCTGGAGGCACTCGTCCTCCAGGCCAGGCGGCGGTGACCCGTCGGCGCGCACGACCCGCCACCACGGCAGGTCACCGGTGCCGCGCGACATCACCTGGCCGACCTGGCGCGGGCCGCCCGCGCCGAGGTACTCGGCGACGTCGCCGTAGGACATCAGCCGGCCCGGCGGGATCAGCTCGACGACGCGCAGCACCTGCTCGTCGAAGACCTCGTCCGGCACGGACGAAGCATCGCCTACGCCGGGCTAGAAGGGGAGCAGCCGCCCGCTCGGAGTGCGCAGGTCGAGCGGTGCGGGCCGCCGGACGACCGGCTGCACCTGGCGCTGGATCCTGGTCATGGAACCTCTGTCTCTCCGCGCGGTCGGACGTGACAGATGACGTGGCAGCTGCTGATCCGGTTCACGTCAGCCGGAAAGAATCTCCCGGGCGAGCGCCACGAGGTCCGCGGCGACCCGCTCCGGTTCCTCCCACAGCACGAGGTGACCGGTGCCCTCGTAGACGACCAGCCTGGCCCCGGGGACGGCGCTGACCAGGCGGTCCTGCTCGGCGCGGGTCAGCACCTCGTCCCGGTCACCCCAGAGCGCCACGGTGGGCGCCGCGATGCGACCGGTCTCGGTGGGCGGGTCCGCGTCGAGCAGGCCGTGCATGACTCCCCGCCACACGTGGGCCGGAAGTCTGGTGCCGTCCTCGACCATCTGCTCGACGAAGTCCGCCGGCAGCGGGCGACCTGTCGCGAACGCCTCGACGGACGCCCGGGCGAACGACGCGGGCACCGGGTCCGTCAACGCACCCGCATCGTGGACCCAGGCGGGGGCCGGGATCCCACGCAGCCCGCGGGGTGACCCGACCAGCAGCAGGCCACGAACCCGGTGCGGGTGCTCGACCGCGACCTGCTGGGCGACGAGACCGCCGCTGGACGTGCCCGCGAGCAGGACGCTGCCGAGGTCGAGCGCGTCGAGGACGGCGACGACGTCCGCGGCCGCGTCGGCGAGCCGGTAGCCGCCGACGGGCTTGTCCGCGTCCCCGTGGCCGCGCTGGGTCAGCGCGACGGCACGCAGGTCGGCGGGCAGGTGCGCGAGCAGCCGGCCCCAGGACCGCCACGACTCCCCGACCGCGTGCAGCAGCACCACCGACAGCCCGGAGACAGCGCCCTGCTCCGCGTACGGCAGGGACGTGCCGTCCGGCAGGCGGACGTCCGCCGTCCGCATCCCGTCGATGATCAGTACGTGGGCAGCGACGGGTCGATCTGGTTGGCCCAGGCGACGACCCCGCCACCCACGTGCACGGCGTCGGAGAACCCGGCCCCCTTGAGCACCGCCAGCGCCTCGGCCGACCGCGCGCCGCTCTTGCAGTGCAGCACCACCGGCTTGTCCTGCGGCAGCTCGGAGAGCGCCTCGCCGGACAGGATGCGGTCCTTGGGGATCAGCGTGGCGCCGGGGATAGAGACGATCTCGAACTCGTTCGGCTCGCGGACGTCGACGAGGTAGAAGTCCTTGCCGGCGTCGATCATCTCCTTGAGGTCCCGCACCGAGATCGTGGAGTCCTTGGCGGCCTCGGCGGCCTCGTCGCTGATCGTGCCGCAGAACGCCTCGTAGTCGATGAGCCCGGTCTCGAGGGTGATCTCCGGGTTCTTGCCGCAGACCACGCACTCGGGGTCCTTGCGGACCTGCACGGTGCGGTAGCTCATCTCCAGCGCGTCGTAGACAGTCAGCCGACCGACCAGCGGGTCGCCGATGCCGGCGATCAGCTTGATCGCCTCGTTGACCTGGATCGAGCCGATGCTCGCGCACAGCACGCCGAGCACGCCGCCCTCGGCGCAGGACGGGACCATGCCCGGCGGCGGCGGCTCGGGGTAGAGGCAGCGGTAGCACGGGCCGTTCTCGGCCCAGAACACCGACGCCTGGCCGTCGAAGCGGTAGATCGACCCCCACACGTACGGCTTGTTGAGCAGGACCGCCGCGTCGTTGACGAGGTAGCGGGTGGCGAAGTTGTCGGTGCCGTCGACGATCAGGTCGTACGCGGCGAAGATCTCCATCACGTTTGACGAGTCGAGCCGCTCCTCGTGCAGGACGACCTCGACGAACGGGTTCGCCTCCTGGATCGACTCCTTGGCACTGAGCGCCTTCGGCTTCCCCACGTCGGACTGGCCGTGGATGATCTGGCGCTGCAGGTTGGACTCGTCGACGACGTCGAAGTCGATGATGCCGAGCGTCCCGACGCCGGCGGCGGCGAGGTAGAGCAGGGCCGGTGAGCCGAGGCCGCCGGCGCCGACGACCAGCACCTTGGCGTTCTTCAGCCGCTTCTGCCCGGTCATGCCGACGTCGGGGATGATCAGGTGACGCGAGTAGCGACGCACCTCGTCGACGGTCAGCTCGCTGGCGGGCTCCACGAGTGCGGGCAAGGACACGCTGTGCCTCCGGACGGTACGGGTCGGGCGGTTCTTCGCACCCGGTGACAACCCATTGCAGCATGCCGGGATTCCCCGCTGCCTTCCCGTGCGTCAGCATGTGGACATGGCTCCCGTGATCGGCATCACCTCCTACGTCGAGCAGGCCCGCTGGGGGGTCTGGGACGTGCCCGCGGCGGTGCTCCCGTTCCGCTACGTCGAGCGGGTCGAGGCCGCCGGTGCGCGGGCCGTGGTGCTGCCGCCGACGGCCACCCGCGACGACGCCGTGCTCGACCGGCTGGACGGGGTCGTCCTGGCCGGCGGCGCCGACCTCGACCCGCAGCTCTACGGGGAGGAGCCGCACCCGGAGACGACCGGGCTGCGACCGGAGCGGGACGCGGCCGAGCTGCCCCTCCTCCGCTCCGCCCTGGACCGCGACCTGCCGGTTCTCGGCGTCTGCCGCGGGATGCAGCTCATGTCGGTCCTCGCCGGCGGGTCGCTCGTTCAGCACCTCCCCGAGGCCGTCGGCCACGAGCGGCACCGCCCGGCCCCCGGCGTGTACGGACTGCACGACGTGCGGCTGCAACCGGGCAGCCGCGCGCACGCGATCCTCGGCGACACGGTCACCGTGCCCTCGTACCACCACCAGGGGCTAGCCTCCGCCGGCTCGCTGAGCGTCACCGGGTGGGCCGACGACGACACCCCTGAGGTCGTCGAGGACCCGGACCGTCGGTTCGCGCTCGGCGTGCTCTGGCACCCCGAGGCCGACGACGACCCTCGGCTGTTCCAGGCGCTGGTGGCCGCCGCGAAGGAACGGCAGGCGGTGGCGCCGTGAGCGGCCCGTTCGACGCCGACGTCGCGGTCACCCACATCCTGGTGGTGAGCGACCCGGCGCGGTCGCGGGACTTCTGGGTCGACGTGCTCGGCGCCGAGGTCTACCGGGAGTACGGCGCGAGCGTCGTGCTGCAGCTCCTGGGCACCTGGGTGCTGCTGGTCACCGGGGGCGAGCCGACCGCGGACAAGCCGGACGTGACGTTCACGCCACCGCCCGACCCGACCCGGGTGAGCCACGCCATGACGCTGCGGGTCGCCGACTGCCAGGCCTCCTACGACGAGCTGGTCCGCCGCGGCGCGACCTTCCTCACCCCGCCGCACGACTGGGGTGCGGAGATCCGTTGCTTCCTGCGCGACCCGGACGGTCACCTGGTCGAGCTCAGCCAGGCGGTCGGGTGAAGCCGTACCTCCTGCTGCGCGCGGCCGAGCTGCGCGCGGAGCGGCCGCCCGGCTGCACCGACGACGTGCACTTCACCGAGGCGCTGGCGGAGTCGGTGATCGAGGACGCGACCGCGCCCGGTGACGTGGTGCTGGACCCCTTCGCCGGCTACGGCACCACGCTCGCCGTGGCCGAGCGGATGGACCGGAAGGCGGTGGGGGTGGAGCTGCTCGCCGAGCACGTGGAGCTGGTACGGGCCAGGACCTCGGCGCTGGTGGTGCAGGGGGACGCGCGCCGGCTGACCGAGCTGGTGAGCGGACCCGTCGACCTGGTGCTCACCTCCCCGCCGTACATGACTGCCGTGCACCACCCGGAGAACCCGCTCACCGCCTACACCACCGACGACGGCCACTACGCCACCTACCTGCGCGAGATCGGCGAGGTCTTCGCGCAGGTCGCCGGGCTGCTGCGGGTCGGGGGCCACGCAGTCGTCAACGTCGCGAACCTCGCGACCGGCGACGTCGTGACGCCACTGGCGTGGGACATCGGGCGGGCGGTGTCCGAGCACCTGACCTTCACCGGCGAGACGTTCCTGTGCTGGGACGAGCACCCGCCCGGGCACGCCGGCGACTACCTGTTGTGGTTCCGGCGCAGCGCCTAGCCTCGGGGCATGTGCCGCAGCATCAAGACCCTCCGCCCCCCGTACGTCGAGCAGGTCGCTGACGACGACGTCCGGGCGGCTGCCCTGCAGTACGTCCGGAAGGTCAGCGGCTTCCGGTCGCCGAGCCCGGCGAACGCCGAGGTGTTCGACCGGGCGGTGGCCGAGGTGGCCGCCGCGACCGAGGCGCTGCTCGCCGACCTCCGCGTGGGTGCCCGCTCGACCGCCTGACGTTCGCAAGATCCCCTCGACGGTGCTCAGGAAGCGAGTCGACTCGCTTCCTGAGCACGCTGATCGCGATCATGAGGCCTTCGCCAGCGTCGCGGCGATGACCGACAGCACGTAGCCGGGCCGATCCGTCAGGTCGGCCCAGGTGAAGCGCAGCACCGTCCAGCCCGCGGCGACCAGCGCGTTCTGGCGGGTGCGGTCGTGCTGGAACCGGTCCGCGGCGGAGTGCCAGGCGCGCCCGTCGACCTCGACCGCCACCTTCGCGGCCGGGAACGCCACGTCGAGCACTCCGATGCCGTCCACCGGCAGCTGGCACACCCAGCCGCGCAAGGACGACCGCCGCAGCAGCCGGACGAGGAGCCGCTCGGCCTCCGAGCGCGCGCCCGGGGCAGCCGCCCGCACGTGCCGCCGCAGCCGGACCACGCCGCGGCGACCCACCTGCAGCTGGGTCCGCCGGACCAGCTCCTCGAAGCTCAGCCAGCGCAGCTGCAGCGCTCGGTCGACCAGCTCCCGCCCGCGCTTCTCCGGCAGCAGCACGAGACAGTCGACGACCGTGAGGGCGAGGTCGGTCATCAGCATCCCGTCGACGACCCGCACGTCCTCGTCATCGACGTCCCCGCGCAGGACGTCGACGCCGGCCGGCTCCCGTCGGCTGTGACCGGGGACCCGGGCGACGGGACGCGGCCACGGCACTGACACGCCCAACCACCGTGCGGCGGACGGCCCGGCGAGGACGGCCCCGTCGCCCAGTGCGAGCAGGGCAGCCCGGTCCAGGACCGCCGGCTTGGGATCGGCCCCTGGCCGGCGCAGCGCTCGTCCCGCGTACAGCGGCTGCCACTCCCCGCGGGACAGCTGGCCGCGGAGCCGGTACGCGGACACACCGGAGGCTCGGACCTGCGCCGGTGTCACCACCCCGTCCTGGTCGCGCAGCAGCTGCTCGAGAGACGTCACCGCACGAGGATGCTCCGGACGGCCGGCTGCAGCGCCCCCGTCGTCCACAGCACTCCCCCAAGATCCCCTCGACCGTGCTCAGGAAGCGAGTCGACTC